>JAAEOA010000312.1 GCA_024223715.1 bacterium | reverse complement strand
TAATGATCGGAGGGAATGAACTTGGTTATGGACTTTTCAATAGGGACAGGCCGACAAGATTACTTTGCTGAAATAGTTAGTCTCGATATTTAGTATTGTTTTTTCTGGTCGCCAAGCCTCCCTGGGCCTGGCGACCGTAATGGGTCAAATCAGATAAAGAAACGCGGACTACTTCAATAAAGTCATTCGCCGACTCTGAACCTGCTCATCCGTTTGCAGTCGATACAAATAAACTCCACTGGCCAAATTCCGATTATTACTATCCCGTCCATTCCAAAACACATTCTGGTGACCGGCTCCCTGCTCTTCATTAACAAGGGTGCGAACCAGACGGCCTGATGTTTCGAAAATATCGAGACGCACGGGCCCGGAAATCGCCAAGTCATAACTGATGGTTGTGCTGGGGTTAAACGGGTTGGGAAAGTTACCTTTCAGTGCAGTGTTGTTGGGAATTGGTGATGAATCAATACCTGAAACTTCATTTGTGGCCAAGGTGGCAAATTCACCAAGGTTTTCGTGAAGGTCCACTGCGGTTACTTTATAATACCATCCACTGTCGTCCCATTCAGTATCCAGGAAAGTGGTATCGGTGGGGGCAGAAACAAAATTGGAAACTGAAGGGACAAAATCTTCCGAAAGGCCTCTGTAAATTTCATAGTGATGCAGATCAGCTTCGGTATTGGTATGCCATTGCAAATCAAAGCCAATAGATTTGCTCACTGAATTTCCCGAAAGGCCTGCAACAAGAGCTGGGGCTAAATTATCAATCGACCAGCCCTGAGCTTCCATAGATATCCAGAATTCTCCACTATAAGGCCCGTGGGCAATGACCTGGAAAAAATGTATTCCGGAGTTGGATTCGGTGTGGTCGCTGTTGGTGGAAACCACCCGAGAATAGGAAGGAAGATTGTAAGCATCCACTGACTCAATAAATTCCCAGAAATAAGTTACATTGGCAACGACTTCCCTGCGGACAATGGGGCCAGCCGATTTTTGATTGCGAATAAGCTCCTGCCAGTTGTCCGAGGCCCTGGCAACTTCACCATTGGGCAGGGCTCGCCACAATGAGTAATTGCTTATGTCGTCATCGGCCCAATTGTCCAGCCGGCTGGAATACCAGGTAAGGTTTACTTTCCCACCCTGATCGCCTGGAATATCTTCAACTGAATCGATGGAAGGGGCGGGATAACCCCAGTAGCCGTTACGTTCCAAGCGCTGAACCATCAGGGCGCCATTGTATGAATCGATATCAGGCCAAGCCACAATTGCACCACCGGCGCCATCACTGATAATGCCCGAATGGTTTTGTGTATAACCCAGGGTGGTGATGGGCGTTCCTCCACCGCTCCAAGCAAGGTATCCTGTGCTCTTGATGCGTTGCAGAAAAATTCCCCAGTTAGAGTTGTTGCGGGTATCCAGCATACTGACAATAGCCCCTCCTGAACCGTCAGGAATTAGTTTTGTCAGGCCTTTATAGCTGCTACCAGTACTCAGGGCAACACCGTTGGTTGTCCATAAAGGGTTGAGATTTGGTGTCAGCTTCTGAGCATAAATATTCCACACGTCATAACGATAATCTCGCCAGGCAATAATGACGCCATCTTCAACAGTGGTCATCATTGGCTGTTCCTGGGGGCTCGATAGATCGCATAAAAGCAGTTTAGGTCCCGGGTTTGAACCTCCTGTGTTTACATGAGCTACGTAGACATCATAGCCGGAATCACTATATTGTTGCCAACAGACAAAATACCCACCCAAGGGGTCAGCTTCAATTTGGGAATTATATTGGTAAACAGAAGTATCTGGCTTAAACGGAGTGGAAGCCAGTACAAAAACACCATCGGGGCCAATGGTGCTGTAATATAAATTATTCTCAAAGGCATCATACCTGTCCCACACGATGGTTGCACCTTCAGAAGTGAAATCCATAACAACATCATTTAGAGTTCCCAGATTGACTGAGGTGATTTCTTTCTGGCTGAACCACAACCTACCGGACTGGTCCAGGCGCATTATCTGCAGACTATTTAGGTTTCCTGCGGCTTGGTTCCAAACAACGTAAGCTGAGCCGTCATCTCCTGAGGTAATGATGGGGTTGGTCACGATATTTCCAGAGCTACTATTTATCTTGGTACCGTCGATGGCAAAAGTAGTATTCCCTGATGAGTTGATGTGCTGACCGTAAATGTTGTTGCTTCCTTCTGATTCAATATCACGCCAGACGATATAAGCACCACCGTTGTTGTCAGAGCAAATAGTAGGGAGATACTGATTACCACCGCTATAAGTGCAAATGGGTACACCACCCTCAGCCCATATTCGATTGCCGTTTGCATCCATACGTTGTGCATAAATGTGGTATTCATTTTCAATTCTTTGATCAGAAAAAGCTACAATCATACCTCCGGAACCATCGTCGATGGATCCAATAGGTTCGTGGGATATTTCAACTCCTGCATCGACAAGTAGTCCATTTTCCTGCCAGGCTACAGCAGGAATAGCAATGATGGTGACTATCAGGCAAATAAGCAGTTTTGATATGGCGGTTGTCATTTCAAGATCCTTTCGCATTGATCATCATGTTGTATGTTCGGCTGGAATGCAGCGAATCAATTGTAGGGAATTATATCAGTTTTAAAATGCGGAAGGTATCGCATGGATATGCGGTATTTTTTAAAGTCAGCTGAATGTAGAAGATTGTTTAGTTTGAGAATCTTGTGGCTTCCAAAAAGTCCGTCAGCATTGTCCCCATTACAGTTACGTTCAGGAAAGCACTGTGCCTATCGTTTATTCCGTCCCCATTGAAATCTAACGACTTAGCTCCCGCAGACGATACGTCCCATTATGCTAAAACACATGCTGAATTTCCTGCTTTCCTCAATCAAAAGCCGACAGACTCTTGTTCTTGAAAACATCGCCCTCCGTCACCAACTTGATGTCCTCCAGCGAAACGCCTGCCGTTTATTCCGGCTGGGTCGTTTGAAATGGGGTCGGATGGAATAAATGGTAGGCACAGAGGAAATTATACAACAAATCGTTTGGTATATTCAATGACAGTCGGTTAAAGCCAATTATTTTAACAACAAAAAAACCCCGTCACCATTACAGCAACGGGGCCATATCAACCAAAGGGCTGACAGCCGGATTTCCAGCTTAAACCTACCAACGACCGCCGCCACCGCCGCCGCCGCCGCCGCCACCGTAGCCGCCGCCACCGCCGCCGCCACCGCGAGGTTTGTCCTGAGCTTCGTTCACGCGAAGTGCGCGGCCGCCCATTTCTTTGCCGTCCAGGGCAGAGATCATGCCTTCGATGTCACCATCGTCGACTTCGATGAAGCCGAATCCACGGGGACGACCAGTCTCCCGGTCGTTGATCAGAGCAACGGAGTGTACAGTACCGTGCTGGCCGAAGGTTTCGCGGATTTCATCTTCTGAGGCGGTGAAGGGCAGGTTGCCCACATACAATTTCTTCAAGGTCTTTTCTCCAAGTGCCGGCTTGCCGGCATAACAAAGCGTTCGGGACCGCCGGCTTCTTCCGGCAAATCCATCTTCGCTTCAAAATGGTTCGGCAATCTTTCCAAGACACCATTTTGGCAATCCTAGCGACAGTCGAACCCCATCCTCTGACGTTCAGAGGAATCTGGTGGGCCATCGGTTCTATTGAACCTTGGCCAGGTTCTAATATAAGTCCATTTCGGCTGTTAAGCAAAAACGGTCTGTGTGCACGTTTTCCAAGAGTTTCAGAGAGGTGCAGGCAATTTTCACGACCCGGCTGTTAAGCAGTACCCCTGGCTGAGACTCTTTATTCGGAGCCACGTTAAAACGCAACATCCGCAAACCCTTGGCATTCAAGCAAATAAAACGCCACTTCCGTGTGGTGTTCATCCTGTGCCTGAAATAGACCACGGGAGTTCCTACAAAAAAAATTGGCTACTCTAACCCGTCCGTGCCGTCAAGCCACCGAGTTCATTATTTTGTTTTCACACCCTGCCAATCGCTACCAGCCTGCAAGGTCACTAGTTTTTTAGCCCCTCCAAAGTGCTTCATTCCGGCTCATTGGGTGTGCATGGGTGGGCGAAATTCAGGTGCCCGCCAAACGCTCAACATCATAGCGCCTTTTAGAATGAAACTATTTATTAAATTCGATTGAGACAACCTGTAGAGGAACCGCTCCATGGCATAATACTGAAGTAATTCATTGAAAGGCCGGCCCTCGTTTCTGGAACGGTTGAGCAAACGTTGACGAACTGAGGCCGCGGGATTCTTTGCTGGAGTCACACTGATGCCTCCAAGTAGGGACGCATCACATTTTCAACCCTTGTGGCTACCATAATTTCCCAGCCTATCAAGCAAAATAATCCTCCATTCTTGTACAAATAACACGATATATTTTCAATGCTTTACCTCATTTTCAACTACTTCCGGGACCTCCTTCGTCCCCAACGCAACCTGCTGCTCGAAAACCTTGCTCTGCGTCAGCAGATCCTAGTCCTGGAACGCCAAGTCAAAAGGCCAAAGTTCAGGGACCGCGAGCGAGCCTTCTGGGTTGTTTTTAGTCGCTATTGGTCTGGGTGGAAGAGTCCGCTACGCCTAGTGAAACCCGAAACTGTTATCAGCTGGCACCGAAAAAGTTGGCGGCTGTTCTGGCGTTGGAAAAGCAAACCCACGGACTATGGCCGCCCCAACCTTCCCCTCGAGGTCATCAATCTCATAAGAAAAATGTCTCTCGAAAATCCGCTTTGGGGTGCCCCACGAATTCATGGTGAATTGGTCATGCTGGGAATAGACGTGAGTGAATCGACGGTGGCCAAGTACATGGTAAAACGAAAAGGGCGGCCCACTCAAAATTGGAAAACATTTCTGGAAAACC
>JAAEOA010000311.1 GCA_024223715.1 bacterium | reverse complement strand
TGGGCAACCTGGTCACAGCATGGCCCAACATCGCGCTGCTGTTTGGCGAGCTCCGCTCTGCGGCTTGTCCGTCGCTGAATCCTGCTGGTCGATGTCCATCTTTTCCCGAGCCTCGGTCAACAGTTGCAAGTTCGCTCCCGATGGACCGGCTGTTTCTATGACCGCTTTGCGCAACTTTGCGTTCGGAGCCAGCACTCCACAATACCGGTGCTTGTGAACCCGAGGAGGGGTGATCAACTTTGACAATCGGTCCAGCAATTCCAGTGGCGTGAGTCATCGCTTTAGCGGGATTGTGAAGCAATTCCACCAGTTCAGTTCTGCCATCAACCGTTGGTTTGCGAAGTGAATATACCAGAGTCTCATCGTTCAACCTCCCGAGTCGCTCTTGACTAATCGGTGGACGGGCGCAATACCGAACCAATCGCTCCAGTCCATGGCGATCCCAATCCGGTATGGTCACCGAAGCATTGACAGACCAGCCACCGGCATGATCGGCACTGTCCATGGTGTGAACGGCCAGGTCATCAAGATGTCCATGTCGATGCAACCAGCGCAGGCCTCGTTTGCGCATCTTCATTTGAACTGCGAGGAAGTCATCATCATCAAGATTAAGTGCGGGATGAAACTCGGCTTCATTATCCTGGCCTGCGGAAAAAACACCGTCGGTTACCAGGACATGGTAATGGATATGCGGGTTGAGATAACTGCCAAACCGGTGGACAAAAACAACTGCCCCAAATCTGGATCCTGGCGGGGCCTCGGGACTGCGTTGCCTGATCGTGGTTTCCACTGCTCGCAGGAAAACTCCAAGCAGGCCACTGACAACTTCCGGTTTGTGGGCCAGGTGCCACCTGACACGTTTCGGTACCGACAAAACCCATTGGCGGAACTGAACACGCGGCAGAACATTATCGACCATGTGGGCAGCGGTCTCAACCATGCGGCGGGTTGAGCAGGACGGGCAAATGTCCCTGCCTTTGCAGCTGAACGCCAGCAAAAAATCGTGACCGCAACCGGCGCAATAGGCCCTGGCGAATCCATGGCAGAGCAGGCCGCATTTCAGGTACTGGCGAAAGGCTGCTTCGACGTGGAGTGGAACGTGGGCGGAGAAATCGTCCCCTTGTTCATCGTCGGTCAAGAACGTTTCGAGGTTCTCTCTGGTAATTTTATGGAGTAGAGTTTTTGCTGGACGGCGGGGGCGATAAACCCTGGCACTTGAGGGCCGCGAGCAAGTTTCCAGGGCAGGGTTCGACACAACTTCTCCCGATGCAAGGGAGGTGGTTGCAAGTCAGCACATGGTGACATCCGTTATGAACAGTTGGCGGGTAAATTGTCCAGGATGGATTACAGGTTATGGGTTTTGGTTATGGTCATGGGGTTTGGTGCAGGTTTCAGGCCTGAAGCTGGTGGCCTTATTCTTGGGACCTTTAAGTCTGAAAGAGTTTCCTGTTATCTGATAGAAGTGTTTATTCTCTGTCCCAAATTCTCCCCAAAGGTATTGCCCAAAGCCGTTCTCCAAACGGTAGCGATTCCTCCCCATCGTAGAGAACAATTCCACTTTTAAAACGGTTACCCAATGCCGATTGAATTTTTTTCAAACCTCTAAAATCTTTCGCTGTAACTGTTGCAGACAGCTTGACCTCCACAGCTGAAACTTTATCTGGCCCTCTTTCCAATACAAGATCCACTTCTACGGCATCCCTATTCCTGAAGTGATGAAAAACCGGTGGGCGCTCACTCCAACTGGCTTGTCTGCGAAGTTCTTGGACGACAAAAGTCTCTAACAAATGCCCGAGGCGTTGTCTGTCTCCCCGAAGATCATCAGGTGTCAAATCCAATAGTGAGCAAGCGAGCCCAGTGTCACTGACATGCAGTTTTGGGGACTTTACAAGTCGGCTTAACAAGTTGGTGTGCCATGGACGAAGCTTATGAACCAGAAAAATTCCTTCCAGGAGAGTTACATAGTCACTAATCGTTGGGCGGCTCAAATTGAATGGTCCAGCCAATTCTGACAGGTTGAATAGTTGGGCACTCTGAGCAGCGGACATTGCCAGCAGATTCGGTATTGCATTCAGACCTTGAATCCTGGTCAGTTCTCTCACGTCACGTTGTGTGACTGTCTCAATGTAATCCCGATACCATGCTTTACGCCTTCCAGCGGTTGTTCTGGCATGGGCCTCAGGATAACCACCAGTAGCCACAAATTCTGCAATCTGGTCCCCCAACCGATCCGTTCGATAACCGCCCACATCACCATCAAAGAGCATATCGATAAAAAATGAATCTTCACCAAGCACTTCACAGCGCGACAAAGGGTGCAAACGGATTATCTCCATGCGACCTGCCAGAGAATCGGATAACTTGGGAAGCAACAGCACATTTGCTGAACCGGTGAGGATGAAGCGCCCCGGGTACCGATTTCGATCAACCTCTAATTTGATGGATGCAAACAATCCAGGTACACGCTGAACCTCATCCAGAATGACAAACTCAGGCAATCCAGCAACAAATCCTACAGGGTCCTCAGTAGCAGCTGCCAAAATGCCTGCATCATCGAAACTGAAATAGGAATAGCCTTTTTTCCCTAGAAATTGTTTCACAAGTGTCGTCTTGCCACACTGTCGAGGGCCGTGGACCAAAACTACTGGTGTGTCGACCAGGGCGTCTTCAAGTCTTTGTTGGACAAACCGTTCAATGTAATTTTGTTTCTTCATAGCATTTCCCCAAGTATAAAACATGCGGCAGATTGAAAGAATTTATCTCGGCAGATTGTAACCTTTGTCTTCGGCAAATTGCAAGCTTTTATGATGTCGAATTGAAAGTGTGCCTGGAGGATAGGCATTTTAGAGGCATGGCGTCCTTACCCCTGTGCCTATTCAAAACTCAATCGTTCAAGAAAAGGCTACCCCTCCCCAAAGCCCCATTGCCTTGCGCCATTTGCATTTACAGATACGGGAACCTGATCTTGATCCCATGCTCAATCTATTTTTCAATACCATTTTCTCCAGCCTGAGATCTCGTCAGTCCCTGGTTTTGGAGAACATTGCACTCCGACATCAATTGGATGTTCTCCAGCGAAATGCCAAACGACCACGCCTAAAACCGTCAGATCGTGTGTTCTGAGCTTTATTCTCTCGCTTCCTACCGGATTGGCGACGACGCCTGATCATCGTCCAACCCAAAACCGTCGCCGGGTTGTCCACTTCAATGTGACAAGTTCACCAACTGCAGAATGGTTATTGTGAGAGAGCTATTGGCACTTTCCGGAGAGAATGCTTGGACCATATCATCGTATTCAATGCTCGGCATCTGCGGAAGATTTTTCGCCAGTACCTTGCGTATTATCACGAGTCAGGAACTCACCTGGGTTAGAAAAGGACTGTCCTGTTTCTCGTGATGTCCAAGGGCTGGAGATTGGTGAGATCAAGAGTGAGCCGGTGCTTGGAGGATTGCATCACAGGTATTTCCGCGAGGCTGCCTGAGGAAATTTGATTGCTTCCAGTGAACTAAAATTGTTAGACGGATCTGCCTGAAATGTCAGAATCCGATGGATCATCTAGTCCCCTCAGTCAGGCAATCATCTTGTTTCCGTTTTTCCGGGCCCAAACTTGGATTAAGCCAGAAGAACCAAGCCGGTTCTTGCTGCATTTTCTTGAAGGATTGAGTTTTGAATAGGCACAATACTAAAGTTACTGCAAATAGGGGTGCCGACCGAACTACCGGCGGTCCTTCCGGCCCGGGCGTCTGAAAAAGACAATAACACCCAACAAAACAATGCCCATAACCGCATAGGAAAATAAAGAGCCCAAACTCACCCCACCGCGAGCTTCTACCCGAACACCCGTGTCTGCATCTCCAGCCAATACAAACCCACCATAGTGAAACGGCAGGTTAAAAACAGGACCAGCCTGACAAACTCCACGGGCATGGGACAAAGCTGCCGCCGAGTTCTGTCCCTGAGAAAGAGCATCATAAAAGGCTGCCATAAAATACCCGGTAGCATCATCATCGACCGGCCACAAAACCGCCACCACAGACGAAACTCCCGTGGAGAGAAAAGCCGAAGTCAGTCCTTGAATGCCTACACCAGAATGCACCGGTCCGGTTGCCGACGAACAACGGGAAAGAACAACCAGCCGGGTGTGAAGTTCATAGTCCAGCAGATCGGTGGCCCGAACCGACATTTCCGGATTTCCGGGATCCAGATTGATGGCCGATTGCCAGACATTGCGGTCATCTCCAACTGAGTGAGCCGCCACATGAACAATATCAAACCCCATCAGCTTGTTTAAATCCAGGTCCAAACGACCGGGATTGGGACTGATCACCGTGACGCCGTCGTAAGTTTCTGCCAGGTGATTCAAATCTTCATAAGCACCGGGCAAGTCATTGGTTTCATTAGTGCTTACAGCCCCAATGGCTAAAGTTCTGGGTGATTTCACATCAGCAGACATTGCGCCTTCCCTACGCAAATTTGACATGATTGAAGCCGAAGGGACACGGACCACTTCAAGATCTGTTCGATTGTTCAACAGAAGGTTCACCGGAAGCCGGTTGAAGAATCCATCGGGTGAAAAAACAACCCTCTGGCAATCGGTCAATTCCTTCTGTATTTCACCAAATAGCGTATTAAAAACCGAGGTTTTAAGATTCTCAAATTTTGCCAAATCCATTTGGGGTTTGGAAACCGCTTGATAGAAATCAGCCAAAAGAGGTTCCAATTCAGAGACTGACGGCAGTTTTATAAGCTGAAAATCATCTTTACTAATCACAAATATTAGACAGTGTCGGCCACCCGCATAAGTATCCAAAAATATTTCCGAATCCTGAAGAGTATTTTGCTGGAAATCGGCCAGCTTTATTAGCTTCAACTTTTCGGTCGCTGCATTTTCACTTTGACGCCCAGGCCCGAATAGACGCTCGCGTAATACTCTGGCTTTATATGCCTGAAGACGGTCAAAAGCTGCCGGTAGACTTTCCAGCTCCATACCATTACCGGTTGTAGCGGCACCCGGAATATCATCAGTATTATTCAGCAATTCAACCAAGGCAGAATCAATGTTGGTTAGTTTTTTGGGAGAAAGGACTTCTGAGCTACTTATCGATGGAACAAAAAGGAGTATCAAAAACAAATACTTGGTGAACATGCTGGATCTTTCGTGGAGGCAGCTGCTTGGTTCTTGCTTCATGACTCTCGAATTCTTCAATTCTCGGTCTTGCTATCGTAGCAAAAAATAAATCGAAAGCAAATGGCCCTTCAAAAAACAGATCCAATTTTCACCTTTTTGAAAACCTGATCACCTTTTACCGGTAAACTTTGGTATAATTATTAAAGCACACTATGCCTGTTTTCGCTTATCATCATCGTCCACAACCGACGCTAACATCTTAAATGACAAAGGGTTCTCATGTTTTTCCTCCAGAACTGTACCAGATTCAAACTCCAGGCCTTCACTCTGGTGGCCATTCTTCTGGTTACCGCATGGGGCTCCGCCTCAGCCAATACAAACCACTCTGCAGCCGGTTCACCCCAGATGCAAACGCCGGCGCCCACAGGTACCGTTGTGGTAAAAATGGCCATCGGATCGCAAACCGGCCTCAAAACAGTCTCTGAAGAACTGACCAAAAACCTGAGCAACCTTCTATCTGAAATTAAGGTTCAACCCAGATTCACCAATCTTTCCAAGCACTCCACTAACCACAACCTGGGTCGATATTTTCAATTCGAAACCAGGAACCTGAGTCAAAAACAATTGCTGAAAATTGTTGGTACGCTCAACGCCAACCCTTCTGTTGAAGTGGCTTTTCTCGAACCGGTGGCCGTACCAGCTGCTCTGGGTTTTGATGCTTTTACCGGCGACGTTCCTGAAATTGAACCCTCTCGTTTTAACCAAAAATCAACCACCACAACTCCTGACTTTGAATCCGAACAAGGCTACCTGACCGCCGCTCCCCTGGGCATTGGCGCCATCCCCATGCGGGCTCAGGCGGGAGCTCTCGGAGCTGGCGTTTCAGTAATAGATGTTGAAGGTGGCTGGCTGTGGACTCACGAAGATTTACCTGCCCCTTTGGCCGACATCGGCATTCATGTGGACGCCTTGTCATGGCGCAACCACGGCACCGCCGTCATGGGAGAAATTCGCGGACAGGATAACGGCATAGGCGTGACCGGCATCACTCCCGCCTGTGCAGTGGGATCATCTTCCATTGGGGCAACAAGTACTGCCAACGCCCTGGCTGCCGCTGTTGACACTCTGAACAGCGGCGACCTCATTCTCATTGAACTGCACGCCCCCGGCCCCAACGCCAACGGCAATGGGCAGTTTGGGTACGTGCCCATGGAATACTGGCCCGATAATTTCGACATCATTCGCCTGGCCACTGAAAAAGGGATCATCGTTTGTGAAGCGGCCGGCAACGGGTACCAAAATCTTGACGATGCCGTTTACCAGGGTTTGTTCGACCGCACCAACCGTGACAGTGGAGCCATCATGTGTGGCGCCACAGCCGGCAGCGAACTTTATAGTGCCGATTTTTCCAACAACGGCACGCGAGTAGATATTAACGGCTGGGGCTGGTACGTTGCCACCACCGGATACGGTGACTTACAGGGTGGCGAAGAAACCGAGTTCTACACTTCACAGTTCAGTGGAACCAGTAGTGCATCGCCCATAGTTACCGGTTCAGTTGGCAGCCTGCAGGGCATGGTCCGCGCCAGCCTTGGATTCGATCTCGACGCACGTATGGCCCGTGATATTCTGCGTGAAACCGGAACACCCATGGAAAGCGGACACCTCATTGGTACACGCCCCAATCTGGTAGCCGCCTTTGCCCACGCCGATACCATTGTAGGGGAAATATCCGGTACCGTCATCAGCCTGGAAGACAGCCAACCTATTGAAGGGGCAGTTGTTCAGGTCGAGGGCAACGGCTCGTTCACCGTCACCGATGAAAATGGTCAATGGCGAATTCCTCTGGCCCAGGGCCCGGTTTCTATCACTTTCAGTTCCTATTACTTCCATACTTTGAGTGGCCAGGCAGCGACCATAATTGCCGGAGCCACAACAACCCTCAACGCGACTCTGGATCCTTTGAACTTAATCAACATTACAGGCACTTTGTACAGCGACTACGGTGCTGTTGCCAATGCTGTAATCACCGCCACCAACCAACCGGTATCCGGTTCCACAACTGCTGGCGATGGCTCTTTCACTCTTTCATCCTATCCTGCAAAATATCAGTATGACCTGCTCTTCGATGGAGTTTCCGGATACGGCGCCCGCTTCGAATCCGTAGCGACCGAAGGCTTGACTGCTGATGTAAATATCTCGCCCATTATGCCGTTGGTCACAGAAAACTTTGGGACTGATGACGGTGGGTTTGTTTCCGCCGATGGACTTTGGACCCACGGCACACCACCGGCTGCGGTCACCGGCCCGGCCTTCGATTCGACCCAATGCTGGGGCATAGGCATGGACGGCGATTACGATGACGAAGATTTTGATACCCTGACCAGCCCCGTGTACAATCTGAGCGGTATTGTCGGTGACGATTATTACCTCAGCTTCCATTATTTCAGTGCCACTGAAGGCGGCTTCGACGGAGTAAATCTTTCGGTCAATATGGGTGAATCTTATATGCTCCTGACACCGGCTGAAGGGTACGCCGACCCAAGCCTGGGCGGTCTGGAAAACAATCCTGGCTGGAGTGGACAGTCCGGTCGCTGGCAGGGAACGGTTTTCAATATTGGTCCCTACACTAACGAGAATTTTCAATTCCGTTTTGCTTTCGGAGCCGATTCCGGAGTCTTTGAACAAGGCTTCTATATTGATGGCATTGCTTTTGGAATGGGATTGTCGGCCTCTGCTGTATCCAATGATTCGCCTCCGGCCATTCAGGTACCCACCCTGAAAGCCTGGCCCAACCCATTCAACCCCCAAGTGACCCTGAACTACTCCATCAGCCAACCGGGAAATTTGCAGGTCGATGTATTTGATGTTCGGGGTAATCGGGTTCGTACTTTGTTGAGGGCTCCGGTTGCCCAAACACAGGGGCGTTTAAGATGGGATGGTCGTTCGGATGAGGGACGTCTGTTAGCCAGTGGGGTTTACTTTGTACGGCTGATTGGGCCAGACAATCAGAAAACTTCACAAAGAGTTGTCTTGGCCAAGTAAAAAAGATAGAATAGCCCGGCTGGAGTATTTCCACCGGGCTATTTTGTATAGTCAATAAACCAGGAAGAATCATGTCTTCATCTAAAAAAAGTAAACCAGAACCTCACAGAAATTTGAAGCACGGATTTTTTCTATTCCGAATTGCCGAAAAAAATCGGGCTTTGACCCTATTGACCATGATGTTTTTGCAGATCGTTTTGCAACAACTTAGCGATTATTTTGCTATGTTGTCTTTGTTCCTTCAATTGGGTTTAATTCTATCCGCCATCTTTATGGTTGCTGATTCCAAAATAAATTTAACCGTGGGTATAGCTGCGGGAATTCCTGCCGGCGTGATACTCACCGCCACCAGAAACAGTGGATACACTAATATGACCTGGCTTGCTTATGGGTTAATATTATTCCTGTATCTGCATGTGATTCGCCTGATGCTGATACATATTTTCAAAACAACCAAAGTCACTCTCGATACTATTGCCACAGCCATGTGCACATATATTCTATTGGGAATTCTCTGGACTCTTTTTTACCTTCCTGTTGCGGTTCTGATACCCGATTCATTTTCATTTAATGACCCGTCAGAAACAGCTTCAATTTTTGATTCTCTTCATTATTTCAGTTTTGTAACCTTAACAACCTTGGGTTATGGAGATATTCTTCCCCTGTCTCCACTGGCCCGCTCATTGGCCATTCTGGAAGCGGTAACAGGAACCCTGTTTCTGGCAGTCCTTATTTCAAGGCTGGTAGGTTCGTACAGCTCGGCCCGAAGAGAGAAATAGAACTATTCCGATTTTGCTTCCAGGGTTTTCTCAAAATCAAATTCATCGCGCACGGGAATGCCGTAATAACCTTCCCTGGGCACATTGGGTTTCAGCAATCTAATTTTTGTCATCCCGCCAATGCGAACCCGCTTGAGCACGAATCCCCGGCGTTGAAAAAAACGATGGGCATCGAGATTGTCGTTGGGCACGATGGTCATCATGCGAGTGCACCCCAAACTCAGGGCCGTTTCTTCCACTTTTTCCAGCAACATGCTACCCACACCACAAAACTGGCTCAAGCTGTCAATGGATACCAATTCGCATTCTTCACCAACAACGTGATAAGTGGCCACACCCAAACGTTCCCGGCCCAGAGTAACAATAAAACCCGGCAATTTATGGGGATCGTGAACTTCGTTGCCCGAAACAACAAATTCACCACCGAACAATAACTCGGTGCGTTCTTTTACCCAGGTTCTATCATCATCGGAAAGCAAACTGACTTTCATGCGCAATTTCCCGGCGTTGGTGGGTCCAAAAAATATCATTTTCAAGATCCAATAGTGGGAAATTGGACCTGCCTGCGCAAGTTCGAGGGTAAATCTAGTGAATTTTGTCATTAAAATCGAGCCCGATGACACAACCATGACAAAACAGGACATGTTTATCCATTTTAAATTTGCGGGACTCCCCAGGCCCTGATATTTTTGCTGCAAGATCAGATAATGCTGGGTTTCGTTCCCAGCTGCGCCCGAAAACCATGGGAGTCTATTTTGTTCTGGAATAAGACAGCTGAAGAAAAACAGAACACCAAAAGCCGGTGTAAAATGGTATTTCAATCCCCTCCCCGGGCCCCGTTCCGCCTTCGTACCGGTGTGCAGATTTTCAGTATCGGCACCATATTGCTCATTGGCTGGCAATTCATCACCTGGGTCCATGGTCTGGAAAATGGAATCACCACCGGCACCCGTCCTCCCGGGGTTGAGGGCTTCTTGCCCATCAGTGCTCTGATGAGTTTGCGGCACTGGTATGAAAGCGGGGAATTTTCCATGATTCACCCCGCGGGTCTGGTCATTTTGTGCCTGATTCTGCTGACCGGACTATTATTGAAGAAAGCCTTTTGCTCGTGGTTGTGCCCTGTTGGCGCTTTTGCCGAATTTCTGGCCCGCCTCTCCCATCGCCTATTCCGTCGCCGTCTAAAGCTTCCTGTATGGCTGGATTATTCCTTAATGAGCCTGAAGTACCTTCTTCTTCTTTTTTTTGGATATGCCATTTTTGTAACCATGACCAAACTGGAAATCAGTGAGTTTCTGGTGACGCCATATAACAAAGTGGCCGACATCAAAATGCTGTATTTTTTCACTGATCTTTCCACGACTTCCATTTGGGTTTTGAGTATTTTGACCATCTTGTCTTTTGTTCTGCCTTATTTCTGGTGCAGATACTTATGCCCCTATGGAGCCCTCATTGGGCTGGTATCACTGTTTTCTATCACTCGTGTTAAGCGTCATGAGGCCGATTGCACAAATTGTGGCAAATGCGCCGCCGTTTGCCCCTCTTTTCTGGCCGTCGATTTAAAAACGGCCGTCAATTCCGTGGAATGCACTGGTTGCCTTGAATGCGTGGCCAATTGTCCGGAAGATGAAGCACTTCAGGTCCGAGGCCCCCGTTTTTTCCAGAATAGAGTAAAACCTGTAGTTTTTGCCGTTCTGGTTTTGGGGCTGTTTTACGGGGGAATTCAAATAGCCAGAATCAGTGGTTATTGGCGCAGTAATGTGAGTCAGGCTGAGCTGGTCGATCGCATTGAAAAGGGTCTTGAAGGACCTGAATATGACCATGTGGGGCGACCTCCTTCTGATAAATAACTCTCAAGTAGGTGGTAAATTAACCGATTTAGCCAGGATACAGTCACCCCGGATTAATTCCGGGAACTTCCCTGATTTTATTAGGATTAAAATGGCCCCGACTGAGAACACAGACACCGGACACATTGAAGAGCTTAACGGCTTAGCCAATGCTGAGCTTGCACGCCGGTCTTTACGGGTATCCTTTATTTTTATTCCGGTCACTCTTCTGGTTGCCAAAGTCACTGGTTTGCACCAATCCGCTCCCAAAGTGGTCTTGGCTTACCTTGTCATGTTCCTTATTTTTGGTTTACTGCGCACAATTCACACTCGAGATTTCGAAAAAAGGCACAAAAAAAACCCTGATGCGTGGTTGAGACAATATGTATTTCTAACCATAGGACCAGCTTTGGCTCTTGGTGCCAGTATTCCTCTGGTTTACATGCATAAGGGTGCAGGCTGGGATTTGATCGTCTGCATGATGAGTTTGACCGGGATTTCCGCCGGAGCCACAGCCAGCCTATCAGCACGATTTAAAATATTTCGATTATTTCAGGTTATTGTTTTGGGGCCTTCAATTATTACTCTTGCATTTTTTGCTTCTGGTAAAGAGCAGGCCCTTTCATTTCTGGTCATTCTGTTTTTGGCTCAGGTTATGGTCCTTGGGCGTTACTTCCACAAAGAATTCTGGTCAGGGCTCATTAACCAGCATGAATTAAAAATCCGGGCTAAATCATTGGAAGAGGCCAATATCAAAGCCCAGCAAGCGGTCAAAATCAAGGGTGAGTTTCTGGCAAATATGAGCCATGAAATCCGAACTCCCTTGAATGGCATCATCGGGTTAACCGACCTGGTTTTGGAATCGGAACTGAATGAACAACAACACGATTATTTGAGCGATGTAAAAATTTCAGGCGAAACACTTCTTACCATTATTAACGAAATTCTCGATTTTTCAAAAATTGAAGCGGGTGGAATTGTTATTGAAAAACGCCCATTTTCCCTGAGCAGGGTTTTGGATAAAACGATACGACCTTTGCGCTTCTCCGCAGAAAGCAAAGCCAATACGCTTGTTGTGGAACTGGATAACAATCTTCCCCGGAAGCTAAAAGGCGACTCCCACAGATTGTGGCAAATCCTGACTAATCTTGCAGGTAATGCAGTAAAATTTACCGAAAACGGAACCATCACGGTGAAAGCAAGTCTTGAGGGACGATCCGGTGATGTGTGTTCCGTTCGACTGGACGTCAAAGATACAGGAATTGGAATTTCCAAAGCCGCCCAGGAGACAATTTTTGATGCCTTCAGTCAGGCCGATGGATCAACTACACGAAACTATGGTGGTACCGGCCTGGGTTTGGCCATCAGTAAAAAGCTGGTTGAATTAATGGGCGGAGAACTTGTGCTCAACAGTGAAGAAAACAAGGGCAGCACTTTTTCATTTATTTTGGAAATGAAAGAGGTTTCCGAAGCAAAATCTCAAAAAATTCCAAAGACAAAAAAGAACCTTACCCCTCAGCTTTCAGGGTTAAATATATTGCTTGTTGAAGACAACAGCGTAAATGCCAAACTGGCCACCCGGCTTCTGAACAAATCTGACATCCAGGTAGAATGGGTAACCGACGGGAGCCAGGCTGTCGAAGCTTTCCAGAAGAACTCATATGACATAGTATTGATGGATGTTCAAATGCCCGTCATGGATGGTTTTGAGGCCACGCAAAACATTCGAAAATACGAAAAGGGCACTGGCAAACAAACACCCATTATTGCCCTAACGGCTCATGCTTTGGATGGCTATCGGGAATTGTGCCTGGAAAAGGGTATGGACGACTATCTTACCAAGCCATTAAATCCCAAAATACTCAGAGAGACCCTTTCGATTTGGGTTCCCGTGGAAAAAAATCAGGTTGAACCGCAGTCGGTTTGATCGCCTTGCAGCTTGGCCACCAAATGCCCTACCGCTGGCCAAACTGCTTCCAGGTTTTCCATGGCCGCTTTGGGACTTCCCGGCAAATTAATTATCAGTGACCCGTTTCTGGTCCCGGCTAAAGCTCGGCTGACAATAGCATGAGGAGACTTTTCCATGCTCACAGCACGCATCCGCTCACCAAAACCAGGCATTTCCCGGTGTAGAATATCCACTGTAGCTTCGGGGGTCACATCTCGGGGAGAAACGCCTGTACCACCGCAGGTTAATATCAAATCATAACGATCTTCATCAGCCCACTGAATGAGTTTATTGCTGATTTGATTTTGCTCATCGGGCAATAAATCCAGAAGCACTTCTGTATGGCCCTCGCTTTTCAAAAAGTCAACCAGGGTGGGACCGCTGGTATCTTCCCGTTCACCTCGCGAGCCTTTGTCGCTGAGTACTAAAACCGCACAACGCAGAGGTTGAAAATGATGATGATGGTGACTCATTCTCCTGCCAGCTTTCTTTCATAGGTGCCACTTTTGCCACCGCTTTTGTATTCCAGTTGGACCGGACCAATATGAATGCCTTTATCCAGACCTTTGCACATATCGTATACCGTAAGTGCCGCCACTGTAGCTCCGGTCATGGCTTCCATTTCAACACCTGTCCGCTCTACGGCTCCCACTTCGCAAACAGCAACAATGGTTCCCTCAGATGCGTTGTGAGTAAAATCCACAGCCACATGATGAATGGCCAGAGGGTGAGCCAGGGGAATCAGGTCGGGAGTTTTTTTGACCGCAGCAATTGCCGACAAACGGGCCACACCCAGAACATCGCCTTTGGCAACTTCATGGTCCAGAACCTTAGCCAAAATTTCGGGTGACAGATGAACCACCGCTGAAGCCCGGGCTCGGCGTTCAGTGAATTTTTTGCCACTGACGTCCACCATGTGGGCCCGGCCCTGATCGTCAAAATGATTGAAAGACATTTTTTCTCCCTTGCCCTTAATTAAGCGCAAAATCCTGTTTCACCCCATGCCAAAAGTACAATCGGGGAAGTTCTTGTCTGAAGTGGATTGGGCCAGACCACCACAGCCCATGCGGTAAATATCTTCAGCGGTAATTGGAACTCTGGCCAGAAGCCTGGGCAAAAGAATATCAAGAGCTGTGGCCCGATGAAAAAGTGTCGCCGCCGGGACGGCACAAACAGGAACCTGTCCGGCATAACCCACAGTGAAATTATTGCCCGGCTGAACCGGCATGCCACGAACTTCGCAATGAACTCCGGCGTCCTGAACTGCCATGACGGTCACATCATCCGGGTCCACGGAAGTACCGCCCGTTACAAAAACCAAATCACATTTCCCTATGGCCAAACGCACTTCAGCGGTGATTTGCTCCCGGTCGTCGGGGAGAATTGTATTGTGGGTCACTGCAACACCGAAGGGCTCGAGGGTCTTCTGCAAACGAGGCAGAAAGCCATCTTTAATGCGCCCTTCAAAAACCTCGCTACCGGTAACAATGACCGCCGCAGTTTTGATCACATAAGGTTCAACCGAGAGCAAAGGTGAAGGCAATTCAGCCACCACCTGATCGATGATGGCCGGGTCGCAGGTTAACGGTATAATGCGAAACCCGGCCACCTGCTGACCGGCTTTTACCGGGAAGTTGTTCGGCAAAGTGGGTAAAGTGGGAATGGCCAGGCGATTGATTCGGTACAAGCGATCAGCATCGACTCTGAACACGCCATCTACAGCTGCTCGAAAATTAATTTTTCCTTCCCGGGGTTCTTTGTCGAATTCAACATTCAACCCGGCAGCAAGAGGCGAAACCTTAAGGGCTGCATCATCTTCGTGCATTTCGGTATCGCCCTCTTCAACGACAAAGATAGCGCTTTTGCCTAAATCAAGAAGACGGGCAATATCTGATTCAGCGATAACGTGGCCCCTTTTGAATGCCACACGTTTTATCTTTTTCCCACCGGGCTCGGTTGCTGCTTTAATTTCCGTGATGTCGTGACCAAGAGCCAGCCCCACCGCATCCACTACCTCAACTCTACGCATGCTCAATACCATCCTTGAACCAGCAATCCTGCACCAGCGATTCAATTATGCGCACACCACGATGTCCAAAAACAGGGTGCGGCTCCAGAGACAGTTCGTCGGCCAGTTTCATAGCCGTTTCCGCTGGTGGTGTTCCTTTGGATTTAGATTCATTCAAGACCTGCAAAGAGGTTTTGAAAACACTGTGCTCCCAGTCCCTTTGCAAATGGCGTTCAATGAACTCGTCGTCATTAACATAACCGTAAGCCTCATTGGCACAGTTTACAATGCCCATACGATTGGTCAGGAAATCGGGGACATAAATAATTCCCGCTTCAAAAAGAATCCCATCGTCACGGGCGGCATCTTCGAGCTGATTGTTTGATGCGCCGCACACAATTTTTGCTTTGATGGTGGCGATGGTTTCAGGATTCAGAATTGCCCCGGTGGCACAGGGAGCCACAATGTCGCATTCTTCAGCTAAAATGTCGTGATTGCCAATTTCCACCAGGCGGGTTTCCAATTCCTGGTTTTCTTTCAGACAACCCTTCAATTGAGTGTGAAGGTTTTCTGCCAATGTCGAATTGATGTCAGCGGCAATCACTTTGGCCACTCCTTTTTCAAAAAGGAATCCAATAAGAGGTGCGCCCACATTTCCCATACCCTGAACGGCAATGCTCTTGCCTTCCAATGTCCCCATTCCGGCAAATTCCAGAGCCGCTTCCATACCGGAAACCACACCTCTGGCTGTGGGAGCCGATGGATTTCCGCTGCCGCCCAAAGTCGCGGGAATGCAAGTGGTAAAACGGGTCGTTGAAAATACATTGGCCATGTCAACAACGTGAGTGCCCACATCTTCAGCCGTCACATAACAACCACGCAAATCTGAAAGAAGGCGGCCGTAGTCCTGATAAAGGTTTTCACGGTGGGCAGTATCGGTTTTATTTTGTTTTGGGTTGTGGGCCATAACACCCTTGCCACCACCCCACCACAAGCCAGCCAACGCATTTTTACGAGTCATACCCTTGGCCAGACGCATGCCGTCGCGCAGGTAGTCTTCCATGGTAGAATAGCTCCAGTATCGCACCCCGCCCGCTGCCTGACCGCGGCATGTCCGATGCACAAAAGCGCCTTGCAGTGTATCGCTCTGTTCGGAAACCTGGAAGAAGAGGCCTTCGTGGCCATTAAAATCACGCTGATCGGCGTTGATGAAATCGGCCACTGGCTGAAGTTGTTCGTGACTGGGTTTGACTGTTCCAGTATTAGGATCGAGGGCCAGATGAAAACGGATAATTCCCTGGTTTTTTAACCAGGTCACAAATTCGGTTGGAGATATGGTGAGTAAGTTTTCAGCAGTCATTGTTCAGCCTTCCGAAATTTCTGTAAGGGTGAGTTTCAGGGCCCGTTTGTCCAGTTTTCCGGAATTGTTCCTGGGCATATCAGGCAAATACACAATACGTTTGGGCAACAAAGTATGATCCAGCTCAGTTTTGCAAAATTTTTCCAATTCTTCAGCAATTAATTCCCCTTGAGGATGAACCACAAAGAGACAAACCGCCTCCCCCAAAACCAGGTCGGGTATGCCCACCACCGCTGCTTCTGTCAAATCCGGGAAGTGCAAAATTGAGGCTTCAATCTGCTTGCAACTAACACGTTTGCCACCGCATTTGATAAAATCTCGGGCCCGATCCACAATGCATATGTATCCGTCGGAATCAACCTGGGCAAGATCACCGGTGTGTAATCCACCGGTGAAAATTCGAGCCGTTGCTTCGGGATTTTCCCAATAACCACTGGCAATATTGGGGCCCAGGGCCACTATTTCACCCGTTTGCCCCTCGGAAACCGGTTGCCCGGATTCATTCACCACCTTCAGTTGAACCTGATCAAGGCCCTTGCCAATGGAATGCGGATGAGCCTGACGATCCTGCGGCGAAATGCAAGACAACCTGGCCGTCGCTTCAGTCTGACCATACATAACAAACAAATCGGCGTCGGGAAGTGCCTCTTCCAACTCTTCAATAAAAGGCCCGGCCAATTTTCCACCGGCCTGTTGCAGTTTTTTCAAATGAGGGAATTTCATCTTTTTCAAATTGCTGCGGCGCAGAAGAATCTGGTATGTGCTGGGAACTCCCGCCAGAGAAGTGCACTGAGTATCGATCATATTCTGCAGCACTTTTTCCGGGAATAAAAACCGGTTGTCAATGACCAGCGAAGCGCCCGCCATCAGGTGAGTGTGCAGTAAAGAAGTGCCAAAGCAATAGTGAAATGGCAGGACAGCCATAATGCGATCCTGTGTATCGATGTTCATCGAAGCAATAATGTCTGTCGTATTGGCAATAATGTTTCCGTGGGAAATCATCACTCCCCGGGGAGCGGCCGTTGATCCGGAAGTGAACATGATGGCGGCCAGGTCATCTTCATTTCTTTGGGGGAAGTTGGTATTGTCGGACGGGGGCATTTCCTCAAGAGTTACCAAATTGAGGTCCGCATTCATGCGGGGCGGCCGGGCTTCGGAAATAATCAGCTTGCAACCGGCAAGCTGAGAATCAAGACGGCGCAACCATTTGGCTTGCACCAGAGCTGCAGCCGGTTCCACACTCTTCATAATTTCTGACAAATAATCATCGGTTATGGGCACTGCCACAGGTACAGCCACGGCACCGGCGAGGGCACATCCGAGGTATCCCTGAACCCACATGGCCGAAGATTCTCCTGCCAGAAGAATTCTATCACCGGGCTTAACCCCTTGGGACATAAGGAAGTTGGCAAATTGTTGGGCTCGCTGAACAAGGTCGCCATAAGTTAGATCACCCTGTTGGGTAATAAGGGCCGCTTTGTCTGGCGGGGCCGGATTGTTCAGCAAAACCTGGGCAAAATTCATGGTGATTGAAGCTCCATTTACAAAAGGTCGATTTTTGTGAGAGAGATTACACCATTGTAAGGCAATCAAACATAAAAAACACTGGACGATTGACCTGTCAGCCAAGAAAATGAAAAGAGAAAGGACAACTTATGCCTAAAAAACTTCCATACGGCAGGCAGAGCATTGGCTCGCGGGAATACGAATTAATCAAAGAAGTCCTGGAAAGCGACTGGCTTACCCAGGGTCCACGGCTGGGGCAATTTGAAGGGGCCCTGAAAGATCTCTGTCAGACTGACTATGCTTTTGCCGTAACCAATGGTACGGACGCCTTGTATCTGGCCTGCCGTGCTGCGGGCCTCGGCCCGGGTGACCGTTTCATTACCACCCCCATTACCTTTGCCGCCACCGCCAACACAGCGGTTCTTTGTGGTGCTGAACCGGTTTTTGTGGACATCGACAAAAACACTCTGAATCTGGATTTGAATCTGGTTGAAAAAGCACTTCAAGCCGATGATTCCATTAAAGTCATTCTTCCGGTGCATTTTGCCGGTTTGGTGTGTGATATGGACCGGCTGGCTGATCTTGCCGGCCAATACAATGCCATCATCATTGAAGATGCCTGTCATGCCATTGGCGGACAATATCAAGACCATCAAAACCAATGGCACCCGGTTGGATCCTGTCACCACTCAGCCATGACCTGCTTCAGTTTTCACCCGGTGAAATGCATGACCACAGGTGAGGGGGGGGCTGTAACAACCAGCAATCCGGACCTCGCCCGTCGATTGACCTTATTACGAAGTCACGGCATTACCAAAGACCCTGATATTTTGGAAAAGAATGATGGAAACTGGTATTATGAAATGCATGATCTTGGCATTAACGGACGATTGACCGACCTTCAGGCTGCCCTCGGGCTGGCTCAAATTGACCAGCTTCCCCAATGGCAGCAACGCCGCCTGGAATTGGTTAAAAAATACGACTCGGACTTGGCCGAACTGCCACAAATTCAAACCCAGCAACGTCCCCAGAACGAAGACCGCAGTTGTTACCACCTAATGGTCATTCGAACTGAAAATCGAAGAGAACTATTCGACTGGTTGCATGAGAAAGAGATTCTGGTTCAGGTCCACTACATTCCAGTTCATTTGCAGCCTTATTATCGTAAAAAATTTGGCACCAAACCCGGTTTGTGTCCTGAGGCTGAAAAATATTACTCCGAAGCCCTCTCCTTGCCCCTATTCCCCGCCATGAGTGACCAAGATCAGGAACGAGTGGTTCAGGCCGTAAAAGATTTCCACCAGCGGGCGAAATAATATGACCCGTTTCATCGCTGAAATTTCCAGTAACCACAACGGAGATTTGAATCGGTGTTTTGAGTTAATCCGGCAGGCAGCCCTGTGCGGTTGTTGGGGTGTCAAGTTTCAGCTGTTTCGAATGGAACAGTTGTTTTCCCGGGAAATTCTTGAAACCAGCGAGACACACCGACAGCGCCGTCGGTGGGAACTCCCCCTGCATTACATTCCCGAACTGGCCGCTTGTGCCAAAGCTGAAGGTATCACTTTTGGGTGCACCCCATTTGACCTTGAGGCTGTTGATTTGCTGGCCCCCCATGTTGATTTTTTAAAAATCGCTTCTTATGAATTGACCTGGGTTCCTCTGATCCATCAATGCGGTCAAACAGGGCTGCCTCTGATGATATCCACCGGCATGGCCGACCAGAATGAAATAATGCAAGCCATTGCTGAAGCTAAAACGTCGGGTGTGCAGGATCTGGCGGTTTTTCACTGTGTCAGCAACTACCCAACCCTGGTTAAAGACTGTAATCTGGCTGCCATAAAAACACTGGGCCAATTGTTGGCGAATGATTTCCCCCAGGGCAAGGTGGGTTGGTCTGACCACTCGGTAAATCCTGGAGTGATTAGAAGGGCTGTAGACTTCTGGGCAAGCGACCTGGTGGAATTCCATTTCGACCTGGATGGAGAAGGGCATGAGTATTCCGCAGGTCATTGCTGGTTGCCCGGTGAAATCTCTCCGGTAATTGCCGGAAGTGAATTTGAAGTTTCCAATATTTGCGACGGACAAGGCAATCTGTGCCCTGCACCTTCAGAACAGGAGGAGCGTCTGTGGCGGGCGGATCCTACCGATGGTTGGCGGCCTTATCTGGAAATGAGAAAGCCATGGCACACCGAACATGGCCCCGATGCGAACCAACCTCTGATTCTATTCATAGCTGGAGGGCCCGGTATGGGCCATGCTGCCCGATTGCTGTCCATTGCCGAACAATTGCGCCACAAAACCTCGTGGCGAATCCTCTTTATCATTAAAAAATCAGAGGCTTGTATTCAAATGCTCAACCGGCATGGTCTGGCCTGGAAGCCAGGACCTTTGCCCACCGAAGAACTGGTTTCTTTTGGGTCGTCCGTGGCGGTTATCGATCAAAAAGAACCTTGTACGGCCCTCATTGATGCCTTTAAAATATCTGGCACCAAAACTCTGGTTTTGGACCGGCCCGACTGCAGAACTGCTGATCAGGTAATTATTCCCGCATTCGGCTGGAAGGGTAATTCTTCAAATAACCAAAGACTCGGAGGGCCGGATTATTTATTGATCAGGGAAGATGTTCTGACCCGGCGCCTCAGCAAACCCCGGGCATTTGAAGGCCGTCTGGTAATTAGCTTCGGTGGCGAAGATCCAAACTTATTAACTGAAAAAATCGCACGTGCTCTCGAAAATATTTCTCAAACATTCAAAGTTCAATTTGTTATCGGACCAGATTTCCCCAAACATCGACACCATTGGCCGGACCCGGTTTTTGACCGTCCCAATTATCAGCTCATTGAAACAGGAGACCCTCTGGAGTCTATTATTCCCGGTGCCGATTTGCTGATTACCGCAATGGGAATTACCATTTTTGAAGCCCATGTTTTGGGAGTTCCGGTGGCGGTGCTTTTTAATTATGCCACCGATACAAGTGAAGTTGGTCTGTTGGCTGCTGAAAAGCTGGTCTGCAATCTGGGGTTGTTTTCCGATGTTTCTGACCAGAAACTGGCCTCATCCCTGAATGAGTTGTTGAATAATTCAAGTCTTCGAAAACAGCTGGCCACTCATGCCCTATCCCACTTCGACGGACTCGGCGCCCGGCGAGTTAGTGACCTGATTGTTCAGCTCTTAAAAGAAAGTGACGGGAAGAACCTTACATGCTGAATCTGGCCAGCTTTTTTCATTTGAATTTAATGTACTCATCGATTGAAGAGGACGAACGTCTGGCCGTCATTCAGAAGTGTTACCATCCTTTGCTGGACCTGGCTTCATCTGAAAAACCCATTTCCGTGGAAGCGACGGCTCTGACCCTGAAAATTATTCAGGAACTGGATCCAGCCTGGCTGGAAAAACTCCGCCAGGGAATAAACAATGGATTTGTGGAATTTGTAGGCAGTGGTTACTCCCAGGTAATTGCTCCCTTGGTTCCTGCCAAAGTCAACATTGCCAACCTGAAATACGGGTTTGATTTTTACGAAAAAATTCTGGGTATTCAACCGGAAATATGGCTGGTCAATGAAATGGCCTACAGTGGTGGCTTACCAGAGATTTATGCCAACGCCGGGGTCAAAGCTCTGGTCATGGAATGGAATAATACCTGGAAAGGTCATCAGGAGTGGAATCCCCAATGGCGGCACCATCATCAACTGGCTCAGGGAAGTGACCAAACGACTCTGCCGGTTATTTGGGTCGATACTCTGGATTTCCAACAGTTTCAACGCATGGCCCACAACGATATTTCTACTGATGAATGGCTGAACCTTTGGCAACAAAAAGCAAAAACAGCCAGCAACCAAACTCATTTTGCAACCACGTATGGCAGCGATGCCGAAGTCTTTGATTTTCGACCGGGTCGGTATTCTCAGGAAAAATCCAAACGCCCTCAAGATGAATGGAAGACCATAGACCAGGCTCTCATTCAGTTAGCCAATCTGCCCGGTGTAAAACTGGGCCATTTAAAAGAGTCTTTGCGTGAAGAACCATCGGCCGTTTGCGGACAGAAACTATCTCTGGAAAGCACAGCCCAACCGGTTGTTGTAAAAAAGCAGGAGAAGTACAACCTGAACCGATGGGCAGTAACCGGACGGGACGACCTTCTGATCAATACCATCTGTCAGGTGGCGGTTGGGCACCTGGATAATGATTCAACCGACGAGCAGTGGACCGATTTGCTTTATCGCTGGTCTTCAGATTTCCGCACTCACCTGACCACAAAACGTTGGGAAAAACTTCAAACATTACCTGCTGTCAGACCTGAACCAGCGGGCCTGCCGAATGAATTTCCTGGAAAACCGTTTCCGTTTTCAGCAGAAGACAGACATCTTGAAGTCAATACCCCATCGGTTCAGGCGAAGTTTGATATGCGTCGGGGTCTGGCCCTTCGTTCGGTAATATTTCCGACTCTCGGCAACGCAGCAGCCATAGGAACTTTGCCCCATGGATATTTTGATGACATCGCCTTTGGGGCTGACTTTTACTCAGGCCATGCTGTTGCCCAACATCCTGGGCACCATAAAGTTACAGACTTAAAGCCCTGTGTCGACAAGACCACTCTCACCCAACTGGAGAATGGAAATTTTCTGCTTGGGGCTGAAGTTACGGACGGGGATTTAAAAATTCTCAAGACCATGGAAATTTTTACCAGGGCACCTCGAATTGTTTTCTCGGGCAGAATGGATTTGCCTGAAAGGCGGTCCGGAGAAATTCATCCGGTGCATTTGACAATTATTCCTGGATTCTTTGACCTGAAAAATCTGTATTTTCAAACTCACAATGGAGGGCTCAGCCTTGAGACTTTCTCCCTGGCTGAATCCGGTGTCCATCATGGTGAATCTTATTCTACTTTAATTACCGCCAAAGGCGGGCTCGGGGCCACGGAAGGACTGATGGTAATCAGTGATGGCAACCGCACTTTAAAAATACAACATGACCGAAATGTTTCAGCTCTGATGCCCACGGTTCGATTTGAAAAAATGCGCGACCAAAAATATTTTTTACGGTTACGATACAGTGCTCAGGAAATTGATGAAACCTTTGTGGGCAACAGCGACCCCTGGTCTGTGCAATGGCGTGTCAGCATTGAAGCCGAATAACCCGAATCTTATGAAACCAAGAGGAATAAAATGCACATCCTGATTACCGGTAATATGGGCTATGTGGGGCCGGTTCTGGTGCAACAAATACGCCACCATCTTCCCAATACCAAGATTACCGGATTCGACAACGGTTATTTTGCCCCCTGCCTTACCAACCAGCCCGCGGTCATGCCGGAAACCCAACTTGATCATCAAATTTTTGGAGATGTTCGTCAATTTGAATCTGAGCACTTAAAGGATGTGGACGCAGTCATTTATCTGGCCGCCATTTCCAACGATCCCATGGGAAATTTATATGAAAAAGCTACCGATGAGATCAACCATCTCTGCACCCTGGAAATTGCTCGCCAGGCCAAACAGGCAGGAGTGAAAAATTTTGTTTTTGCTTCAAGTTGTTCGGTCTATGGGCTGGCCGAAGATTCATCCCGGACCGAAAACTCCAAGGTCAATCCCCTGACTCCTTACGCCCGTTCCAAAGTTCAGTCGGAAAGGGAACTGGCTGCGTTGGCCGATTCTGATTTTCGGATCACCTGTCTCAGGTTTGCTACTGCTTGTGGCCCGAGCCCGCGTTTGCGACTGGATCTGGTCTTGAACGATTTTGTTACCGATGCTCTGGTCAATGGCACGATCAGCATTTTGAGTGATGGTTCTCCCTGGCGCCCCCTCATTGATGTCCGGGATATGGGCACTGCCCTGGTCTGGGCTTCGGCCTTCAGGAATGAAGGACCTAATTTTGATATTTTTAATGCCGGTAGCAATGAATGGAATTTTCAGGTTAAAGACCTGGCCCACACCGTTGGATCGGTTCTCGGGAATACAACCGTTTCCATAAATCAGGATGCCGCACCTGACAAAAGGTCCTACCAGGTCGATTTTTCAAAATTTGCGGCTGCCGCAGGCTCGTTTGCTCCACAACGATCTCTGGAAGATACAATTTCAGCTGTCCGGGATTTATTGCTTCATTGCCACTTTCAGGAATCTGATTTCAGGGAGTCCGACTGGATTCGGTTGTGCTATTTGCGACAACTGGTGCAAACGAAGCATTTGGATTCGGAATTGAAGTGGATTTAAAATATGGGTAATCTTCAAAAAGCCAATACCAAATATGCTCATCTGATGGTACATTAAGAGGAACTTATTCTCTCACAAAGGAAACAAGTCCTTGAAAACGACCGACTACGCAGGCCAGACAGTCCTCATTACCGGAGGCACCGGTTCTTTGGGCTGGTCTCTGGTGAACCGTTTTTTGAAGACCAATATCAAGAAAATCATCATCTACAGTCGTGATGAGTTCAAGCAATACCGTATGGAAAAACACTTTGCCAGCAACAAGGATCGCCTGCGGTTCTTTATCGGCGACGTGCGAGACCGAGACCGTTTGTATCGGGCTTTTTCCGGTGTCAATATTGTCATTCATGCAGCCGCCCTCAAACATGTCCACCTAATGGAATACAATCCTATTGAAGCAGTCAATACCAACATTCTGGGTGCCCGCAATATTATTGATGCGGCCATCGACAAAAACGTAGACAAAGTGGTGGCCCTCAGTACCGACAAAGCGGTGAATCCAATTAACATTTACGGTGCCACCAAGCTGGTGAGTGATAAACTGTTCCGCTCGGCTCATGCGTACAGTGGAAGCAAAGGTCCTTCTTTTACGGTTGTGCGTTATGGGAATGTGGTGGGAAGTCGGGGCTCGGTTATTCCTTTCTTCAGGGATTTAAAAATTCAGAATGCGCCCATTTTGCCCATCACCGATTTGCGAATGACCCGCTTTTTCATCACCATGAATCAAAGCGTGGATCTGGTTTTGACAGCTTTGGATCAGGGACACGGTGGGGAACTGTTTATTTCAAGAATACCATCCTGTTCCATCACTGACCTGGCTAAAGCCATCCACCCGGATGCGAAACTAAATGAAACAGGCATTCGCCCCGGTGAAAAGTTGCATGAAGTTCTTCTGACGGAAGATGAAGCTCGCACCACTTACGACTATGGTGATTATTTTATTGTCTACCCATTGACAAATCTGTCGCCCAAAAGTGGGAAAATACTGCCCGGAGGAAAAAAAGTAGGTAGTGACTTCATTTTCTCATCGGACAACAACAGCAACTGGCTCAGTGTTGAGGACTTGGCGAGCCTTATTGAGTCCGTGCCCGATCACGGTGACAAACTGCCTCCTTTTACTCCACCTGGCGGATACGAATAATGGTTGTCATCGAAATAGGCCCGCAACAGGTTCAATATGACTTTTCCAACCACGTGGCGCTGGTTACCGGTGGCACCAAGGGCATTGGCAAAGCCATTGTATCAGCTCTGTTGCACGCCGAATGTCAGGTTGTGGTTTCTTACAGTTCTGATGAGAAATCTGCGCAACAGTTTCTAACCTCCCTTTCAGCTAAACACTCCCAAAGAACCCTGTTATTGCGAAGTGATGTATCGGTACCCCAGGAAGTTGAGTCGCTTTTCTCCACCGCCCAAAAAGAGTTTGGACAACCTGTTTCCATGGTCGTGAACAACGCCGGAATTTTGAATCAGGGCAATTTTTCCGAATTAAGTGAAGCCAACTGGGACCGCACCCTGGCCGTCAATTTAAAAGGGCCTTTTCTGGTGGGGCAGCAGTTATTAAAATCGCGGATGAATGGCGCAACCATGGTCAACATTTCATCGGTTGGCGGGCAAACCGGTGGGCCTAAAGCTCCCGATTATTCAGCATCCAAAGCTGGTCTAATCAGCCTGACCCGTTCTTTAGCACGCCTTGGAGCCCCAGACAACATCAGAGTCAATGCCGTGGCCCCCGGCTGGATCAAGACCGATATTTTTGATGCCGAACAATTGGAAAATCTGGAAATAAAAGCCCAAAATGAAATTCCCCTGGCCCGTTTGGGAACACCAGATGAAGTAGCCCGTTCGGTGATGTTCCTTCTTTCTCAGGAATCGTCTTATTTGACCGGGCACTGCCTGAACATTAACGGCGGAATGTACTTTGGCTGAGTCATCAGCAGCACCTCTGGTTGTTTGCCTGGCAGCCGGCCCTTCACAAAAGCCAGTCATTTCAAAAGCCAGAAATCTGGGATTTATTGTCGTTGGCGTGGACCAAAACCCGGAAGCTGCGGCCACCAGCCTTTGCCATCATATTCTTCCTTTGAGCACTCACGAAGCGGGCCCTATCATTGAGGCTCTGAAATCCAAATTCCCCGATCAAACACCTTCTGCAGTATTGAATCGATCATCGGGACCTCCGGTGGCTACCTGCGCCGCCATTTGTGAAGCTTTTGGCCTTCCCTGTTTGCCCTACACTCGTGCCCTGCAGTGCCTGAATAAGGACCTTTTACGCCAGGAGTGTGATCTCAAGGGCATTGCTACGGTAAAACACTTTTCCAGCGCAAGCTTTTCATCTGAGATCGCTGCTGAAATTTCATTTCCCTGTGTTGTGAAGCCCGCCCTTTCCCTGGTTGGAAAACAGGGAATAAGGGTCGTGTCCCGGAAAGAAGAACTTCGCAGCGCCTTTGATTTGGCCAAAAAAACTTCACACACCGGCCAAGTGGTTATTGAAGATTATGTTCCCGGAAAAGATGTCTCCATTATTGCTGTGGTGAACCACGGAAAAGTGGAAATTCTGGCTTTGCTCGATGAAATTAATGAATTGAAATCTGATGGGTCCATCTGTGGCCGAGCCATGGCCGTGCCTTCAGTTTTTTCCGGAACTCCCGATGAGAAAAGCCTGCACGAACTGGTTGAAAAAATTGCCGTAATTTTTGAAGTTCAACATTCCGCTCTCCTTGTTTCCTGTCGATTGGTTGCGGGTAATAATCCGGTATTGATAGAGATTCATCTGGATATGGGAGGCGACCTAATTCTGGACCACCTTTTGCCTGCAGCGGGAAATCCGGACATTCTGGAATGCATGATTAATTCCCTGGTCAAACCCACTGCTCCGATAAGCCTTTCACCATGGATTCCAACGGCCGTTGTTTTTGGGACCGCCGCAGAACTCAATACCAGACAACCTCATCAAATATTACAATCTTCCACTATTGCTGGCCTTTCTGAACTCATTATTAAAACCACTGGCGAAATGAGCCGGCCATGAAAAAAGCTCTTTTTCTTGGGTGCAATAATTTGCAACTGGGTTACTTAAAAGCCGCACAGGCTTTGGGTTTTCATGTGATTGCCACTGATCAAAACCCTCAGGCCCCCGGCCGAGACATAGCCAATGAGTTTCATGTTGCAGGATACCTCGACCAGACCAAGCTCTTGGCAGCCTGCAAAAAATCCGACATTGAACCAGGCCACCGAATATTTACCGCCAGCGCCCACTTTGCCTATGAAGGGGCTGCGGTTTTGTCGGAAAAGCTGGGGTTGATTTTCCCCTCCTCAGGAATTATCGATACCTGCCTGGACAAGAGTAAATTTTACGAGGCTCTCAAAGATGCCGAAATACCCTTGCCCGAGACTCATATTTACCATGAAGGAATCTCGCTGGACCCAGGCCATCGTTATTACCTGAAATCTGACTATGGGAAAACTCCCAACTATAATTATTTGATTCAGGATGTGAATCCATCACTGCCGGCCCTTCCGGCAAACGATCAATATTACCGGCACTGCTTTCTATTGCAGAAGGAAATCTGCGGGCAGCACTATCGGGTCAATCTTTACGGCTCGCAAATGGCTGTTTTTTTATCTGCCAATGAGCATTCGTTTCAGCCCCTTGCTCAGCTCCCCCGTTTTCAGGAAGAAATTAAAGAAAAAATGCAAAAACTGGTTAAAAAACTCGGTTTAAATTCATGGCTGATAAAGTTTGATGTTCTGATGGATTCGGCCGGATGGTATGTCATTGATTTGGGACTGGATCCACCCATGCGCCTGCGTCAATTCTGCCAGTGGTCGGGCCTTGATTTTTGCTCCGCCTATGTGAAGATGTACCTGCTGGATGAACCTGAATCTCTTCCTCCCTGGGATAAGATTTATCAACCGGTAACAATTACGGGCAACTCCACCATCGGGTTCACCTTCAGCCCCCAGGCACCCCCAGGAAGGGTTAACTCATGAGAGTCATCATTCTCAGTTCTTTGGGCAACCAAACCGCTCAGCGCTGCCTTGATTCCCTGCTTAGCACGGCACCTCAAGCCTCGTTCGACATTCACCTTATCCGTGAACGCAATTTCAGGGAACAAACCCTGAATTTTGCTTTGGATAGCCTGGATTCCCCTGAGGACACCCTCTTTGTCGGGGACGACATCATCTTTTCCGATGGCTGGTACGAGGCCCTGCAAAAACACCAATCCAAGGCCGACATTCTGGGCATGACCATGATTTATCCGGAAACAAATCTGGTTCAGGACCGGGGTTACGATCTGGTCAATAATGATGGTCAAATTCCACTGGTCGCCAAAGACCGAGGCAAAAACCCGACTGGGTTAAAACCTTTTGAATTCCGTCACTGTGACGCAGTTTGCGGGTGTTTCCTGTTTGTGGCAAAAAAAGTTCTAACCAAAATCAATCATTTTAACGAACAGGGGGCCAACCGCTGGGGTGAATTCATTTTTATTTGCGACGCTCGAAAGCACGGATTCACCGTAGGAGTAATCGAACACTTTTTATTTCATGGCGGCATCAGCACCAAAAACAATCCAGACAAAAAGTTTAGTTCCACCAGCTACATTATTGAACAGAAGATGTGGAACGAAATAGTCAAAGAACACGTGGATCCCGCCTGGATACAGTATGAACAACAAAGCCGCCTGGCACCTGACCTCATTTCCCTTCTGAATCAACCCGGGACCCATGCCCTTTTTTATGGAGCAGGCACCGTGTCCAGCTTCATTCTCGATAATATGAATAGTGACCTCAAAGCCAATGTTGATTTTTGCAGCGGATTGCCTGAAGAAGTGGGGCTAAAATTCGAAACCCACACCCTGCTCGACGCTACCACTGTGGACCTCACTCCCTACAACCTTATTGTCATGACTCCCTTGCGCATTGGCGAAGGCTTATTCGAAAAAATCATCGCCCCCCGGCTTCCGCAGAATTATTCCGGTCAAGTTGTGGCCATTGCCGCTTCGGACCAAGACGGCTTCCATGAATATTCCGCTATTTCAATTTCCCTTTAAAGCTCCTCCGCACTTGACCATTGCTCCAGTTGCCTCTAATCTGCCAATACTAAAGGTTACCCTATGGGCTGGAGCCCAAAAACTTCTTCAGATTGGCATCAAAAATGACCGGTGCATTGAGCATGGCCCAGGTAATTCGGGACCAGGGATTAAAACGGGTTTTCACTTTTCCCGGTGGCACCATTGCTCCCCTTTACGACGCTCTTTCACAGCTGGGAATTGAAATTGTTTGCGCCCGTCACGAACAAGGTGCCGGATACATGGCTCTCGCTGCTTCTCGACTGACTGGCCAGCCTCAGGTGGTCATGGTTACTTCCGGTCCCGGTGCCACCAACTTAGCCACCGTTATTGCTGATGCGTTTTACGACTCAACTCCCCTGGTCGCCATTTGCGGCCAGGTGGGAACCGGTGATCTGTTCAGTGGTCGAAAGGTTCGGCAGCTGGGCTTCCAGGAAATAGATTGCCTTGGCCTGATGAATGGTATCTGCAAAGCCGCCTGGCAACCCGCCAAACCGGACGATGCCGCCCCAAGACTGGAACAGGCTTTCCAGCTGGCAGTTGATGGGCGCTGCGGTCCGGTGGTTATCGATTTGCCCATGGATGTGCAACGTGATTCCATTAAAGGGTCTCCTGAAAAAATTGCACCCCCAGCGGGTATGCTGGATTTGCCCGACCTGGATCAGGATCTCACGCAAAATGCTGCCGAAATGATTGCCCAGGCCCAACGCCCGGTCATTCTTGCCGGACAAGGCGTATTAATTTCCGGTGCAACCAAGAGCCTGAATGATCTGGCTGTAAAGTTCCGCATTCCCGTGGTCACAACCTTGCCGGGAATTGGTTCTTTTGATGAAGACTCTGATTTGAGTCTGGGCTTTGCCGGTCATACCGGAAATCAATACGCCGGTCTGGCCCTGCATGAAGCCGACCTGTTACTGGTCCTTGGGTCCCGTCTGGATGTTCGCATTACCGGCTCTGAAACAAGCAGCCTGGCTGCTGATGGAAAAATCATTCACGTAGACCTGGATGTTGACGAGCTGGAACACTGCAGAGTGGATACTCAATTGAAGATTTTTGCCGATGTTGATCAGTTTTTGAGTCGGGTCAACAATCTGCTGAAACCGACATCGCCCAACGATCTTAAATCGTGGCATGAGAAAATAGAAACCTGGAAGCAGGAACACTCTCTGAGTGTGGCGCCTGGAAAAGAAAAAATCCTCCCCCAAACTCTTGTGGAAGCCATAAACCAATTAACCAAGGGACAACGCATTGTTGCCACCACTGGTGTTGGCAGCCATCAGCATTGGGCCGCCCGTCATTTCTCTTTTCATTCACCGGACCGCCTCTTTCTGACTTCCGCCGGCCATGGTGCCATGGGCTACGATTTACCCAGCGCAGTTGGGGCCGCTTTTGCCTGCCCCGACCACACCGTAATTTGTTTTGCAGGCGATGGATCTTTTCAAATCAACATTCAGGAATTACAAACCATTGTGGACTTCAATCTGCCAGTGAAAATATTCGTCATGGATAATTCCCGCCTGGCTCTTGTCTCTCAATTTCAGTTGATGAACTGGCCCGAAGATCTGACCTGCGGCAACAAAACCAATCCTGACTTTAAAGCGATTGGCCAGGCATATGGAATCAAAAGCTGGTTACTTGATCAACCCGATCAATTGCCAGTCATTTGCCAAAAGGCTTTGGAGCACCCGGGACCTGCCTTGGTGCATTGTCGACTCGATCCTAACGCTGATATAGACCCGATGCTGCTCGGGGGACAACCCCTGAATCAAATGTGGACTTCCCGCCCAAAAGGCCATCAACAATGAATTCATTTCTGATAATAGGAGCGGGAATAGAACAGGTTCGGGCTTATGAACTTGCCTCCAGTATGGGGTATCATGTTGTGGGAACCGATTGGGACCCCGAGGCCCCTGCCTTCAACCTTGCCGATGACCGCATTATTGCCAGCACACGGGACCCTCAGGACACCCTGAATGCCGTTATAAAATACTGCCAGGAAAATCCTGGATACCCCTTGGCCGGGGTTATGACAATTGCCAACGATGTACCGGTTACAGTGGCTACAGTGGCGGAGTATTTTGGTTTGCCCAGCATCGGCATTAAGGCGGCAGAAATTGCAGCAGACAAAATGCTGATGAAAAGGGTTTTTGCAGATAACAATGTGGCCACGGCACTCTTCAGACCTGTTACCGAGCCTCAGGATATTTTAATAGCAGCCAGAGACTGGAATTGGCCCCTGATTCTAAAACCGGTTGACGGACGCGGAGCACGGGGAGTTTTGCTGCTCGACGAATCCATGGATTTGCAGGAAGCCTGGGACGAATCCATGAGCTTTTCTTCTGTAGGTCGTCTCATGGTCGAAAATTTTATTGTCGGCCCTCAAATCAGCACTGAGTCCATGATGATCAAGCGCAAATGCCACACTGCCGCCTATGCAGATCGAAATTACGGGCGATTGCAACAATTCAAGCCTTATATTATTGAAGACGGCGGTACTCAACCGGCGCGGCTGACAGCCAACCAGCGTTGGGAAATCAACAATCTGGTTGAGAGTGCGGCCCTGGCCATGGGTATTTCCGATGGTATTGTAAAAGGAGACATCGTAGTGGGGCCTGATGGGCCCTGTGTTATTGAAATTGCCGCCCGCCTCAGTGGAGGCTATTTCGCCACGGACCAAATACCACTTGCGACAGGAATTGACCTTGTGGCATTGGCTATATTGCACGCCCTGGGTTCGGACGTTACTCCTGATATGGTCAAACCAATCCGGGATTCCGGTGTTGCTATCAGGTATTTTTTCCCTCCTGAAGGAACCATCAAGTGTGTCTCAGGATTAGCGGATTTGTCCGATCAGCCTGGAATTTGCAAAGCGGTTTTGTACTGCAATGAGGGTGATGTTATTCCCCAGGTGAAAGCTCATCCGGATCGGGCTGGCTTTATTATTGCTATGGGTTCGGGTCGTCAGGAAGCGGAAGCCCGAGTGGAAAAAGCCATCAAATCAATTGTCTTTGAAATGGAATAAACCAGGAATCTTCGAAAGGATTCGAAAATGCAATATTGCACAAGGTGTGTTAATCCTGAAAATATTTACGGTGGAATTACTTTCGACGAAGAAGGTGTTTGCAACCGATGCCGGGGTTATGAAGAATATGTGAACAACTTCCCCAGCGAATCAGAAAGAGCATCCCGGCGACAGGCCTTTGTGGATATTTTGGAAAGATACCGCAGTAAAGACGGCAGCAACTACGATATGATTATTCCCGTCAGCGGTGGAAAAGACAGTCTTTATCAGGTTCATCTGATGAAAAAAGAAATGGGCTTCAACCCTCTTCTGGTAACGTTCAATCATACTTTCAACAGCGAAGTGGGACTGTTTAACCTGCGAAACATGGTTGAAAAAATGGGGGTCGACATCATCCGATTCACCCCCAACCCACAGCTGATTCCCAAGCTGGCCCGACTCAGCATGGAAAAATTTGGCGATTCCTGCTGGCACTGTCATTGTGGAATTTTCACCTTTCCATTGCGGGTGGCCCACCAGCAACGCATTCCTCTTCTGGTCTCTCAGGAAAAATATTATGGCATCCTTTCGGCTGAAGGTGGTTTGTATAATAAGGTTGACCCTCAGGATCGAATTTTTGGTATTCGTGCCGAAGCTCCGGAAATGGTCAATGAAGAACGGGGGATTTACGCCAAAGACCTGGTTCAATTCCAGCGCCCGCCTCAGGAAGAGCTTGACGAAATTGGTGTCCGGGGAATTTGCATCACTGACTTCATTCAGTGGGACAGCAAAGAAATTACTGAATTCCTGATTAAGGAATACGGGTTCAAAACCAAAGACCATGATCGCACTTACGATTGTTACGCCAATGCTGAATGCCATCATTGCAGCGGAGTGCACGATTATCTGCGATACCTGAAGGTTGGCCACGGTCGTGCCACTGACGATGTGGGAATCGACATTCGCAAAGGACTGATGACCCGCCAGCAGGGAATTGATATCGTCAAAGAATATGATTCCCGAACACCAGCGGATCTTAAAATTTACCTCGAAAGAATCGAAATGACCCTGGAAGATTTTTATGGAATTATGGACTCTAAAAGAGACCCTGATTTCTGGCAAAAAAATTCCGATGGCCAATGGATTCCAGCGGATACGGTAATGAATCACCCAGGTCCCCAGGAAGCTCCAAATATGGCCTTCGAAAGGGAAGTAAACAGAGTTGATGGTCCGGATGATGAACATCTGATCATGTAAATTTGGGGAGAACCCCAGGATTAACCGAATGGACTGCAGCATGAAGGTCGTAATCCTTGCCGGCGGCTTGGGCACACGCATCTCGGAAGAATCTTTTTTGAAACCCAAGCCAATGATTGAAATTGGTGGGCGCCCCATTCTGTGGCACATAATGAAGGGTTTTGAAAATCAGGGGTTCGATGATTTTATCATTTGCCTGGGTTATAAAGGGGCCATGATTAAAGACTACTTCCTTAATTATTTTCATTACAATTCAGACATTACGGTGGATCTGGCGACCAATACTCACCAGATCCACCGCAGCAATACCGAGAAATTCAAAGTCACCCTGGTCGATACGGGTCAAAAAACCCTTACCGCTGGTCGCCTCAAGCGAATTCAGCGATATGTTAAAGATGAACCTTTCCTGATGACCTATGGTGACGGGCTGGCAGATGTTGACCTGAAAAAACTGGTTTCCTTTCACAAACAGAGTGGAAAAGCCGCCACCGTCACCGCTGTTCGGCCTGCCGGACGTTTTGGTTTGCTGGGCCTGACTGACGACAATTTAGTTTGCGACTTTCAGGAAAAACCCACCAACGGAGGCGGCTGGATCAACGGTGGTTTTTTTGTTCTGCAACCAGAAGTTTTTGATTTCATACCTGAAGACAACGATCTGGTTATGTGGGAACACGAGCCCATGGCCCAGCTTTCTCAAAAAGGGCAACTGGCCGCGTACAAACACAGCGGTTTCTGGAAATGCATGGATGCTTTGCGGGACAAGGAAGAACTGGAACAGATGTGGACAGCAGGCAACCCCCAATGGAAAACCTGGGATTAACATCAGGAGATGGAATTGAAAAATCCCGACAACAACAAATCCAAAGAGAAAGAACTGCGCACCAAAGTTCTTGAAGCCACCGCTGAATATTTTCAGTGGGTCCATGGCTCTCCGGATTCATTCAAAGCCGGCGACCGAATTTCCTACGGAGGTCGGGTTTTTGACGAGCAGGAAATGTTGAATCTGGTCGATTCATCTCTCGATTTCTGGCTCACCGCCGGTCGCTATGCGCATCAATTTGAAAAACAATTTGCCCAATATCTGCAAGTAAAACACGCCAGTTTAACAAACAGTGGATCATCGGCCAACCTATTGGCATTTATGGCTCTTACGTCCCCAACTCTTGGGGACCGCCGCATTATGGTGGGCGATGAAGTCATCACCATTGCCGCCGGTTTTCCCACAACTGTTACTCCCATCATTCAATATGGTGCCATACCTGTATTCCTGGATATCACCATTCCTCAGTACAATCTGGATGTCGGGCAGCTGGAAGAGGCCCTCAGTCCCCGGACAAAAGCAGTCATGGTGGCCCACACTCTGGGCAATCCTTTCGACATTGTTGCCATCAAAGGGTTTTGTGAGCAAAACGATCTATGGTTAATCGAAGACAACTGCGACGCTCTCGGTTCAGAAGTTATGATAGATGGTCAGTGGCAGAATACTGGAACCATTGGTCACTTGGGCACCTCCAGTTTTTATCCTCCCCACCACATGACCATGGGCGAAGGAGGAGCCATTGTGACTCAGGAAACACGTCTGAAAAAACTGGTCACTTCATTCCGTGACTGGGGACGCGATTGCTGGTGTGCCTCGGGTCGAGACAACACCTGCGGCAAACGTTTCGAGGGTGAATTTGGCCTGCTTCCCAGGGGTTACGACCACAAATTTGTTTACTCCCACTTCGGGTACAACCTGAAGACTACTGAAATGCAAGCCGCCATTGGGTGTGCCCAATTGTTGAAGTTGCCTGGTTTTGTGGAAGCCCGTCGCAACAACTGGCAAACCCTGCACGACAACCTCGAGGATCTGGCCGACCGAATCATACTTCCCGAGGCGGCCCCCAACTCCAAACCCTCGTGGTTTGGCTTTCTTATGACCGTGCGCGAAGGCTCCGGGCTTAACCGGGACCAGCTGGTCGACCATCTGGAAAAAAATGGCATTCAAACGAGGATGCTTTTTGCGGGAAACCTGTTGAGCCATCCCTGCTTTGATGAAATGCGAAATTCCGGTTCCGGTTACCGGGTCGTAGGTGACCTGTCCCAGACCAACCGTGTCATGCGTGATTCTTTCTGGCTGGGAGTTTATCCTGGTCTGGACAATGCCCGATTGAGTCACACCATCAGTATTTTGCGCCAGGCCGCGGGAGTATAACAGTGGAAATTCGCCCAACCTCATTGCCTGGCTGTCTGGAAATTCTGGTGCCTGCTTTTAAAGATAACCGAGGGTCTTTTGTCAAAACCTTCAATCAGGATTTTTTTACCGAACATGGCTTAACCACCAACTGGCAGGAGGAATATTACTCTTTCTCCAATAAAGATGTTCTGCGGGGACTGCATTTTCAGACACCTCCCTTTGATCATGAAAAAATTGTGCATTGTGCTGCCGGTCGAGCTTTCGATGTTGTGGTAGATCTGAGAACAGGCTCACCAACTTATGGTCAATACCTGACCCTGACTCTCGATTCACGGAAAGCCAACATGCTGTATATTCCCCGGGGTATGGCCCACGGGTTTATGGCTCTCGAGGAACACACTCTTATGATGTACAAGGTTGCTTCGGTGCATGCTCCGGACAACGACAAAGGAATTCTCTGGGACTCCTGCGGCATTCCCTGGCCAGACCGGGAACCCATTATTTCCGAACGTGATCTGCAATGGCCAACCCTTGAAGACTATTTGTCCCCTTTTGTTTTTACCCCCGAGCCCTAATCGAAAGGAGCCTTCATGCACATTCTCCTGACTGGCGCCACCGGTTTTGTGGGGCGACATCTTTTACCCATGCTTCTGGGTCGGGGTCACCAAGTCACGGCTATTGTCCGGGATGAGGCCAAAGCCAGAAACCTGCCCCTGGCTGCAGCAGTCAATTGGATTCAGGGGGACCTGCACCAAGACATCCCAAATCTGGTTCAGAAAATCCCCTCCGTAGACCTTACCATTCATTTGGCCTGGCCCGGCCTGCCAAACTTCCAGGCAAACTACCACCTCGATGAAACCCTTCCGGCAGAAATTGATTTTCTTACTCAATTGCTCGGCTCTGGCATGAACAGACTTCTGGTCACCGGAACCTGTTTTGAATACGGATTGGCCGAAGGTTCTCAGGAAGAGACCTCCGGAGTTAATCCCGTTACCAAGTATGCCAAAGCCAAAAATAAACTTCGACTGGCGCTTGAAAAATCAGCGGCCCAATACAACGCCAACCTTCAATGGGCCCGGCTTTTTTACATGTTTGGCCCAGGACAACATTCCGGAAGCCTTTTTTCACTTTTGGACCAGGCCATTGCCAACGGCGATGCCGATTTCAAAATGTCCCCAGGCGATCAAATTCGCGATTTCCAACCGGTGTTTAAGACTGTGGTGAACCTTTGCACAATTGCCGAAAGCCCCGGTTTTTCCGGCATTGTGAATATTTGCTCGGGCCAGCCGGTCTCTATTCTCAGTCTGGTTGAAAATCATTTGGAAAAACGATCTTCAGAAATGAAACTCCTCACCGGCCATTATCCATGCCCGGAATACGAGCCTAAGGCTTTCTGGGGAAACCGCGAAGTTCTTACTCAATTGGAGAATGCCCTGGACAACCAACCTCAAAACCAGAACCAGCCCAAAATGAAAGCTGAAATAAAGCCGCGCATCAATCAGGAAGGGCGCACCCGGCTGGAAAAAGTTATCCCTCTGGCCACTCCCATGGTTCTCTTTGTTGACCCTTCAAGCAGCTGTAATTTTAAATGTCAGTTCTGCCCCACGGGTGATCCGGATCTCATTAAAAAAACCGGTCGCTGGCAGGGACAACTACCCTGGGATTTGTATTTAAAAATCATTGAAGACCTGAAAGCCTTTCCCGACCCCTTAAAAGTATTGCGCCTGTACAAAGACGGCGAACCTTTGCTGAATAAAAACTTCGCCCAAATGGTTCAACTGGCTAAAGATAGCGGCGTGGCCGAAACCGTAGATACAACCACCAACGGTTTTCTTCTTACGCCCGAGGTTATTGGACCCGCGTTGCAGGCTGGTCTGGACCGAATCAACATTTCTGTCGATGGTCTTTCCGATGAACAATTCCAGGAATTCACCGGCCGTTCGGTAAACTTCGAGCGCTATGTTAAAAACATCCAGCTCTTATATGAAGCCAAAGGCAACTGTGAGATCTGTATAAAAATTGCTGGTGATCACCTGAAAGAAGACGACAAGAAATTCTTCTACGATACTTTTGGCAATTACGCCGACCGCATCTTCATTGAAAACATGGCTCCCTGCTGGCCCGAATTCGATGTTGAAGAGCGCTGCAACATTTCCATCAATCAGGGCATTTACGATCAACCCATCGGCGAAGTAAATACCTGTCCTTATATTTTCTATTCTCTGGCCATAAACGCCGATGGAATTACCAGCCTGTGCTTCCTGGACTGGGCCCGCAAACTTGTTCTTGGTGATATCAGAAACGAGAGCCTGCTTTCCATTTGGAATGGCGACAAACTGCACAATCACCGGGTGGCCCATCTTGAAGGCCGCCGCAAGGAGGATGAATTCTGCGCTGAATGCGGCCAACTGTCTCATTGCTCCCCCGACAACATCGACCCATTTGCCTCCCGGGTTCTGTCAAACCTTCTCGATGCCAGAAAAAACAATTCATGAACCGGGTTCTGCACATAACGCCCCATCTTGGCGGGGGTGTGGGCCGAGCCCTCGCTGGCATGGTCGCCGCACAGAAGCAACATCATTCCGCCTGGAAACATGAAATTTGTTGCCTGGAAGTTCCTGAAAAAGTTGTGGCCGCTGATGAATTGATCGCCTTGGGCTGTGAAGTGCACATTGCCCCTGACGACTCTTTCCTGGATCAGAAAATTAATGAAGCGGATATCGTTCAGATTGAATGGTGGCAGCACCCGGCACTTTATCAACGCCTTTGCAACCGTCCGCTCCCTTCCATGCGTTTACTTACCTGGGTCCATGTCAATGGCCTCAGCACCCCTTTGATTCCTCCGGGAATTGTTCATGCCTCTCATATCATTGCTTTCACTTCGGCCAGCACTCTTTCGTGCCCCAATCTCCAGTCAGTTCTGAACAAAACTGAAAAGGCCACTGTCATTAACAGTTGCGCCGGGTTCCCCCAAATTGAACCTGTCAACCGGTCTGCCAATGAACCTTTGAAAGCAGGGTATCTTGGCAGTTTGAATTTCTCCAAACTGAATCCTGATTTTGTCGCTTACCTGGCGGCAATTGAAGATACAATATTTTCAATCGATATTTATGCCGACCGGCTTCATCTGGAACTCCTTCAGGAGCAGGCCAAGGAATGCGGACGTCCCCAACTGCTCAATTTTCTGGGTTACACAGCTGACCCGGTGGGAGCCCTGGCTCGCATGAATGTCATGCCGTACCTGCTCAACCCGCATCATTACGGCACCACAGAAAACGCTCTGCTTGAGGCCATGGCCTCTGCCGTTGTACCAGTTGTTCTTGACCACCCCGTTGAGAAAATTATTGTCCAGGACCAGGTCACTGGCCTGGTGGTCAGCAATTCACGGCAATTCGCCCAAGCCATGGAATATCTTAATGCCAATCCTGGTCAAAGAGTGAAGTTGGGCCAAGCAGCCTCCGACTGGGTCCGACGAAATTTCTCCTCACCAGGTATATCTGCAAAATTTGACCAGGCATTCTCCTCACTAATGAACCGGGATAAGTCGATTATTGATTTTACCGGCGCCCTGGGGACCTCCAGCACTGAGTGGTTTCTGGCTGGTCAAAGCGACCCTGATATTTTCCTCAATAACAAGCCCCTTCCCAGCTCCAAATCGGACAAACGACCAACGTTTTTTGAAAAGACCAAAGGATCGGTGCAGCATTTTTCCCAAACCTTCCCTCACAACGACGACCTTAAAAAATGGGCTCAACGAATTCAAAGGATGGACATGAAGTTTTTCCCCTGCAGCGTTTGCCAAAGCCCCAACGATGATAATCTGTTGGAAATGGAAACCGGAAATCTCGATGGGTCCACTCTCTACTCCACCGTCCGGCTGGCTTGTTGTCAGCAATGTGGACACGTTTACAACAACATTACCGAAGATGAATTGAACGGATTGTACCAATATTATAATGAAGAATATGCACCCATTAATTTAAAAGCCTCGGGCAGCAAAGGCGACCGGCCCGGCAGTGCAGACAGTCTGACGAGCGCCCGCTATTTGCAAATGTATGGATTTGTTGAAGAATACCTGAAACCTGATCATCGGGTTTTGGATGTTGGCTGCGCCGTTGGTGGTTTCCTCCAATTCCTGAAAACCAAAGGATTTCACGATTTAGCCGGCGTTGACATGGCTAATAACTACGTTGAACAGGCGCGCAAAAACACTGGTTGCACTGTCGAACATGGACAGGCCGAATCGCTTCCTTTTGAAGAAGATCAATTCGACTTTCTGGTACTCGAACAAGTAATGGAGCATCTCATTAACCCTGGCCTGGCTTTTCGAGAAGCAGCCCGGGTCATGCGTAAAAATGGCATTCTTTGCATTGGTGTGCCCGACGCCGCCCGATATTCCGACGAACCATACTTCGACTACTACTGGGTACTGTTGCGCGAACACATTCAACATTTCGACACCCCGCATTTGAAACAATTGGCCCAAAATGAAGGCTTTGAACTTCTCAGTTCACATCAGACGAACCACGATGTCATGAGTGATAAAATGGTCATGCCCACTTTGTACGGAATCTTTCGCCTAACAGGGCAACCCTCCACACAAAACACTTCCGGTTCAAATTCTCAGGAATTGAAACAAACCATGGCACATTATCTGGCGCAACAGGCTCAGTTATTATCCCGGCGGCAAACAACCCTGGAAGAATTTTCGGTAAACCAAAAACCCGTTTATGCCTGGGGCATTGGGCGCGAGTTTGAATACCTGCACGAATCCACCAAATTATCCCAATGCAACCTCAAAGGTCTTATCGATTTGAATACCTTAAAACAGGCGACTCATACTATTGCCGGCATGAGCATCGGCCCTGCCCAAATCTTAAAAGACGCACCCGATGATTCCGTATTGCTGGTAACTGCTGTAGCTCACACTGAGGCCGTAGTTGACTCTGCCCTGGCCCTGGGGTTCAAAGGCCAGATTATCACCTTAATTGATAATGGAGTGAACTCACCGACGTAAAATTGTTTGATTCCATTTCAAATCTCTTAACCCCTTACCATGACGGCTATTCTCATGTATATTAAGCGGGACATCTGACCCTTTCAAGGAGCTCCGAGTTTGAAAGTCCTACTCGTTTCAGCCTACACCATGGATTACGTAAAAAGAGTAGACCGCCATCCTTCCCTTTCTCTTTTGTGTCTGGCCGCTGCCTTACGGCAAGGAGGGCACGACCCCAACATTCTTGATCTCAACATGCTGCAACCCGATGAGGGTGTCGACCCTGACTCCTTTTACATTCAAGCGGTTCTTGACCAGGCTCATGACAGCCAAGCCGGTTGGGTGGGTATTAACTGTCTTTTGTCCGAGCATTTTCCTTTTGTCCGAAAACTGGCCACCGCCCTGAAAGAGGATCAACAGGATCGTGCCATTGCCATTGGAGGCATCCACCCCACTCTTTTTGCCGAAGACATTGTTCGCAATTGCCCAGACATCGATGCGGTTGTTCTCGGAGAAGGTGAAAGCCAGGCCGTGGGCCTTTCGGAAGCCTGGCAAAGCGGTCCCAGCAAAAACTTGAACCACATAGCCGGTATCACTTTCGTGGACCATAAAAATGATACCATCAGCACACCCCGGAAAAAATTCCTGAAAGATCTGGACCAGCTGGCAACCCCTGCCTGGGATTTGTTCAACCTGCCCGATTATTTTACCGACCACAGCACCTGGTACAACCCGAGGGGTCTGGACATCAAAATGTCGGTGCCCATTCTCACCAGCCGCAGTTGTCCTTACGATTGCTCTTTCTGCTCCATACACCCATTAATGGGCAAGGGTTTGCGTTTGCGCAGCCCCTCTCTGGTTGTGGACGAAATGGAAATGCTATACGATAAATTCGACCTGAATTATTTTGGTTTCATTGATGACAACCTGACCCTCAACAAGAAACATATTATTGGCATCTGTAATGAAATTGTTCAGCGAGACATGAAAATTCAGTTTGAAAGCATCAACGGATACATCATTAGTAGTATTGACGAGGAAATTGCCGCCGCTATGGTGGAAGCCGGTTGTGTTTATGTGATTATGCCCATAGAGCATGGAAACGACCACATGCGAAACGAGATCATCGGCAAGCGGCTTGATCGGGAGAAAATTTTTGAGGTGACGGATATTTACAAAAGCCATAACCTGCTAACCAGGGCTTATTTTATTATGGGCTTTCCAGAAGAAACCACCCAGACCATGAACGATACCCTGAACATGATTCAGGAATTGAAACTGGACATGAACAACGTATTCAATTTGATTCCTTTCCCGGGAACAAGGCTTTTCAATCAGGCCGTCAAAGACAATCTTTTTGTCAACGATGTAGACCTGAACCGGCTTTGGGAGGGAAATCTGGGACTGCACGCGGACAACCCTAACCAGCTTTACCTCAAGCCATACAATATGGAACTGTCCGAGTTGAATGAATTCCATGAAAAATTCCAGGAATTCAGGATATATTCCCAGCGCGCCAAAGATTTACAACAAGGCAAGCAACAAGCCAATTAGGCAAAGGAGATCCCATGGGTTCGGAAATAAAACCCGGCTACGGAATGGATCGGGTGCAGTTAAAAGAAGTCCTTCCCCTGAAAACACCTTTTTCAGTGTTTCTTTCGGTTTCAACCGTTTGCAATTTTAAATGCAAATACTGTGTGCAGGTTTTACCCAAAGACGATCTCAAAGCAAAAGGTTTCATCCCGGAAATTATGAGCTGGGAAATTTTTCTGGAGGCTGCGGAGCAGCTCAGGGCTTTTCCAGACCGCATTAAAACTCTTTTCCTTTATGGCGTGGGCGAACCTTTGACCAACAAACTGCTGGCCAAAAAGATTGCCCATCTCAAAAAACTCGATGTGGCGGAAAATCTGGCCTTTATTACCAACGGCGCCCTGCTCAAACCCGAAACCAGCCGTGCCCTTATTGACGCCGGCCTCGATACTCTGCGCATCAGCATGCAGGGCCTGACAGCTGAAAAATATTATGAGGTCTGCGGTGCCCGTATCGATTTCGATGGTCTGGTGGAAAACATCCGCTACTTCAACGAAAACAAAAAAGACTGTCTGGTGTACGTGAAAATTGCCGATGTTGCCCTCGAAGAAGGTGACGAAGAGAAGTTTTACGACCTATTCCGCGATATCAGTGATCGAATGTTTGTGGAAAAAATTGTGCCCGTATTTCACGAAATTGATTACACCGACATGATTAAGGAACAAACCCTGGTCGACCTCTGGGGTCAGGAACACGACCCAAGACTGGTGTGTCCCATTTGTTTCTACACCCTGACAGTTTATCCCAATGGCGATGTGTACCCATGCTGTATGGAATCAGATCCCGCAGGTCTTGGTAATATTACTCAAACGCCTTTGACGGAAATATGGAATGGCGGCAAACAGAAATCTTTCCTTCGCATGCAGTTAAAAGGTAATCGGATGAAAAATCCCATTTGCAAAAACTGCACGGCCCCCGATACTTCAGCCAATATGGAAGATGAACTGGACAGCAATGCCGATCGTCTGTTGGACCTATTCTAGAGAGGCCACCCATGCCCCTGGTAACAATTGCCATACCCAACTTTAACCAGGGTCACTATCTGGATGAAAGTCTGGCCAGCGCCCTGAGTCAGACTTACCGGAACATTGAAATTGTGGTAGTGGATAATGCCTCCACAGACAATAGCCGGCAGGTGATTGAGCACTGGGCCGGCAAGGACTCCCGAGTGAGGCCTTATTTCCCCACTCAACACACTTCCATACCCATCGATAACTGGAACCGATGCCTGGAGAAAGCCCAAGGCACTTACATAAACTTCCTGCACGCAGACGACCGACTGACGCCCACGTACATCGAAAAATGCCTGGAAGTGTATCAGCATCGCCCTGACCTGGGTTATGTTTACAGTGAAAAACAGTATATCGACGGACAGGGCAACGAAGGCGAACCGCAAATGATTTACCGGGAAAGCGGCATCATTCCCGGCTTGTCCGAAGCAAGAGTCAATTTGCTGGGCTGGCACACCGTCCCGGTACAAACCCTGATGCGAACCGAATGCCTGCGGGCCATTGGCGGTTACAACTTCACCGACAGTCTCGCCCTGCTCCTTTTGAACCTGAAATGGGATGTTGGGTACCTAAAGGAACCGCTGGTTCAATACCGCAAGCACCCCTTCAGCGCTTCCACCCGCATGATTCAGGACAAGTCTCTGGTTCTGTCCATTCATTTGACCAAAACCTTTGTTCTGAATGCCTGTTTGCCAGACAACGCCAAGCACCTGATGGACCTTCATCCGCAAATAATGCAACGGCTGGCCTACATTTGCCTGCACACCTATGGAATAGATGTCCTGGCCTGGGGTGACCACGATCTGTGTCGCCAATACATGCATCTGGCCGCCAGTTTCTGGCTTGAAATTACCGATAGTCCGTTGTATCAATTCCTTGCTGAAGCCCTTGGCAAAGATGACTGGACCAGTGAAAGCCTTCGCTCCGCCTGGGCTGAAATCGCCCCCCAAAGCAACGGACCGGGAGCTCCTTATCCATTACCCGCCGGTTCCCTTTCTCTTGAAAGTGGCCCGGGTGAACTCAAACCCACTGGGGAAAACCTGTGAGCATTACTGCTTCCATTAAGGAATTGCGGTTGAAAGGCCAATTGACTCCAGCCATGCAGCAAGCCGGGGAAATTCTGGGTAAAAACCCGGGCGATTATGAGCTTATGGCCGAGACCATCCGCTTGCTTATCCTTGCCGGACAAGCCGAAACAGCCAGCTCTTTGTACCAAAATTTTGCCGCAGCCAATTCCGCCTACAGTCTGGAACCGGAAGCTCTGGTGCGGTTGGCCCTTATGCTTGACCGACGTGATTTGCTTAATAACATTCCTGTCCCCAAGCAACCGGTCTGGCTGGTTGAACTGTTGACCGACGGGCACGACAACCAAAGTGTGTTCGTACCTGACCAAGTGGATATCTCGGTGGCCAACGGCCCATCAATATTCATTTTTTCTGGCCCCTGCCCTCATTGCAAACATGAACTTCGAGCTCAGGTCCTGGTCAGTTTGCTGGTTTGCCGCTCTTTTCTTTGTCCAAATTGTTTTGGCCAAATACTAATGGACCATAATTCAGTAAAATCCTGCCTGCAAAACAACTACCCAGAGCTTCTGAAAATGGATACCAATCAGTCCGATGCAGATATCATCGATTATTTGCGTCCCAAACTTATGGGTGCTGAAGAGGTCCCGGAGATTATTCTGGATCTGGGCCAGGAGTACCATTTCCTGATCAATGAAATTCTTGTGGGACAAATGAAGTCTCAGTCACAGGACCCGGAGGCGGCCCAGTGAAAACTATTTACATCAATGGCCTTATGCCCGAACGCAGCCAAATTCTATTCAAACATCTGGCGGACAATTTTCACATCATTGGCAATGGTCTGGATGCGTTGAAATCTAATCCCAGCCTTAAGGTGAGCAATCCTTTTGAGATCACCGGCGCCATGATGGGAGAAGACCACAATTGCTTGCAGAATGACATTGACCGCAACGTTAAAGTCCTTGAGGAGAACCTTCAGAACGATATCCAGGCCCTGGGTTTTCAAACGGCCAAGATAGATTCTCAGAACTCTCTTCGTCCCAAAGTGACCCAACTTCTGAAACAAGCGGCTTACTTTCGACTGCTACATAAAAAGCACCCTATCGATTTGGTCCTCAGTGGTGCCGACTATGGCAGCCATGCCCGCAGCATTGTCCGTGCTGCCAGAGATCTGGGAATTATTACAATGAATTTGGAGCACGGGTTTTTCTTCAATCAAATTCGCTGGGAATTTTCGGAAGTAAAAGGTCATATGCCCATGTTTTTCACTTCTGAATTTGTGAACCTTGATTCACCCATGGAAGTGGAACTATTCGAAGAATTGCTGGAGAATTTCCCGGACCAGGGAACCAAATTTCTTGGCCTGGGAACTCCCGTGGACACCGTAGCCGGAAATGTTGGAACGCGAAATGAATCTTGCCTGAAATTGGGGATCGATCCCGACAAAACAGTCATCAGCATGATGGGTCGTTGGATTGAAGCCCGCTCCCTCAACAATCTGGTCCGGGGCCAACTCAATACCATCAATTTGTTTGAATCTCTGTTTGCTGAGTTGGCCAAAAATGACTTCAAAAACAACCTGGAGTTTCTTATCAAACTTCACCCTGCGGAAGCCAGACCAGAGGTCTTTGCCAACATCACTTCCTGTCTGGAAAATATGGCCCGAAAATTTAATCTTACTCCACCACGTATTTTTGGCGACCAACTGCCCGATGTTTTGAATGCTTCGGATCTGGTCGGCGGTATTGGCTTCAGCAGTGTATTGTTTGATGCCTTTCAGCTTGGTAAACCCACTCTGGTTTGGACTCCACCTTTTTTAGTTCCCAGCCCCAAACCTGAATGGACCCAAAAAGGGAATATCCCCCTTTCGGCCAACGTCATGAAAGTAGTTCAAAACTCAGGGGACTTCTGGAATGAAGCAGAGCAATGGCTTCAACCTGAAGGGAAAATTCAATTGGCTGAGGATATAAAAACACTCACCGAAAAATACCAGCTTCAATACGTTTCAGTAGAAGAAAAAAGTCAGAACATTGTGCAATGGATTCATGAACAATTAGCCTGATAAGAGGCTGTTTTCGGCACTGGATTTCCCGAAAGCCTCCTAAATATCCAAAAATTCAAACTTCCGGCCCATGGTATGTAAAGTATCGAGGATTTCCTCTTCGTATCCCGCAGCCCCAATCACCAAGGCATCAAACTCCATATTTTGAAGTATTTGGGGATCCTGAATTTCGAATAAATCAAGCAATCGACCAGCCTTGAATGTAAAATCCCGGTCCACCACAGCCACCACACTGTCGCGCAAGCATTGTGAACCCAGCAACAGACATGATGTCTTTTCGGTGGCTCCCCAAATGACAATCCGTTTGTTTGCCCATTTCTCAAAATAAACATCTAACGCCTTGTCTAATACAACCTTATATGTGGAACGAGAAATAGCATCAGCCGGAGGCATCTTCATTTTGGATTTACATTTTTCGCAGCTTCCCGCTGCAGAGCTCCTGGTGTTTTTAAATTCAAAAAACACCTCAGGAAAATGATTTACATGGCCACAATGCAAACAGGGAGCGGCCATATCGCAGGCTCCATTTTTATGAAGACGTTGAACCCGGGTCCCAGCCGTTGCCCCTCGGAATTCTTCACTCAAATAAATCACTTTGTCCAAAAGCTGGTTCATTTCCCCGTCAGAAAGTTTTGAGACATTGGTGCGCGGGCATCCTTTTTCAAGAAATTCCAAACGGTTGGCAATAATGCCTCTTTCCACTGCATATTTATAGAGGTACGTGCCTGGGAAAATATCAATTACTTCCAGATTGATGCCATATTCAAGATGGTTCAACCACCACTTCAAAGTGGTTTGCACCGAGGCCTGGGTTTCTTCAATATCTCCGAAAATGAAAAAGCCCTGAATGAAAATTCCGGCTTTTCTGGTGGCTTCCAGGGCTTTTTCCGTTTGTTCAATGGTTGTATTTTTCCGCATGCTTTTCAAAATGGCATTATCGGCACTCTCAATGCCATAACTTATCAGTATGCAACCAGCCTCTTTCAGCTGCATTAGCATGTCTTCATCAACCCCATCGACCCTCAGTTGACAGGCAAAGGTCAAATCATAAGGCTTCATCCGGTCACAAAATTCTTCCAACCGCCCTTTCCCTGAAGCAAATAATTCATCCACCATGGACACATGATCAATTTCATACTTCTGAAGCATTTCATCGATTTCTTCGAAAATATTATCAATGCTGCGACGCCGGTATTTTGAACCGCTGGGATGATAACAAAATGTGCAATTGTACGGACACGAACGACTTGCGGTAATGCTGAGTACTTTTTTTGGTAGGCCGGAAACGTGTTGAACCATGTTGGGTATTTGCGGGTAATCAAAAATGCTGTAATCCGGGAAAGGAAGACTGTCCAAATCTTTAACTTCAGCCCGGGGCGGGTTGTGTTTCAACCGGCCATCCAGCCAATAAATCAGCCCATCAACCGAACCAGGATCAGCTCCAGTTTCCAGAACCCCGGCCAAGCAGCATACGGTGTTTTCACCCTGGCCGACGACGCCAAAATCAGCACCAATATTGGCCATAACCAATTCCGGTTCGGCGGTGACCATGCCGCCGCCAACGACGGTCTTAATGCCCGAATTTAGGGTTTTGACAGTTTTTATTATGGTTTTGATGGCCGTATATTGAGAAGACAATCCACCCACCAGAACCACATCAATATTATTATTTTTGATGGCTGAGGAAATGGCCTGCTCGTCGCCCTCTTCAAAGCTCAAGTGCAGCCCGGTCACTGAGTAACCTGAAGCTTTTAGATTTGTTGCCACATAGATAACACCAGGAGGGATGCTCACCATATCAAAATGCTTGTCCCGGGGAACAATAAACAGAAAATTCAATGTTTGCCCTTTTCCCTGGAGTTACGGATTTCCTGAATCACCGGCCTGAATTTCTGAAGCAATTCCCTGGAGCCTTCAACAACCAAACCAGTAATGGCCTGGCTTTGTTTTACTGAATACATTGTCAGCACAACCCTGTCATCACTTTGACACTTTTCAGCCACAATGTCTTGAGCCCTCATTCCCACAAGTGTGTTCAACAATCTGGTTTGCCGGGTCAAGCCACGCAATTCTTCTTCCTCATGAGCCAACTGGTCGAGATATTTCTGAACAGTGGAAAGCTCTTTCCTGCTCAACTTCAACAAAACCCGAACAGCAGACTGATCGGCCATAAGACCAACCTTTTCAGCCTGTTCAATAATCTTCAATTCATTTTCAATGCAGTCAGCAAAAACCAATGGATCAGGAGACCCGGACTGAGCCAGGATATCAGCTATGGCATCTTCCGGATTAACCCCCATCTGGCAATAGGCCTTAAACACTTCAGCCAAAGTCACTTCATCAAAGCCATGAATTCGAGCCCCGCCTTCTGTGGCATTTATCAATTTTCTATCTGAGGCCCAAGTCTGGGACGCCCCTTCAAACCAATTTCGATAAGTAGTGTAAACAGGCCGAGCCAGCACCGTTCCTTCCCCGCCCCAGGCAATAACTTCATGAGTATTGATTTCACCAGTGTGTTCAGCTTCGACATCAAAAAATTTCATCCGTCCATTTTCCACCGATTCTCCAAGCCGCATGTTGCCCTGAATGGAGCCACCCGCATGAGTGCGGTTTCCCGTCAGAGCACAATCCATTCCCACCAAAACCAAAGGATTACAACCCAACGAATGCAAAAAGGAAAACGAAATGCCTGAGACACTGGAACTGCTGCGCAACGGTTCAATGCCAAATCCCTGTTTCAACCAATCTGAAACAACATTTCCTTCGGAAGCAACCGACATAAATGCCCGGAACCCCAACTCCAGGTGCTCCGGATGAGTTTGCACACCCGGCAAAAGTGTGATGTTTTCCAAACCGTCAAAACCTTCAAAATAATGAACCAAATGCTGTCCTTCAATAATCACCGCCAGGTCCGGATAAATTCCGGCCAAGGCCAACGGTTTTACCGCCGTATGAACAGCACAAATCAAAGCCTTTCCTTTGATTTTTCGGAGATATTCTAGACTGCCATCCAAAGAAGGACCAGCACCCACAAGAATGGCTGGTTTGTCCTTAAATGCCTCTCCCAGCGATTCCTGATGAGGCATTTGAACCAAACGGGGCAAATTTTCAGCAATGTTGTTGATCCACTCCGCTGAATAAGCCAAACGTGTGCGATGATCCAACTCCACTTTTGTGGAAGCTTGTTTTATGGCTTGTTTAAACTGCTCAAATTCGACGGGAAATCGTTGAACCCAATGTGGCAAAGCACCAGCAACCATATCCTCTGAATTATGAGTCAGGATGCTTTGTGCCAAGTCAGTCAAATGGCCCGTATTAGTAACTAGAGTTGTGTTCTCCAGCTCCACTTCAACCGTACTGAGAACTTCCTTCAGCACGGCCAGGTCAGGTTCATAAACCACTATGGGAGCGTTGGTTGATTTTCTCATGAAATCAAAATGAAGCCCCAAACCAAACCCGAAAAACAGAATCAAAGCAGGATTTTTTTTGTCCACCAGTCCCGCTGATTCAGTCGCAATGATTTGCAATGTATTGCCACTTGGGTAAACAGATTCTTGATTTAGCATAAATGACGGCTGATCGTGAGCATCTACACTTATCTGGACATCGGGTCGGGGTTGCTTGACCAAAGCGTCAATTGTGGCCCGGGCAACTCCCAGGCGCTGCAAATTTTTCTTAAGGATGGAGTCCCGCAATTCGTTATTCAATTCCAACCTCCTTCCTGAATCCACTGCGCGGCAAGTTTCAAATCCAAAATGGATTTTCCATTGTACAAAGCACCATAAAGCTGGCGCAAACGTTGCAGGTCATACGGTGTATCTATGGATAATTTAGTACCCGACATCATTCCCGGCACCTGGGGAACGTAAGCTGTTTTTAAATCATTCGCATGTTTTTCGGAATGTCTCATTGCCCAGGCTGTCACATGTTCAAAGACCAAAGGATCATCTCCTGCTTGTTCCAGGCTAAATTCAAGAGCATGTGCAGAGACAACTTCCCCTCCCTGAAAAAGTGATTCCGGATTTCCTTCAAATTTAATAACATCAGCTTCGGTGTCCTCAGCCCTTTGCAAACACAGTTCAAGAAAAGCAGGATCAAATAATGGGGAGTCTCCACACACGCGAACAACCCAACGGGCCGGGCATAATTTTAACGCATCAAAAAACCGCGAAAGAACATTGTTTTCGCTTCCCCGAACTACTGACACATCACACTGTGCCGCAACCTCGGCTAAAATCTGATCGCCGGTTTTATCAGTGGTGGCCAGCACAACTGGCAAATCAGGTCGCACTTGTTTGGCCCGTTGCAGGATGTGCCAAAGCAATGGTTGCCCCATCAGGTCTTCCATCATTTTGCCCGGCAAACGGGATGATCCCATTCGCGCCTGAACCACGACCACTGCATTATGAAGTTGAGATTTTCCTTGGGTCAAAAAATTTCCTCTTTGAATTAAGGAGTTACCCTCTCTGGTTCATCAACCAGATTTTATCATCAAAGAAAGACTACCGAAAAAACACTGGAATTCCAAGACAACAATTGATAGATTTATAAAGTCACGACTCTCACCAAATGGGAACGGGTAAGCACCCAAACCTGGACCTTGGGTGAGAGTCGTTACTTTTTTATATAAATGTTCCGGCTATAACAATCATCCAGCGATATCATCCAGCGATATCATCCAGCGATATTATCCAACCGCTCCCCCATCCGCAACCGGTGGCGAAGGTTCATCATTTTTGAATCGATTGCCCGTAATTCATCGAGGTTCGATTTCTCTTTTTCACTCGGCTCAATAACATCCACCATGGCCCCGTTGTTGATGATCACCCGACGGTCACCCATCAAAGCAAGAATGGGGTCGTGAGTAGCCATCAAAACAATTTTTTCCTGCTGGATGAGAATGTCCAATGCCTGTTGACGGTCAATGCCTGCGTTTTCAATTTCATCGATCAAAACAACCGGGCTGGAGCTGAGCACAGCAGTATCGGCAATCATCAAAGCGCGTGATTGCCCGCCGGAAAGACTCGTCACTGGAGTATCGAGAGCAAACGGCTCTCCAGCTAACTCATTGGCCCAGTTCCAAATACGCTGGATTTTCTCTTCCGCGTTGGTTACCAGACGGCTTTCCGCATGAAGGGCCAAAAACTCTTCAACCGTTAAATCCATTACAAAATTCATGTTCTGACTGAGCTGGGCCACCAGCTTGTACTCACTGCTGAAACGCCATTTATCGCCTGGCACTTCGCCGTTTACAAGAACGTGCCGTTCGGTTGGTGTATCACCACGAGCAACCCATTCTATGTCCGCCAGCAAACGACTTTTTCCACTTCCGGTAGGTCCGACAATGCACACAATTTCACCCGAGCGAACTTTCAATTCACGAACTTTTTCATCACTGCCATCTTTGGCCTTACCGCCATAAATGGTAATTTCATGAACTTCTTCTTCTGTGGTTCCCAGGAATTCTTCCATCATGGAAATGAAAGCATCCAATTCAACCAGTAATTCGCTGGAAAGAAAATCCGAGAGAACTGCTTCAGGTTGGTCAATCATTTCTCCAAAATTTTTGTCTTGAAAAAACTGTTCCACAAAAGGCCATTTGCCCAAACAGAATTCAACGCTCAGGGAGTTTAATTGACGGCTCATGAGTTGCCCCCCAAGTCCTGAGGACCACCATCGGTTTTCAAACCAGTAGGCAAATCAAGATTCATTTTCCGCACGTTGCCCATTTGGAAATCCGACCCAATGCGTGTTTCACCCAAACAGTAAGAACACAAAGCGGCCGGCATGGAGAACCGCAACCGCTTTCCTTCCACGGTATCGGTGTCTTCAATGTCCGCCCAAACAGTACTCAGCTCAAAACTGCCCTGCCCGGTAATGCCATTTACATGAAGAATTCTGGCTTTTGTATTCACCATATGAACCCTGGCTGCAAAAACTTCCCGCTCAGCCTGACTGACAATATCACCCTTGGTAATAACTACCAAATCAGCTGCTTTTAGCATGGGGCCAATTTTTTTTGGTGTCCCAATGCCGCTCAAATTATCGATGACACAAATGGCCAAAACTTCCCGAATATGCGGGGAGCAACGATTGCACAAGCCAGCGCTTTCACTTACCAGCACATCGAGGCCTTCACTAATGCCCCACTGCACACATTCTTCCACATTGGAAACAAAATAGTGATCGGGACACAAGGCCCCAGCCAATCCTTTGCGCACCATAATGCCGTGCTTGCGAAAAAGCTGGTCGTCATCGGTGGACAGACAGTCAAATTTTACGACGCCCACCTTCAAACCCTGCTTCACCAGATGTTCCAGGGTTTTGAGAATCACCGCTGTTTTTCCCGATGACGGCGGTCCGCTGACCGTAACAAAACGCATTTTATTCGCCCGCTTTCAGGAAAATATCATTCACTCTGGGAATTAATTCGCCCAGATCGTTCTCTTTAATAAAGTCCCAGCCAAGCCACATGAAAGGACAGCTTTCGGGAACGTTGTTTTCCACTTCAGGGTGGCAGCTGGGGAACAATCCGCGGTGAGACAAGATTTCGCCCACCTCACGGCTGGCAAAGAAATCGGCCAGACGTCCCGCTGGTTCCACAGATGATTCTTTCAGCAACATAAAAATGGGGCTGATTACAGCACCGTCGGTCGGCCAAACAATTTCAGCGTCTGGATTAAACTGCGCCATTTTGCTGAAGAAATAAGGAATGACCGAGACCATGGGGCCTTTTCCACCTTTAGGTGCAAACCGTCCGGCAGCCTGGCTGGGGTGCATTCCTTCCAGCAGATTCCGTCCAATTGCCGCGACACCCTCATCACCAAAATACTTCCAGATGGTCAATAGAATTCCGTTGAACAAATCGAAGTCACCCACAGGCATAGCTATTTTATTAACGAACCTGGGACTGAGAATTTCTTCCCAGGTTTGGGGAACGGCTTCGCCTTCTTCAAGCTGAGTTTTATCCACCAGGAACACAGCTGGAACTACAGCCAACATTGCGTAATGGCCATCCGGGTCCATCATATCGTAACCATCAAAAATTTTGTTATGTGTGGGCCAGGAACGGTCCACAAAAACGCCCCGGTCCTTGAAACGGGCCATGTTCTTCTTGTCAAAAAATGCTTCAAAACCAGCAGACAAAAACAAGTCGGGCAAATCATTTTCCCCGTCGATGGCATTCATTCCTTCTTCCAAAACATCGGCCCCAACAGAGGCAGCCGCCAAGCGAGCGCCCACCGTCAGACCTGTTTCTTCAGTAATGCTTTTGGCCACTTCATCGAAGGCTTCCAGCATGGGAATGCGCACGGGGCATGGCAGCAAACCGGCTACCCGAATATCGCCTTCACTGGGGAAAACCTTGCTCTCATGGTCAACGGTTTTTAAAGTGACATCTTGCTCATCCTGGTTTTCATTGACCGCATTTTCCAGCAGGTTAATAAAAAACTTCAGGTCTTTACCTTTGGCTTTTACAGCCTGAACCAGGGTAACCATTTTTCCCTGAGTTTTTCTTTTATCCTCTTCACCCATGTTTTCAAAACCATTGGCCACAAACGCATCAATGGTCTCAGGGTGTTTTTCTGTAATTTCGAAAAGGGTCATTCCGGGACCAATCTCTATTTTTCCCATGGGCTATCCTCCTGCGGAATTCCGCAATTATTTCACTAATACCTAAAATGGACCTTGTTGTCCTAATTTAAGACAAATTCTTTCTTTATCAAGGCACAGGTAGTTCAAAAAATGGTCTTTTTCCAAAACATTGACCCTGTTGAAATAGTTCACTCAGCCTGCAACCCCAATAAACTATCCTTCAAAATCTCATAAATAGCCGGCCGCTTCTCCCGAATCTCATCCACACTCAACCCCTCGAGAGAATGCGGAAATTTGATCCACTCAGCAGTTTCATGCACTACAAAATCCGGCTCCCGATCGGTCTGGTTCCTGGACGGTTTGTAATACGGCACCGCCACCCTGATATCTTCCGGAGTATTCAACCGCAGTCGCCGTTGCAATTCATCCACAATGGCCTCAATGGAACGACCCGTATCAAACACGTCGTCCACAATGAGCAGGCGGTCGCTGTGGGTCATGTTTTTTACCAGATAATTTAACCCGAAGGTTTTTATTTCCCGGGATTGGTTATCAATGCCACTGTACGAAGATGTGCGAATGGCAATATGGTCGGCATGAATACCCTTAAACGCCAAATATTCCTGAACTGCAATACCGATGGGGGCACCGCCCCGCCAAATGGCAATAATGAAAGTCGGCTTAAAACCGCTGGCGTGAACCTGTCGACCGAGTTTGAAGGAATCTTCCAACAGGCCCTGGGCCGTTAAATACATCTTTTCCATGATTCTCCTTGGTAATAATCTGCAAGCTCATCTTTTTATACACGGAATACCCAAAAAAGTGTATCCTGAATTCCACCTGAAGCAGAACTTGATAGACTCTCCACCTTCCATGGGCGCTCCTTATGAAAAAAATCTTCCTGGATGAAGAAACCCTTATTCTTGATTCATTCCGCCTGGGAGTGCAAGTATTTGAAAGTGGCTTCCGGCCAACTTTCATTGTAGGTCTGTGGCGCGGCGGCAGCTCCGTGGGCATTTATGTCCAGGAATGCCTGCAAACTCTGGGTGTGGAAACCAACCACATTTCCTTACGCACATCTTACCGCGGTCAGCCTTATTATCATGAAATGGTGGCTTCGCCCGATGCTGAAATCAGGGTTCACGGAACCCAATACTTACTCGAAAGCCTCAACGCCGACGATTCCCTTCTCCTGGTCGACGATGTATTCAGCACCGGTAACAACATTGACGCGGTTATCAAACGCTTGAGCAAACACTTAAAAAGAAACATGCCCCGTGAGGTCCGCGTTGCCACACTGTGGGAACGTCCTTCCCTTCGGGAAACTGAATTAAAACCCGATTTCAGCCAGCATCAAACCGATGACTGGCTGGTTTTTCCCTACGAAATCAGTGGTTTGAGCATGGATGAAATTAAAGAGCACAAGCCCTTTCTGCATCCTCTAATGGGTGATTCGCCGCCTGCCCTCGATCGTGAGTCCTGACCCCTTTTTTGATTCACCCCCTAAAATCAACTAAATTAGCATCACGAAAATAGACGACTGTTTCAGACCAGGAGATTTGATGAGCTTCCGAAAATTCATACTGCTGTTATTCACTCTGGGGATTCTTCTCTTGATTCCTGCCTGCGGTGAAAAACTCCACAATAGTTCAACACTGGAAAAACCCACCCCGGACCTCCAGACTCACGCTCCTGAAACAAAACCTGTGGAAACGAAATACTCTCCTGAAATTGTTCCCCCGGGTATGACGGTTGCCGAAAAGAAAGAGCGCTTTGAAGCTTTGGTGGCCCCTTCGGTGCAGAAAGTTTATGCGGAATTGATGGCCCAATACGAATCTGTTAATGAGGCCGTGGAAACAGGCAAAGACCAGAGGCGGCTCGCCACGTTACGCCTGAAATACAAAACCAAAACCAACCAGGACCTGCTCATGGTGCTCAAACCTCATCCCCGGAGCATTGCCATGGCTCAAGCTGCCATGGAAAGTGCCTGGGGAACGTCCCGGTTCTTCAGAGAAGCCAACAACATTTTTGGAGTTTGGTCGTTCAATAAAAATGAACCCCGCATTGCTGCCGGACAACAAAGAGGCGAAAACACCATCTGGGTAAAAAAATACGAATCCCTGGATGCATCCATTCGAGATTATTATCGGGTCTTGTCTAATAGAAAAAACTTTGGAGCCTTTTGCCAGTTAAAAATGAAAACTGACGACCCCTATAAACTGGTAAAAAAACTGGATCGGTATTCTGAAAAAAGGGCCGCCTACGGGGTCGAACTCGCGTCCATGATTCGGTACAATCATTTTCAGCGGTATGATCAGTAGTGTGCGTTGTTTTTGAGGATTCCTGTTGGTGTCTTTGAATAGACATAGAGCCTTGAAAAACAAACTCCCAAGGCCCCACGATGATTATTGGAACCCAATCAATGCTGGTGCTTCAACAACGCCATTTCTTTGGTATCACGCTTGGCCTGTTCCTGCAAACGCTTGACCATATCCGGGTTGTCTGACGTCATCAGGGTAATAACCGCCACATCGGACTCAATGCGTTCCATTTGCGCACCACCCATCATCATCATGCCAAAACTCATGCAATGGCCACACATTTTCAGGGTCATGGGATTCACTTCTCCACTTCCGATTTTATTGCCCAAGGCAGACATTTTTCCTTCAGCCGTTCGCATTGCCGCTGCATATTCCGGTTCCACGGTCATAACATTCATGGCACCGTTTTTAATGGAAAAGTTTTCCCAGGTGGAATGAGCCAACAGGCCGGGATCTTCCAAAAGGGTTTTGCAGAACTCGCAGTTTTCATAATCAAACCAGCCGGATTCCGAAACCGTTGCCGGTCCGGCAAACACTGAAACAGCAGCCACAGTCATGGCCAGACACAATAAAAAACTGAGGGCGATATTTCTCATGATCCGTCTCCTTGTATAACAAAATTGATTGCCATCCCAGTATAAGAACAATACCCGGTCGGCCGCTACAATACGATAAACCCTTTCAAATGTTTCTCAAAGAAAACCCCATCAGGGGTTTGGCCATGCTGCTCGCAAAAGCTCTTCTCTTAATTTTGAGTCTTTTCCCAGAAAAATACTCTTCACGCCCCGGCCCCAGACTTCGCCTTCTTCCAGAGAATCGAAAAGAACCTCTTCATCGAATCCCAGAAAAACAAGTTGCACCTGATTTGCCCCGACAAGATAAAACAGCCGATCGCCTTCTATTCCGCCACGTTCCTGGAAGGGAGAAAACAGCTCTTCGAATCGTTGGCACAATAACTGGCATTCATTTTCGGTTATCAGATTGTTTTGCATTCCCCGTTTTAAGTTTTTTATGCTGCCTTTGGCCAGGCGATCAATGCCCGCATCACGCTGAAAGGTCATGCTGAAAACCAGTTTTTCAGTTTCATTCAAAATCTTTTCAATATTTTTCAGGGAGGTTTGGTCGGGATCATTATTCTGAACCACGGAAGTGATGAGACCGGCGGTGGAATCTTCGTAACACACCTCCACTACAGCCACATCTATACTCATAAATGTCACTTCGTACAGGAAACTCAGACAATTGAAATTGACCAAACCAGATTCAGGCTGCAATTCTTCCGGTACTCCGGCAAATGCAGAGACTGGCAAAAGGATCAACAAAACCATCCATATTTTATTTGTACAAATCTTCTTCAAATTCCCTGACCCATTGGTTTAAATCCTGCCCGTAAATTTCCTGAGCGTGTTCATAACTCTGGTCAGTAAAGAACTCAAAAAACTTCTCTTTGCCACCTTTTTCCAGCAAACGAGCCACAAAAGCCCCTGCCAGAGGATATGAATATTCATCGGGTGCCAGAGTCCAGTCTTTCCAGATAGCGGGTATGGAAACGTTGAACGATTCACCGCCCTTGTCTTTTCTGGCCTTTCGCGCCCTCTTTAGCTGATTCCGGCCCGTTTGGTCCATGTGAACGGCAATACCTTCATTGATAAGCCCCGTCATTGTTTGCGGATTCAGGGCATGAAAGGCAATGTTATGAGTCATCTCGTGGCCTACTGTTTGGCCAATCCTGGCGTGGGTCAAAAACATGGTTGGTTTGCTAAAACCCAAAGTCCCAACCCCGGCCTCGTCGGCCTCTTCCTGGTTGGCGTACAGCAGGAATCTGATTTTCTCATCTGGTTGGCCACCAAACCATTGGGAAATATTCAGGAAGGCTTCTTCATGGCGAGTTGCAAATTTTACTTTGTCAAAATCTTCCAGACGATCAGAAAAAAGAAACGAAAAGTTATCGGTCTCGAAAGATTGCCAATTCGCATATGATTCTGAAAGCCCCAGACGTGTCATGTAGGTGGTGGCGTTCCGGGTGGCATTGCGCGTGGCGTTGCAGTCTCGAGCCAAAATAAAAGCCTGCCCGGCACGAGCGTAATCACCCATTTTCCAATTAGCCATTCCCAGATAGACCTGTCCCCAGGCGTAGACCCAGGTTTTGTCTGAATCCAACTGAACGGCTTTGGTCAGATATACAAACGAGTCATCGTATTTTTCCAGATGAACCAGGCTTCGCCCCACAGCCAGGTTGACCTGGGCCGTTTCCTTGTCTGTGTTGATCAATAGTTTGCCCTGGACAACCACTTCGGCGAAATTGCCTTCTTTATAGAGCTCCCATAATGCATCAGCAGGGCCGTTTGCCTGGGCAAAAACCAACGTGGTGCTTAAAATCGTCAACAGGAAAATTGCATTGGCCAAAAACCAGTGGGCTTTGGAAATATTAGTAAAACGCATCAAAGCACCTTCCTATCAAAACAACCGAGAATATAGAACCACATACCCAACAATCATTACCGGAGTCAGAATGCTGATCGAAGCCAGTTTTAGTTTATCGCCACCAGAGATGCTGCCTTTGGAACTCCAGGCCTTGCCACACAGAACCAGGGAATACAAAAGCAAAGGCCCTATTCCCATACCAATAATTCCCGCTTTGAAAGCCCTGTTGGCCAGAGCCTGTTTCTTTTGGTTCTGAATTTCTTCAGGAGTCAGTTCCTCCTCTTCAAAAAAACCTTCGGGAAAATTCTTTTCCTGTGAATCCGGATCGGTCCCCTGGTCCTCCAAAACAGATCGGGCTTTCTCTTCATCTTCCTGGCGCACTTGCAAACGAATGCCCCCAAGGGCGGGGCCCATATGCCATGCCATACCCATTGTGGCCTCATCGGCGAGAACGGCCTCAATACCAGAAGCCTGTAAAAGGCCCAGAGAAAGGTTGGCGTTGGCTGAATTGTCGAACCGGGCAATGGTTGTCAGATTGGTATTCATAAAATCTCCCCTTGGATAAGTTCCCAAGAGGAGATTAGCAGGTGAAGTCGTTTTACCAAGTCCTATTTCTATTTAAGCCCCGTCAGTCCCCACTCAATAGCCTCTGCTCCCCCGCCTGCAACCTAATATCCGGAGTTTCCTGAGCAACTTTCCGACCCAATGAAAGACATCCCCGGGAAAGTGGGAAAAAAATATTATCAAATTCCCCATTAGCCTCAGAACATGCCCGATGATATCTTGTTGAGTGCCCGTAAACTGCAACCCCTCAAAGGAGATTTCCGGTGAAAGCCATTAACCCGGCAACAGGCCAATTGATCCAATCCTATGTACAGCACAATGACATGGAAGCTGCCCAAATTGTGGAATCCTCGGAACTGGCCTTCGCAACCTGGCGGCGCACCTCCTTTTCCACCCGCAGCACCCAAATGAAAAAAGCAGCAGAAATTCTGCGCTCCCGGGCCAAACAGTATGGACGCCTGATCACCACTGAAATGGGAAAAACCCTTGCTGAAGGCACTGCCGAGGTTAACAAATGCGCCCTTGTTTGTGACTATTATGCCGAAAACGCCGAAGCTCATCTGGCCGACCAGGAAATTCCCACAGAAGCATCTCGCAGCTTTCTGACCTTTCAGCCCATAGGCCCGGTTCTGGCTATCATGCCTTGGAATTTCCCCTTCTGGCAGGTTTTCCGGTTTGCCGCACCCACGCTTATGGCCGGCAATACCGGACTGTTGAAACACGCTTCAAATGTGCCAGGTTGTGCTCTGGCTATTGAAGAAGTTTTCCGCGATGCCGGGTTCCCTGAAAATACTTTCCGCACTCTGATGGTTGGCGGCAACCGGGTGGCCAAAATCATTGAGCATTCCGGCGTGAAGGCTGTCACCCTGACCGGCAGCACCCCCGCGGGTCAGCAGGTAGCCGCTGCCGCAGGCAGGGCCATCAAAAAAACCGTTCTGGAATTGGGCGGCAGCGATCCTTATGTAATTCTGGAAGACGCAGACCTGCCCATGGCTGCCACCAGTTGCGCCGCCAGCCGCTTGCTCAACAGTGGCCAAAGTTGCATCGCCGCCAAACGCTTTGTGGTGGTGGAATCGGTTCTTGAAGAATTCACCCGGTTGCTGTCTGCTGAAATGGCCCAACGGAAAATTGGTGATCCCCTCGCTGAAAATACAGACCTCGGCCCCATGGCCAGAACCGACCTTCGCGATGAACTCCATCAGCAGGTTCTCGAAAGTGTGGCCGCAGGAGCAAAATTGGTTCTTGGCGGTGAAGTGCCTGACAATCAGGGTGCCTTTTATCCAGCAACAGTTCTGACCCAGGTGAAACCCGGGATGCCCGCTTACGATGATGAGCTTTTTGGCCCGGTGGCTTCCGTCATCTCGGCAAAGGATGAAGCAGACGCCATTCGCATTGCCAACGATACCATTTTTGGGTTGGGGGCTGCGGTTTATACCCAGGATCTGGAACGAGGACAGCGCATTGCTGCAGAAGAACTTCAGGCCGGTTGCTGTTTTGTTAATGACTTTGTGAAGTCAGACCCCAGGCTTCCTTTTGGGGGAACTAAGCAGAGTGGTTACGGGCGGGAATTGCATGCTTTGGGGATTAGGGAGTTTGTGAATCAGAAGACGGTGCTGGTGAAAAGTTGACCAGGAGAGGATCCTGAGTCCAATTTCAATTTGCCTGGGTTTCTCATCTCTGGAGACCAGGATACTGTCACCAGAGTTGGCAATACAAATATTAAGGCCGGGGCCACAACCATGGCCCCAGCACCAAAAAAAGTTACCGATAATTAGCCTTCAAAGCATCCCACCTGGCAGGAACCACAGCCACAGGCCCGGTCTCCAGACAAAAAGCCAGATCCATTCCCATACCAGTATAATGAGAGCTATAAGTCCAACGAGGATATCCCCAGTCCACTGCATCAACAACACCATGACAGGCGCCATAAACATCGTCATAATCAGTTACGCCCACACCGCAGAAGGGTTCTTCAGTTCCCCAGCTGTTATCGACCACAGCGCCCATGGTCATTTCATTGAGAACCATAACCGACTCGGGCAAAACCAGCTGCACCAGATAAACTCGCCAGCTACTGTCGTAGACTACTTCTTTTTCGATATCATCCCAGGCGAAAAAAAAGCTTTGGTCCGGGTCCAGAGAAGGCATGCACTCGCTGTGGTAGAAATTCAAAATAATACCATCGGGATCAATCCAGTCACCATAAAATTCACCAACATAGAGTGACACCTGGTGGATTTCCGTGCCTAGGTATTCCAGGGGAATATCGTCGGCAAATTCGCTGCTGAATCCCGTGCTGGACTGATGCACATTCCAGTAAGGGTTTAACGGTTGGCAGTGAAAGGCATCCAAAGAGGGAACTCCGCCAAGGGGTTTTTCTGATCCATAAATCAGGGGCTTGGCTTGAGCCAAGGCGGCAGACAAAAGAACCAAAGCGATAAGCGTGACAATGACCTTTTTCATAATGTCTCCTTTTTGCAATGATGGCGAGAATACAAACAGGCGGGATATCCTACCATATTTGGCAATGGGGAAGAAAATTCTTTCATTTGGGCATTTTTCTCACCCCCAAGACCACAGAAATAGCCAAAATACTCCTCACAATTCGCATCCAGCCATTCCCGTGACTATATTTCAGCGGTTAAAATTTTTCAGCCGCCCCAAACGGAGGTCCGATCTTGCGCGTCAAAAGACTGTTCCCCAATATTCTGTCCCTGAGCCTGTTGGCTCTGGTCCTTCTTCTGAGTCCTTTTGCTCCTGCTCCTGCCCAGGAAACGTCTGTGGAGAAACACCCTTTTTCCATTCACGACATGCTGGCCATGGATCGCATCAGCGACCCGCAAATCAGTCCTGATGGCGACTGGGTTGCCTTCACTGTGCGCAAAACCGATCTGGAAGCCAACAGCGGCCGCACCGATGTCTGGCTGGCCAGCACCGATGGCAGCGAGACCAAACGCCTGACTGCCAACGAAGCCGGCGACTGGAATCCCCGCTGGTGTCTGAACGGAACTCTGTTTTTCCTGAGCACCCGCAGTGGCTCCTCTCAGATCTGGAACATCGACCCCACCGGTGGCGAGGCCCGACAAATTACCGACCTGCTGCTGGACATGGGCAACTTTGAACTGGCCCCCAGTCTGCACAGCTTCATCTTCTCCATGGAAGTATACCCGGGAATGAGCCCCGCTGAGACCCTGGCCAAAGATGAAGAAATATCCAACGACCCTACTACCGGTCTGGTTTACGACGAACTTATGTTCCGCCACTGGGATACCTGGGAAGATGGCAAACGCAGCCACCTTTTCCTGCTCGATGGCATGAACCCCGACGGCGATCCCATTGACCTGATGAAAGACCTGGACACCGATGTACCCACCCGCCCCTGGGGTGGCAGTGAAGAATTTGTGGTTTCCCCCGACGGCAGCGAAGTCGTCTTCACGGCAAAGGTTTTGCCTGGCAGCGAGCCAGCCTGGAGCACCGATTACGATCTGTACGCCGTACCCACCGATGGCAGCGGAACCATGCGCTGCATCACCGAAGAGAACCAGGCCTGGGATACCGAACCTCAGTTCACTCCCGACGGTAAAACCCTGGTCTATTTGGCCATGGACCGCCCCAACTTCGAAGCCGATCGTTTCCACATTGAACTCATGGACTGGGAAACCGGTGAAAGCCGTCGCATCGATTTTATTTACGACGGCCTGAAGCTCACCGCTCACGGTCTTAAATTTTCCAGCAACGGCAAAACAGCCTATTGCACTGCTGGATATCTGGGACAGCGCTCCCTGTTCAAGCTGGACATCAAATCGGGCAAGGTTTCCCTGGTGGACAAAATGGGCCGCCACTCCAATGTGGGACTGCTCAAAGGTCGCCTGCTTTTTGCCATGCAAAGCCTGAAATCGCCCACCGAATTGTTCACCATCAAAACCAACGGCAAAGACCTGAAGCAAATCACCAACCTCAATGGTGACAAGCTGGCTGCCTGTTATATGGGTGAACCCGAGCAAATGACTTTCAAAGGCTGGAACGACGAAATCGTGCACGCCTACGTGGTCAAACCCTACGACTGGACACCGGAAAAAGCCGCCGCCGGTCAGAAGTGGCCCCTGGCTTTCCTGGTCCACGGTGGACCTCAGGGCAGCTTCGGTAACGACTTCCATTACCGCTGGAATCCTCAGTCTTACGTTGGTGCTGGTTTTGCCACTGTTGCGGTGGACTTCCACGGTTCCACCGGTTACGGCCAGGATTTCACCGACGCCATCAGTGGCCACTGGGGCGACCGTCCTTATGAAGATCTGGTCAAAGGCCTGGCTGCAGCCCTGGAAAACTACACCTGGATTGATGACGAAAAAATTGTCGCCACTGGTGCCAGCTACGGCGCTTATATGATCAACTGGATGGCCGGTCAGCCGGAGTTCTCCCGCAACTTCAAAGCTTTTGTCAGTCATGACGGAAACCTGGACGAGCGCATGGCCTACTATGATACCGAAGAATTGTGGTTCCCCGAATGGGAACACGGTGGACCTCCCTACGCCGAAGGCAGTGGATACTCTCTGCACAATCCCATTGACCATGTAAAGAACTGGCACGTGCCAACCTTGGTGGTGCATGGCGCTTTGGATTATCGCGTAGTCGATACTCAGGGCATGAGTGTGTTTACTGCCCTGCGTCGTCAGGGAGTGCCTGCACGGTTGCTCTATTTCCCCGATGAAAACCACTGGGTTCTGAAACCGCAGAACAGCATTCAGTGGCACGACGAAGTAATGAGCTGGATCCAGAAATGGACCAATTGACCCCATTTGAACCAACAAACAACGAGGATGAATCAGCATGGGCCCGGTAATGAAACTTGTAGGAATTGGAATTTTGGCAGCCACTTTGGTGGTTGTCATTATTGGGCTTTTGCTGCCCAGTCAGTACAGTGTGCAGCGGGAACTGGTTATCAATACCAGCAACGAACGCATTCATGAACTGACCAGCGACCTGGAAACCTGGCCCCGTTGGACGCCTTGGTTTAAAGACGATCCCACCCTGAAAATCACCTTGGGCGAAATTACCCGGGGTGTGGGAGCCAGCCAGGAATGGGAAGCTGAAAAGGGCGGCGGTCATTTGACTGTCACTCGCAGTGAACCCAATTGGGGCGTATCCTATAAAATGGATCTTTCAAAAAGTAGACCCAATTCCGTTTACACCATGAACTACGAAACCATGGCCGACAGCACGAAGGTGATTTGGCGCATGGACGGAGACATGGGGTGGAATTTGCCGGGACGGTTTTTCAACCTGCTCATGGACCCCATGGTAGGCCCTATGTTCGACGACGGTTTAACACGTTTGAAAATGATGGCTGAAAAATCGGCGGAGGGTGCTCCCGCCAGTTGACAGATTAATAAATTCTGACATCTCACGGATCCGGTCATTTCCATGAAGTGGCCGGATTTGTTATTTGGGGCCAGGTTTTGGCGGCATAATTCCTGTAGGGAGGGTATTTGTCAGAATATTTTTTTCCTCCCATCAGGAGTTAATATGCGAAAACAGTGGAGCACACTTGCGTTGCTTTTCGGAACCCTTTGTCTGCTGGTTTTGGCTGCCGGCTGTAATGAACAATCTCCAACTGAAGCAGTAAATGCGGATCTTAAGTTGGTGGATTTGTCTCCGGTCACCGTTCGGGATTATGCCAATTATCACAATTCAGAAGTAGAACACCTGTTGCGCCGCAGCCAACAAAACGGATGCCTGGCCAAAGATACGATCGAAGAATTTCCTCTTCTGATGAAACACTTGATGGCCCGCAGTCCCGATTTGGAGTGCTCTGAAGATCAGCTCGCCAATGGTCAGCGGGTATTATCAACTCTGATAAACTTGCCGGGCAATCTCCTGGCCCTTCAGGATATTCACAACATAGCCTTGCGCTGTCTTTCGGGTTTTGTTTTGCGCGCCCATTGCCCGCCCCTGCTGGCCGTTGACCTGGTGCAGGCTCTGGCGTTATTGCACTCAGATAATCCGCAAAAGCTTCAGGCGAAATTAATCGAATTGCAGCTTTGGGCTGATGAAAATTCAAACCAGGAAATCAAAGGAGTTCTGGGAGTTTTTCTGGGTTCGCTGGAGCGTTCCATGGGCAACAAGGTATACATGGAAGATGAACCCTGGTATTGGCGCATTGTCATTTTTGAAGATGTTATTGGGGCATTCATTGGTGGGCCGGGTATGGGGGCACTGTACAGTTCTTATGCTGAATATATGTTTTCCACCATTTACCCGATCTATGATCCCGGTTGGTATTAATTCTCTTCGTGCAGGGCGGCCAGGCTGGTTCCCAGAATCAGACTGGTCGCCTGAGTATGGGCGGAAACTTCAACAGGAACAGGAGCGGCCATCATGGCCCGGACTTTGGCTTTTTCGCCCAAGGCTCCGCCATCATCAGCAGTGGTGGCAAATTCGGGAAGAGAAGAAGATTGACTAATGGATACCAAAATATTCTGGAATTGCAGACCGTTGGCCGTCCGGGAGTCAGCACTGGCGAGTTGTGCTGTACTCAGGACTGCCATTAAAAAAATTATCATCAATACCGGCTTTTTCAAAAGAGACCTCCGGGGTGCTACTGGAATGTGCTGACCAAGGTATTGTCCTGTGTTTTTGATATTATGACATATTTTTCATCATTTTTCAACACCAAAGTGCAAATTTATTGGTTTCTTAGGCCCTTGCAAGGTTTGGGAAGGCCTGCTAACCTGTTGGGAATTAAAGAAACTAACTAACATTAAGGGAGTCACCCATGCTGAAAAATAAAATCACTCTTATTACTGGGGCCTCAGCTGGTATTGGTGAAGCCTGCGCCCATAGTTTCGCCAGGGAAGGCTCACATCTGATCCTGGCTGCCCGCCGCAGGGACAAAACCGAAACCGTAGCCAGCTATCTTGAGGAGCAATACGGAATTAAGACCCATGTTCTGACTCTCGATGTTCGAGATCGTCTGGCTGTGAATAAAACCATCGAAGATTTACCTCAGGAATGGGCCAATATCGACATCCTCATTAATAATGCTGGCCTGAGCCGGGGTTTGGATAAGGTTCAGGAAGCTTATTATCTGGATTGGGACGAGATGATTGATACAAACGTTAAAGGCCTGCTATGGGTCAGCCGGGCGGTCATGCCTGGCATGGTGGAGCGCGACTTCGGGCATGTCATTAATATTGGCAGCATAGCCGGGCGACAGGTTTATCCCGGGGGAAATGTATATTGTGCCACAAAACACGCCGTTAAAGCCATTACCCAGGGCATGCGCATCGATTTACTGGGAAGTAAGGTTCGTTGCTCCTCAGTGGATCCTGGACTGGTGGAATCTGAGTTTAGTGAAGTACGCTTTCGCGGTGATAAAGAGAAGGCCGAACCCGTTTATCAGAATTTCCCTCCCTTGCAGCCGGTGGATATTGCGGAAACCGTGCTGTTTTGCGCCACTCGCCCCCCTCATGTGAACATTCATGATGTATTGGTAATGCCTCAGGATCAGGCGGCCGTTTATGCATCGCATGCCAGAGGAGTTGAATGACCTTTATCAAAGACCTGTGTACCCATTCACACTGGCTCCAATCCACTAATTCTAGCCCCGGGTGGGCAAAAAAAATATCCCAAATTCGAATAAATCCGATTAATTCAGTTAAAGTCTCCCGTTTTTCCACCGATATAATCTAAATAACAGGCTTCTCAAATGGAGGCCATCCCGCCCAAACCTCATTGAGAGGCCATTCGGGCGCAACCAGCCCGAGTAACACCGAAAGGATTCGGTCATGATCAACACTAGGAAAATGGACCGTCGAGGATTTACCCTCATTGAAATTGTTATTGCCGTTGCTATTGTAGCTATTTTTGCCGCGGCCATGAGTCCCATGGTTTTCCGGCATCTTGCAGATGCAAAAGTTGGTAAAGCTCAAAATGAAACCGAAGTTATTGCCACCGCTATTTTGAGTTATTTTAAAGATGTCGGCAAATGGCCCATCACCAATGCTGACGGCCCATCTGGAGCCGCCCTTGACCGTGTGGTCAGCAGTTCCACCTTGGCTACGGGAGCTGGATCCGGTGCCGCTTCAGGTGCCACCAACTGGGGTACTTATGGTATATCCAAAAATCTGGGTGACTATTTGTATTACAACAATCCAGATAATGACTCTTCAGCCGATGGTGACGGAGCCAACGAGAACAACCAGGATTGGCCCACTTCGGGTCCCAATTCCTGGAAAGGGCCATACATCGATTCTTACGACCTGACTGATCCCTGGGGAAATGCATACATCGTCAATGCCCGGTATTTTCCCGGACGTTATGCTGGAACCGTTCGCCACAAGGTTTTTGTACTGAGTGCCGGACCCAACGGCACATGGGAAACCGGTTACGCCGATGCTACATCTGAAGACATTCAGGGTGATGATGTTGGATCTTTGATCACAATCGTCAACTGATCTGATTTTGGACAGTTTGGGTTTGAAAACAAAAACGCCCGGCATGTTTGCCGGGCGTTTTTGCATCCATTATGGCTAGTTGTTTTTACATCTGACCTTCGATTCGCTCCCGCTCCGCCTTGGCCAGTTTGTCAAGAGCATCGCCATCCATGATCACCGGCGTCAACAGCATGACCAATTCAATATTAGTTTTTTTATGAGACGTCTTGCCAAAGATATATCCCAGCAACGGCAAATCTTTCAAAATGGGAATACCCGTTCGCCGCGTATTAACCCGCTCACTCATTAGTCCGGCAATCACCAGGGTATCACCGGCTTTGACCTTGCCAACGGTATCGAGCTCACGAATGGAGAGCACCGGAGCCGTATCCAGATTTGGGCTCTCCGCAATACCCACAATATCGCTAATTGTTGGATGGACATTCAAAGTAATGACCCGGTCCTGCCCTACTTGAGGAGTCACATCCAGAACCACTCCCACCGGGTAACTGCGTGCCGTATAATTGATGACCGGTTCACTGGCAACTCCATTGGTTATTATTGCCGGTTCCACCTGAGACTCATAAAATACTTCTTCGGTGACAATACGCACTACGGCCTTTTGGTTGTTCAAGGTGGTAATTTTTGGCGTACTGACATTGTTAATATCACCACTGGAACTAATGGCCTCCATAACTCCGGCCAGATGACTGGAATCCATGGTGAATTGGAAAAAGCTGTCCGAAATATGACTGGTCGCATCCAAAGTTTGCAACCCAACCGAAGCAATGTCTGAATTCAAATTCAGAATACTCCAATTGATTCCTGTTTGGGTTTCATCGTCCAGATAGACTTCCATTATTCGCACCTCAATGGCCACCTGCCGTTGAAGCGACTCTTCCAGGCGAGCCAGCATTTTCTCCGCCCGGTTTACCCGATTCCATTCAGCTGTAATCATGACCATGCTGGCCATGGGATGCACCACCAGAACCCGACCTTGCGGATCCGAAACACTAACCGATAGTTTTTCATCCCCGCCTGAAGAGCCCTGAACATTTTCCTGATTGTCAAAAACCACAACTTTTAAAGCGTCCATGATTTCAGGCCAGATACTCATGACTGAAGTGCTGGTAACGTGACTTTTGTTGCTGCCTTCTTCTCCGCCTCCACCACCACCACCACCACTTCTACTGGCGGAAATTTCCAATTCCCCGCGACCCACGCGATTGGTTACCGGATAGTCAAAAGTAATCCACCGGGTCACCATGCCCTGCTTATAAACAACCAGGACATTATCGACCACTTCGTAGCCCAATTCAGCAGGAACCAACAAGGCATCCAAGGCTCGGTCCACCGAAACATCCTGCAGATGCACGTTGACCTTCCCTGTTACATCTGGGGCCATTTGCAGGCCCAGACCCGCATTTTCGGCCACATTCCGAAGAATATCGCGCACGCCCACCCAGCCGTTGGTCACGATGGTTACCGGGGGTCGACCTTCAGTCCAGTCTTCGGACGAGAGAACCGGGCCGGCAAACATTGTCAGAGCGATTAGGATTATCGCCCCTAGCATTAATGTTTTGATCCTTGTCATTTCAAATTACCTTCCTTGGCATTATTGGGCTTATTGTCCCTGTAGGGATGTTCTTCCCTGGTCATTATTATTTCTTGTCCGAGTCACAACCCGGTAGGAATTTTCATCGTCTTCCTGAACCCCGATGGGTAAATATTTTGCGGTGCCATTGCTCCGTCTGAAAGTTAGACCGTCGGCATCAATTTTTGTTAGAACCATACCTCTGATGCGGTCACCGATGTGTCGGCCTTCCCCATCAATAATTGCCATGGGCGACTTGCCCCCGAGCATGATGGCCGAACATTGAAGTGACTTGGTTCTCTTCCTGGGCACTGCTTTCCTGGTTGGCTTTTTTTGCGTTGCCATGACCACAGGCTCGGGCTGCGATTGTTGTGGGAAAAACGGATCCCTGATCAACAATTCAGCAGAAGCCCCTGTCATTGACCAGGCAACTTCAGGCTGAGCCTCATGGCTGGCGAACTGCCCCAGGTCTGATGGTACCGGCGGATGAGCCTGAACCCTGTAACCTCGTGATGTTTTGTTATCCCCAATGACCCCAAAAGTCTGCAGGTTCAGATAAACCACGAAGACCAGCATCACAGCCACTACCGAAAGAATGATTGGGATTTTTTTGTTAGCTTGCTTTGCTGACATAAACGTCCAGCTCCAAATCCACCCCGATGCCATCCTTTTCAGGCCGCACCGTCAGGCTGTGCACTTTCAGGGTTCTTTCAATTTTTTTGAGACCGCCCATAAACTGGGCGATTCGCTTGTAATCTGCATTAAAACGGGCGTTAACCCGGTAAGTCGATAATTCCACTTCAGGAATGGCAATAGACGGTCCCATCGCATTATCACCCATGGCACCGTCGGTTGGGGGTGGAGGGTCACCCATATTATCAGTAGGTGATCCGGTTCCCATGCCGGCTCCATCACTCCAGACATCGTTTCCGCCCATGGAGAATTCGTTGGCTTCACTCAGGCCAAAATCAGTCACACCGCTTTGGTCAGCAATGCGTGCCAGCGACAAGAATAATTCTTCACGGTTCCGGCGGTCAGGAAACAGGACGCTGAATTGGGAATTCACTGGCAGTGTGCGCTCCTGCACGGACGGGGCCAGCCACATTCCGGCTACTGTCCAGTCATCCATGTTAGCAAGACGCTCTTCCAAAACGTTGATCTCTGCATGGCGTTTCTGAACACCCTGCCAGGATGGAATGGCAACCGTTACCAGGAGGACCACCCAGATGATCGTGACAGCTGCCCAACGAATTTTTGATTGAGCCAACCAGTGTTTAATTCTGGCATTTCCAGCCATGAGTTATCCTTCGGTGCGGGCTGCCACCACGGCAACCTCTTGAGTTTTGGAATGACCAGCGGATTGGGTATCGACCCGGTATTCCATGCTGAATTCCACTTTTTTAATATCCTTGCCTTCGTCTGTTTCAGCAGCAATGACCAGCTTGCGTGGCTCTCCGGTAGCTTTCAAAATTTCGCTGTCATCTAAAGCTTTTTGAAAATCGACAAACGCCTGCTGAGCCATCTGGTTCTGTTGGGAGTTACTTACTCCAATCAACTGGAGAACCAATTCCCCGGAGGAGTTTTCTTTAAGGCGCAGATCCTTGAAGATAATTTCACCTGGAGTAAGGGAGGCCAGGTGCAACAGGACTCCTGCAAAATCCCTCTCATTTTCTTTTGCTGTACGAATGTGCTCTTCCTTGGCCTGCAATACTTTTTGGGCCACATAAATCTGAGTTGCTTCATCGGCCAGGATTTGAGCTTCATCAAGATGACGGTGAGCTTTTTCAAGATATTGGTCTTGAATGCTGGAAGTAAGAAATCCACCCACCGCAAGAATGGGAACCACTACCGCCGCGGCAGTGGAAGAGGCCACCAGCAAACGGCGCCGGACAACTGGATTAAATAGTGACTTGGATTTTTTTGGTAACAGATTGCTTTTGCTGGGTTTGGTCGCCATAACTGCAGCCATGGCCGGCAAAAACAAACTGGAGTTCAGGTTGCCACCTTCAAAATCAAACAGGGAAGAGACATCCCAGAATTCGGCCGGAACCGAAGTTTCATCTTTCAAGCGTTCAACCAACCCCTGGGCCAGCACCGAATCACCACAAACAACAATACGCTGAATATTGGGGTTATATTCCGTTTGACGGGCAAAGAAAATGGAACGATCCACTTCCGTAGCCAACCGGGCGAGATACTCATCTCCATCGGCTCCGTTAGATAAATCTTCGGGCAGTGGGCGGGTCATTATTAAGCCTGAAGGAGTGCTGATACAGAGGAAGTGATTATTCCCATCAACAAACACAACATTCCAGGCTTCCAGTTCATCATGACCGGGACCGTAGCGGCGAAACATGTTTTCCAAGGCCAGAAAATCGGGAACCATACGATTGGGAGAAACGCCCCACTTCAAGGGCAAAGCTTGTTGCTGTTCAACAAAACTTCGTTGCGCATATAGCAGAAAAACATCTGATTGCTCATTGCCGGGTGCACCCTCAAGCCGAGGTCTCTCACTCCAGTTCACAGCCCACTGATCGGCAGGTGTGGCCTCTGTCCTGGCCACCCAGCCGACCGCAGCAAGTCCCATTTGTTTCTTCTTCAGCTTAGGCAAAGTGACCAACGATGTGGTGACCTCAGAGCCATCCACAACCATCGTCAAAGAATCGCTGTTTTTGTCCAGGATTTTTGCAAGACTGGCCGAAGGCCCTTCTTCAGCTTTGTTTTGCTCCAGTTGCTCAATTCTCCATCGATATTTTTCCTGGCGCGAAACCGTCATGGCACAGAAACCATCACCGCTGTACCTAATGCTGTAGCCTTTTTTCTTACTCAAGGCAAACTCCTTCTAAGGCCCCACTCCCGCGGGTAAATTATCGGTAACCAAGACGGCGTTGCCATCTGGTCCCACGGAAAAAATCGTTCGGGAAGATACATTTATGGCCAGGTCCTGACCCCAGCCATCCACATCAAAAGTTCCATCCAGACCCAGGGCCGTGCGGTCCGTTGCCCAGACACCTGTCAGAGCCAGTGAGCCATTATTGTTCAGGACCGTTTGGGCAACTCCCAACTTCCACTGAGTCGATTTTCGCCCGGGCGGAACACTGCTGATATTCAGAGTCAAATCATCACTTCCACCGTCGTCGTTACTGCGATTTGGGCCAAAGCTTCGGGTCAGGAAGACCACCGGCGATCCGCTGCCTCCGGTTTCGGCCAACACATAAGGCATGTTCCAGGGATCGATGAAGTTTCCCCCGGAAATTCCCGGGTCCAGATAATCATTTACCAGAGCTCCGGAGTTGCCTGGAAAGCTGGCATGGTCTTCAAAATACCGGCTGGCAGCCTCCCCTATTTTTTGCAATTCATTCTGGCAATCGATCATTTTGTCGCGGTTGATGGGTCCGACCGAAACGAGGGCCAGAAGGTCATCACCATCGCCTGACAAGTTCCAGGTCTGGTTCAACCCGCCAAAAGTCATCTGACGGTCAGCCCCCACACTGGCCAGCAATAAATCGGCGGCCCCTGAGGGATTAGTACTTGGCTGCAGATCGTAAACGTAGGTCTCCTGAAAAGAATCGGTACTGACTTCCTGAACCGGGTCGGAACGGTCGGTTCCCAAATATGGTCCCTGCCAACCGGTAACTCCGGGATCGGCAACCAAAGCGGCCAGCCCTTCGGACTCGGTGGGGAAACGTCCGCAATCTTCATAGAATTCCACCAGAGAATCATTCAAGTGACCCAACTCTTTTTCAGTGGCCTCTTCTCGCGCAGAAATCATCTGCTTATACACCAGAGGCGTCACAGCACCGGCAAGGACCGCCACAATAGCCACTGCAATAATGATTTCAATGAGCGTGAAGCCTTGACGGTTTTTGTTTGAACAACTCAATGCAGGTTCCCTCCCATTTGCATGATGGGCATTAACAGGGACATCGCCGCCACGCAAACCACCGCGCCCATGACAGCAATGATGACCCCTTCAAAAATGGAAAAGGCTTTTTTTAAATCCCGAGGTATTTCTTTATCAAGATACAGACTGGCTCGCATGAGGGAGTTGTCCAGGGAACCGGTTTTTTCTCCAACTGCCACCAGGCGCTGGATGAGTGTGGGAAAAGCATCAGCCCCGGCAAAACTCTCGGAGAGCGATTCGCCCGTTGCCACCCGCTGGCGAATGGAGGCTATTTGCCTTCCCATTACTTTGTTGCCAACCACACCTTCCATAAGATCCAGCAGGCGCAATAAATCCAAGCCTGAAGCAAAAATCAGAGCAAAGGATTTTGAGAACCGTGAAAGAGCAATCTTTTGAATGAAACCGCCAAGGACTGGAATTTTCAACAGAACGCGGTCTCGGTTGTATGCGCCCTGGTCGGTGCGGAAATACATTTTCATGGCCACGGTCAGCGCGGCGATAGATGCAAAAATCAGCCACCACCAGGTGCCCATGAAATTTCCCATAGCCATCATTTTGACCGTGAGGGTAGGCAATTCGAAACCCACATCTTCAAAAATGGATTCAAATCGGGGGATCACAAAAAGCATCATCAAAAGAATTAACCCAATTATACCCACCAAGAGCATGGACGGATAAATAAGGGCCTGAGTGGTCTGACTTTTCAGGTTGTCGTTCCATTCCAGGTACGCTACCAGTTCTTCAAATATTTCATCCAGATTACCTGAGTTCTGACCAGCGGAAAGCATGGCCAGGTAAACTGTGGGAAAAATTTGAGGATGCCTGGCGAAGGCTTCATCCAGAGCAGTTCCACTGCTTACATCACCACGAATATCAGCGACGACTTCACCAAAGGCCCCGTCACTCATTTCCTGAAAATCGGCCAGGGCGGAAACCGCTGTGATTCCTGCTGAAAGGCAAGTGGACATGTGCTGGGTAAAGTCCCGTAGTTCTTTTTTGCCTGCTCGCCCACTGGAAGAGAACAAATTGCCAAAGCTGCCTAAAGTCGGTTTGGCCTTCAGGAGAATGAGGCCGATTTCCTGCAACTCAAGAGTCAGCGAATCCGTGTTTTCGGCTTGGCGAATACCCGACACCGTTTGTCCGTTGCTGGAAAGAGCGCTGTAACGGTACTCTCTCATGAGACCACCCTCATGACTTCACTCAGGGTGGTTTTTCCATTCATCATCTTGTGTATTGCATCGTCACGCAAAGCCGCTTGTCCGGTGGCGCGTGCCGACTCTTCAATTTCAGAAGCATTTTTACCTTCAGCAATGAGTTTGCGAATGGGTTTGTCCACATGCAGATACTCAAAAACAGCCAGGCGGCCACGATACCCGCTGTTTCTGCAAAGATCACAACCTTTGCCTTCAAGCAGGGTTCCTCCGGCTACATCTTCAGCTGTCAGATTCATGGTTTCCATATCTTCAGCGTTTAATTCGGTGGGTTCACCACACTGCTGGCAGATCTGGCGTACCAAACGCTGAGCAATAATGGAAACCAGAGTGGCTGAAAGCAGGAAAGGCTCCACACCCATGTCCAGAAGTCGGGGAATGGCACCGGCGGCACTGTTGGTGTGCAGTGTACTGAATACCAAGTGACCGGTAAGAGCTGCTCGAATAGCCATTTGGGCCGTTTCTACATCGCGAATTTCACCGACGAGCAGAATGTCCGGATCCTGCCGCAAAATGGCCCGCAGGCCTTTGGCAAAAGTGAACCCCTTGGCGGTGTTGATTTGAGCCTGATTAATAACCGGCAATTCATATTCCACTGGATCTTCCAGAGTAATAATTTTGGTATCAGGTTTGTTCAGGTAGGTAAGGGCCGAATACAGTGTCGTGGTCTTACCGGAACCAGTGGGTCCAGTCACCAGAATAATTCCGTTGGGCTTGACAATATCCTTGCGGAATATGGTCTGCATATCCTTTTCCATACCCAGTTTTTCCAGGCCTACAATTAGGGCTTCCTTGTCCAGAATACGGGCGACAATTCCTTCGCCATTGACCGTGGGGAAAGAAGAAACACGCAAATCAATTTTGCGCTTTCCAGTATCGAATAAAATGCGACCATCCTGGGGAATTCGGCTTTCGGAAATATTCATTTCCGACATGATTTTTATTCGGGTGATGACAATACCCAGAAGCTCAACCGGCAGAATCGGCCCCTGAATCAGGCGGCCATCCACACGGTACCGGCAACGCAAAACCTTTTCTTCCGGTTCGATGTGAATATCCGTGGCGCCTTCTTCAATACCCTGGCCAATAATTTGATCTACCAGGCGAATGAACGGCGAGTCGCCCTGTCCCAGTTTCACACCACTGGCCAAAGCTTTCTGGCTTTTGGAAATCAGATCGTTGACATCATTGGACGCACCGGCTTTCGAACCGTAATAGCGAACAATGGCATCCTGGACTTCACTTTCAGGGGCGTGAACAACTTCAATGTACTTGCCGGATTTGGAGCCCAGTTCGTCAATAATTTGCAGATCCAAGGGGTTGGCCATAGCCACCCGCAGAGTGCTGCCTTTTCGATTAATGGGAATAACTGAAAATTTTTCAGCATATTCCCGTTCAATGATTTCCAGCTGTGCAGTGTCCACTTCCGTGACATTCAGGTCAATGGAATCGACACCAGCCTGACCAGCCAGTACCTTGGAAATATCCTTTTCGGAACAAATACCCAAACGCTGAAAAATGGTACCCAGTTTTTCTTTGGTTTGGCTTTGTTCACGTAGAGCCAAATCCAGTTTTTCCGGGGTAATTATTCCCGCGTCCACCAGAATTTCGCCCAGTCGTTTTGTTTTAATATGACCCATTGCTGCTCCCTGATACTGTCGGTTTTCTAGTCCTGGTTCCGTTTGAATTTACGAGCACCCAGAATGACAAAACCCACATCGTCACCATCAGCTTTTTCGTTATAAACCCGGGCGTCGAAAGTTGTATTGAAAACCCCATCTTTGCCGGCTGAAAGAACCATCACATTATGGTATTCATTTTCCTGGGTTATGGTCCCGGACACCGCAGGAAGGGCGTAGCCAATATTGACCACATATGGGCGGCCCCAAGGATCGAGAGGAATCTGGTCTATGTACGGACCGTTCCAACCGGGACTTACATGAGGTTTGTCACTGAGATTATATAGTGGGTGGATATTACCCGATTGGTTTCGAATCAATTGTTCAGTCAGTGTGGTTGGTGTGCCATAGCTTGCCCAGGTATTGGAACCCGTGGCTAAGTCTGTTCCCCGGGAAATTCCCTCGTTGCCGCTGCCCAGTTCATAATTCCCCACCAGACGAAAGGCTTCCGGGTTGCTGTCCAGGTCCGTTTGGGCAGGCCATTGGCCCACATCTTTATAAAAATCAAGGATGGCATTGCCAATAACTTTGGCATCGCTCTGAGCCCGGGCCACTTTTCCCTGATTCAGGTTTTTGGCCACAGGAATACCCACTGCTACTGCCAGAATAGCCACAATTGCCACGGCAATAAGAATTTCGAACAGTGAGAACCCAGCTGGACGCGCGTTCCGCATGATTTTTCCCTTCAAAAAAGTTCACTTCTTGGGCCCATTTTGCCGGGGACCCGGAATTACTCGAGGAAAAAACGCAAAATCCATTCCGGAGTTATTATTCTGCCCTTAAAAAACAAAACCTAAAGATTTCCCATAACAAAATGAGGCAACTTAACCTAAAAGGCATATTTGAGGCGGTAATGAGGCACATTTCAAAAATCGACAACCTTGTAAATCAAAAAAAAACCGGCCGGAGATTTTCACTCACGGCCGGTCACTGAAATATTCTGGACTAGTGCTGGAAAAAAATGGATCAGCAGCTAATCAATGGCTGACTCGATGGCCAGGACCTCCCAGGAGCGTGAATCTCCTTCTTCACCAAACTTCACAATGTCCCCCACTCTGGCACCCATAAAGGCCATGGAAAGAGGGGCTTGGTAATTCAGAATTTTCTCGTCCAAGTTGGTATCCCAGGGCCCAAAAAAGGTGTAAGTCTCTTCATCGCCGGATTCCATGTTTTTGGTCGACACCCGGGTTCCAACATTTACGAAATCGCTTTGGGCCATATCGAATTTTATGACCTGAGCCAATTTTAATTCATTTTCCAGGCCTGTTGCCCGACTGGCCAGCTGATCACGTTTTTCCAGAGCTGCCGTAAATTCAGCATTTTCACTGAGATCGCCAAAGCTGGCAGCCTCACCAATTTGCTTGGCTACGGCGGGAATTTCATCGGTAACGATAAAGTTCAAAGCATCTTCGGTTTTCCGCAGTCCCGCTTCGGTGGTGTAAATAATTGTGCTGTCTTCCCACTCCCGGGTCACATCCAGGAAAATTCCCGAATGACGACTGCGCAAATAACCCAATAACTGGGTGCGCATTGCCGGGGAAAGACCGTGATTGTCGGTCAGGGTGGTTTTTAAGGCCAGAGCTTCGGATTTACTGGCCTCATCGATAAGCTTCAAAACCGGCCCCATGCTCTGCATGGCAAAGGCAACTCTGGCACTCTCCAGATCCACAAGATATTTTTCTTCGGAGCTGAGGGCGTACAGTTTGCCAATACTGTCCAGCAGGCTAAACATGGCATCGCCCACTTTGCGAATGGGCAGGCTTTCCAGACTGGCAAGGTATTTTCCAGCCGTGCCATTTGTGTGAATCGTGCGCCACAACCAGCCCATCAAATCCGGGCTGGCCGATGGTTTGTCCACTACCTGAATCAATGCTTTTTCCAACTCGTCGGTTTGACCGCCTTCAAGCAACCCCCGCGTTATGGTATCGCAAAGACGTTTGCCTGCACGACGCAGAACCAGAGCCCATACCTCTCCCCAGCGGTCCGGAACAGATTTCCGTACATATTGCATCACCCGTTGCAGCAAGGCTTCAGACAGGTTGCTGACCAGAACGCCAGCATCGGGAATGCGAGCCAAAACCGCAGAGGCAGCTTTGGGATTGGGTTTGGCAACAGCCACGCCACGGGCAGCCACTTCGGCGTGCAGGGTCAGGCCGGCCAAAGCCAGGGAAGGATCATCTTTCAGTGACTGCATAGCCACTTTTGCAGCCCCATTGCCAAAATGGACCAAAAGTTCATCATCGGCGCAGTTTTCGCTACCGGCACGCTTTTCTTCTCTGCTGATTTCATCAAGATAGGCAATGATTTTACCCAATTTTTCTAGAGATGTTTTGCAGAAATCGAATTCTCGTTTGAGGCGGTCTTCGTATTTATCGGCTTGACGCAGCATTCGGAAGGTGGGCTGGCTTCCCTTGGACATGCCAATCATGGGATCGCGTTTGAGTTCGCGTTTGGCCTGGGTCCACCATTTTTTCCAGCCTTTTTCACCGAGCAGGTTAACCACATGGCCTTTCAGCTCCCGATACGTCAGGCGGCCTTCTCGCTGGGAACGCAGGGCCATTTTTACGAAAGCGACGCCATCTTCATCGGCTTCAGCCCGCAACCGATCCGGGTTGTAAAGAACCAGTGCCGGGAAAAAGTCTTCCGGTCTGGGCAGCAGTTTAGTAATGGTCTCCAGAGTGTAGTCTTCCCGGCGGTCATCAAAACGCACGGTAACTTCACCATTGGTCACATCGAGAGTTTCCACAATTCCGGCAACCAGCCAGGCCAGATCCATGACAAAATCGCCCGGTTTCAACTGAAGATAGAGATTTACTAGAGTAACTGATTCGCTCAAAACCGATCCTTCAGGCATGAGCAATTCAAGCAGCACGTCAAGGTCTTCAAAGTCAGGATTGGAGAGATTGTAAAGGCGAATCAGAGTGCCACGGAGGTTTTTACCTTTGGGCAGTTGAAGGGCAGCTTCAAGACAAACTTCAAAAGCCTCTTCGAGGCCATTTTTTTCTTCAACGGTGCTAATCAGAGCTTCGATTAGGGTGTCGGCGCGGTCTTGGGCGTTTTGTCGTCCAACTTGACCGGCAATGGGAATTAGCTCGCGCCAGGTATAATCCTGCATCTCCAGAGCTTCGACCCAAAGGCCATCCAACTTATCGAAATCCTTGGCATTGGCCAACTTACCCAACTTGATCAGGGAAGGGCCCCCGCTCTCGATTTCTGTCATTTTTTTCCTCTACAAAAATTTGGATCTTTTGTCGCAATAAGAGTCGCAATAATAACTCAAAAGGGGGCGATAGGAAAGAAATTGGCCGCTGGTAGTGGAATTTTCGGATTTGTTATGTGCTGGAGAGCAGCAATGCAGTTGTGTATATAGGGTGTTCACAAAAAGTTGCCCCCGCAACTATTTTTCCGTCCCTCCTTGGGCATTCGGGCGGGAAAAATAGTTGCGGGGGCAACATTATTTAAAATTGCAACAAACGCCTTACTTAACCATCAGCATTTTTTGCGTAGCGGAAACAGAACCTGCAGTAAACTGAGAGACATACATACCGGTGGCTTGAGTCTCACCCCGATCGTTTTTACCATCCCAGGTGGCTTCGTGCCAACCCGGAGTGGGGTCAACTTCAAGAGTGCGAACCCGCAGTCCGGCAACATTGTAAATGTCCAGACGAACCGGGTCGCCGGCCTGCAAATCAGAAGGTACACCATAAACAATTCGGGTTTCAGGGTTAAACGGATTGGGGTAGTTCGATTTCATTTCAGCAACTGGCGGAGGGGAGCTCGACGAACGGCTCGCTTCAAAATAAATAGGTTCTGACCACTCACTAACCTCAGATTTTCGACCGGACGCATCCACACCGTTGACCCTAATTCGCTGCACAACACTAGGTTCGGCAGACAATACATAAGTAGTGTCTGACCTTTGAGTGGCTACGCGTTCTTCAGGCTGGTTGCCTTTTTTGACCCAAATTTCATAATAAACTGCAACCGAGAGGGCCCCTTCGTTGTCATCAATTACCGGGCACGGAGACCAATGAAAATGGTAATCGACATTTTCAGCCAAAGCTGCAGGAGCCATCCCCAAAATTAGAATGATGCTCAAAAAAAATATTTGGCTGATTGTTTTCACGATGATCCCCTCAAAAGGTCCTGGTATTGCGAATTGTTAAATGTCCCGCATTTAGACACCCAATTCATCAGTTGCATAGGCAGTGCCAAAAAACGATTGGTGACCTTTAGAGGTAGTTTTGAGAAATTTCTGGGTCATTGAAGATTTTTTAAGGATTTATGGGGAACCATGGGAAACGCTACCGTTAAAAGAAGATCCATGGACAAATCGTGCGGATTGCATCAATCGATACTTTCTTCCTCATCATCCATTTCTGCCAAACGACGCCGGGTCTGGATCATTTTTCGCGCAGCCCCGGTAGCAAAGATCAGCGACATCAAAACAAAAAGAGTAGGCCAGCGAGTGAGAATCACCGCCCAGCCCAGGCGCAAATTCATGGCCGATGCGAAATCATCGGTAAATTCACTCATTCCCACGCCCGTTGACTTCTTAAAGGCCAGGGAGAAAGTTTCTGAGGATGCCGTTTCCGAAAGAATTTCCCCCAAGATGTGCGAGCCATATTGATCGATCAGCCGATTGACTGCCAACAAACTGGTTCGATAAGCCCGGTCTGCCTGACCAGCGGGAATAGGGAATCGGCCCTGAAGATGATCCAAGCTGGGAACCTTTCCATCCAAAACCAGAGATACGGTATCGGAAAACTTCCATTCTCCGGAAAACTTCATGGCGCAGCCTTCATGGAACCAGGTGGGCAACCAGGTATCTGCTGAAACCTGAAACAAAATGGCATGCACCATTTCATGCAGAAAGACTTCCTTTATGCCCCGTCCAATGGCAGGTAAACGGGAATAGTCGATGGCGACAAGCCGGCCGCCAGGCATGGCAACACCGACACCCCAGTCGGGAAGACGTCCTGAAAAATTCCTGGTAAAAGAATCAGTATCCAGAATAAAACAGGTTACAGTATCAAAAGAAGCCGTAAAGGGGGCCAGATCTGAAACCAGAGTCGGGCCTTCGGATTTCCATATTTCGCCGCAGGTGCGGGCCATTTCCAGACCGGCATCACTCTCAAATTTAAAATGAACCGGCGGCATGGCCGATTGAGCAGCTGAAGGCAGGTATAATAAAAAACTTAGCATCATGACCAGTATTACAGTGGCCAAGAATAAACCCCGATCCAATATGTTCATCTTTTTTGATCCTCGAAAATCGGTTAAAGTGGGAAAATCCTGAAATGACGAAAAGGAGCAACCATGAATGCTGAACCCACTACCCTGGAAGAATACCGCAAGGGTATTACACCCGAAACTAAAATAACTGTTTTGACTGGTGCCGGCATCTCGGCTGCCAGTGGTATTCCAACTTTTCGAAGTGGAGAAGACGCCCTGTGGAGCCAGTATCGCCCTGAAGAAATGGCCACAGCCCGGGCTTTTCACGCTGACACAGAATTGATTTGGAAATGGTACGACTGGCGGCGGCAACTTATTGCCGATTCGGAACCCAATGCGGCCCATTATGCCCTTGCCGATCTGGAGAAAAAATCGGACTTGGTCATCGTGACTCAAAACGTGGATGGCTACCATCAGCAAGCTGGTAATACCACTGTTCATGAATTTCATGGGTCCCTGTGGCGGGTGCGCTGCCTCGATTGCAATTATGAGCGTTACGAAAGAAAGACACCCCTGGAAGGTCTGCCCCATTGCGAAAAATGTGGCGGATTGGAACGCCCGGCTGTGGTTTGGTTTGGAGAAGGAATTGATCCTGAAATTATGGAAGCATCATTTTCTGCTGCGGCTGATTGTGACCTTTTCCTGGTCATTGGAACTGCCGGGGCGGTTTATCCCGCTGCCGGATTGGTGGCCGCTGCCGCCAACAGTGGCGCCCGGGTCATCGACTTCAACCTTGAGCGAAGCGAGGTCAGCCACCTTGCAGACCTTTTTGTTCCCGGAAGTGCTGCTGATACATTGGTTGGCATCGTCCCGTAAATTTTCTGCCAGAGCTTCACTCAGCGCCGACTCATCCAAAAGGGTCGGCAATAAAAGATAGAACGAATTGCCGTCTTTGTTGTCGCTGTGCAGAAGAATGCGACCCCCGTGGCATTGCACCGCTCCCTGTGCGATAGGTAAACTAAGACCGGAGCCTTTGTTGTGGTTTTGAATGGGGCCAACAAGTTCAAATTTCCCAAACAGGGCTTTACGTCTACTGGCCGGAATGGGCTCACCGGTATTAAACACTTCAATGAGGCGCCATCGCATTTCTTCATCTTCAAATTTTCTGAAAGTGGGTTGATCGAAAAGCTGGCGCACAACCTCGGGTTGCAACAATTCTCCGGGACTTCCCTGGCCGGGAACATCCCAAGCTTCCTGAATCAGGATTCTGCCGCCATCGCGGTTATGGTCCAGGGCATTTTTCAAAACTTTGGCGAAAGCCATTTTCAGCAATTCGGAATCGCCGAGCACAGACCAGAGCTGTTCGTCGAGCCTGTTTTCCACAGTAATGCCTCGCTCATCGGCCAGCGTTCTGATACTGCTGAGGCCCATTTTCACCAAATCAGCCACCGGGTTGGGCTTGAGAGTCAACTTGCGATCGGCCGATTGGATCGCAGTCATTTGAATCGCATCGCTCATGAATCCGTTAAGCCGTTGGCCACTGTTGTGAATAATGGAAACAATTTCAGACACACTAAGACGATCGAGTATTTCCTTCTCATCGTCACTGGTCTTATTAATGGTTGCTTTCAGGAAATCAACACCACCCATGATGGCGGTCAAAGGAGTCCGCACTTCATGAGAAATGAGGACGAGGAAATCATCTTTGGCCTGATCCAACATGCGCATATTTTCCAGGGCCGTCTTCAGGTGGACAGTTTTTTCTTTAACCTCACGATGAGCTTCGTCCAGGCTGACAGCCATCAGATTAAAATAGCCTGTCAATTGGCCTATTTCGTCCCATTGGCCTTCGGGTAAGCGGCGGGAATAATCTCCTTTGGCCAAAGCTGACATGCTGTCGGCCAGTTCGTCCATACGATGGGTGACTCGTTTCATTACCCGCATAATACCAAAGATGGATCCAAACAAAGCCAGGGTCGTTACACCTATTACAAAAGTTAAATATCGTAAAATAAGAACCCGGAGGTCATTGGCTGGATGGGCGGAAAACAGTGTCAGCGGAAGTACCGATGATTGGGCTGCGGCCACCATCCAAGGCTCTTTCCAGCGCCCGACCAACCCTCGCTGAAAGGTTCGGTTTTGAAGTTCATTTCTCATGGCCAGAAGTTCCTTACCTGATTTTCCGGTGAAGAAATCTTTTTCTGCATCCCCCTGCTGGAGCATTATTGTTCCGTTTTCGGCAACCAGGCACATCCATTCCGGTGTATTCATACCAGCCACGAGCAAAGACAAATCAACCATCAACAAAGTGAAAGTATCATTGGAGTTGGGTTGGTTATCCGAAAGATTCGTTTTTTGCTGAATCAGGACAGGCAAATGAACCCGAACTGACTTCTGCTGGCCAAAATCTCTTAGTTCGGTTTTTTCCTCCAGAGAAATTGCCGGAAAAATCATGATTTGGTGCCAAGGATCTGAGTTAAGAACCGCAGGTTTTGAAATGCCTTTGTTAACCCAGGGGAACTCGTGGGAACGAATCCATTCTTTCACCCGGAAAGAGTTTGCCTCATTTTCCATTCTCGAAGAAAACACCACACTCGGTGAGCCCTCTGCTCCCAACCCGATCTGGGCCGTGGCTGAAACTTCCGCCAGACCAATAATTCCTTCGCCCATATCGCGATAACAAGATTCCTTCGAGGCATGTTGTTTTTTTTGATTGTGGCTTATTTCTGATTTTCTGAGTTCTGCGGACATTGCCAGGCGAGTCAGCTGAAACTGGAGTCCAGCCGACAGTTGCTTCAGTTCATGTTGTTGATGGTTCGAAGCAGTGGTCAGTGTTTTGTGTTCAAATAGCACCCAACTGGAAAACCCGAGAATGAGGACCGAAGCCATCACCACAGGCAAGACCCTCAAGCTCACTTGAAACCGGGTCCGATGATTAATTTTTTTCCAGAATTCGAGCATGCCTTCCTTTGCTTGGAAAAGACCGGGACAACAGACCTTCCCCCACTCCCAAAAGTGAGGTAATCTTTACTCAAAAATTATCGGCAGAAGCCACGAAAGGTTGACCCGTGGTTTTGTCTCGGTTATTTCTTTAGTATTGCAAGCACTCGAACTCTTCCTGACAGGGCATCATGACCAAGCGTAAACTGCTGTTAATAAACAAATTCTATCACGACAAGGGTCCCGCCGGTGGTGTGGGTCGATATCTTGTTCAGGAAGAAGAAGACCTGATAAAGGCTGGCTGGGAGGTTATTCCTTTTGCCATGGCCGATGAATACGCACGTCCTTCACCCTACGAAAAGTACTTTGTCAAAGCCCGCGATTACAGCAAACCACGGTATGGTTTAGATGCCGTCAGTGACGCCATGAGTTTGATCTGGAACCGGGAAGCAGCACGGAATTTGGAGGCCTTGATTAAAGAGACCCGGCCGGATGTGGCTCATCTTCATAATATTTATCATCACCTGAGCCCTTCGATTTTGCCGGTTTTGAAGAAGCATGGAATTCCCGTGGTGATGACTTTGCATGATTTGCGGTTGTTGTGTCCCGCAATTCATATGCTGCGTGATGGAGAGATTTGTGAGGAGTGTAAGGGAGGGCAGTTGCATCGGGCGGTGATGGGTAAGTGTGTTAAGGAGTCGAGGGTGGCTTCCGGGTTGGCGGCGGTGGAGACGTTTTTGCAGAGGAGCCTGCGTTCTTACGAAAGCACTGTTAGTCGTTTTTTGTGCCCAAGTGCATGCTACAAACAAAAATATTCTGAATGGGGCTATCCGGAAAACCGACTCGAGCATTTGCCAAATTTTGTTGATTTGGATTTTTGGCACCCTTCCCAAATTCCTGCTTTGCCACAAAACTCCACAAAAGATTCTTATATCTTTTTCGGTCGAATTTCACGGGAAAAAGGTTTGCGAACTCTTTTGGATGCTCAGGCTCTTTGGGAGAAACAATATTCTGAAAATCCGCAATCCTCAGCACCGCTTAAATTGCGCATTGCCGGCAGTGGCCCCTGTTCTGAAAACCTGAAAGCACACGTTGCTCATCTTGAACTCAAAACCGTGGAAATTCTGGGACCGCTCGATATTTCCGGCTTGCGTGAAGCCCTTGGCAGAGCACGGTTTTCCGTACTGACTTCAGAATGGTATGAAAACGGCCCGATGGCAGCTTTGGAAAGTCTTGCTGCTGGGATCCCTCTGGTGGGAACCAACATCGGCGGCATTCCGGAAATGATTGAACACGGTAATACCGGAATTATTGTCCCGCCGCGTGACCCGGAGGGTATTTTGGCCGGTCTCCACGAAGCTGTAAACCTACCCTTGGCGGCTCCGGACAACGCGCGCGCCTGGGCAGAAAAAAACGCCTCCCGCCAGAAACATATGGTCCGGCTGGAGGCGATTTTTAACGATCTTCTGAACTGATCTTCTGGACTCTCCCTTGGATCAGTCAACCAAAATGGGAACCTGCAGAACCAAGCGTCCGCCACTATCACCAGGTCGGCGATCATCAGTATTTCCATCACGGAATTCCAACTCCCCAAAGGCAGTCATTCCTTCAGGAGCACCAGGCCATTCTTCATCAAAGCTGACCTTAATGTTGGTCGGTACGCCACAAGGCAGTGTCAGGCGACCACCACCGGCGCGGTTGGCCGATCCATGGACTGCCTGAGCGAAGAAATATTTCTCTTCAAAATTAAAGCCCCATTCGGCCTGCTCTTCGGCAATGGCGAAGGCACCAACAACCTGGATAGTGTATGTTGCCGAGTCCTGCCCGGAAGGAAGCCTCATGGAGACATCAACTTCGGTGCCATTAAAGCCTGTACTGCGAACGGCTTTTCCACTGCCATCGAGAATATTCACGGCACAATCGGTGAAATAATTTCCAACCGATTCTTCCATAACCAGATGGAAAGCGGCCCGGGGTGTGGTGCTGTCCAGAGTGAAACTCTGAGTCCACTCATCGGTCTCTTCAATGGTCACTTCGCTTTCTTTTACAAAGCCCTGCATTTCAGCCGTGGCGCTTCCACGGAAAGTACCCTCAAAAGAACGAGTCACTTTAATATTGGCCTTGGCTGTTTTGCCTGTTTCTTTAACTCCGAAACCTTTTAATTCAGGCGGGCACACATCATAACCATCAAAACTGACGGTCAAACGATAGTCAGTTAAATCTTCCGCAGTAATGGCTCCGGAAACATTGATTTCCCAGATGCCAGGAAAGAGCTCAGGACGGAAAACTGTCATGTCTTTGATGTTATCGCCCTGAGTGCTGGCATACCCGGCAAAACCACCACGAACCCGACCTTCGGGGTCACAAATTTCCGTGAGGGCCATGGCACCATCAGCGGATCCAACATCATCGCTGACTTCGAGACGAATCCGCATGGCGGAAGAGCCGGCGGGAACATTCACGTAATGTCGCAGAGTTGAACTTTGTGCCAGTTTTTTGCCTTCGAAAACTTTTGTATAACCAGATTCGGGCCCTACGGGCTCGCCTACAATAACAGTATTCCAGAGGTAGAACTCACGGCCTTCAAGACCACCCAGATCTCCTCCGTCAATGTTTGCAATAATGCGAGCACTGTAAGCACCAGGCTGGGTGAGTTTATCTTCTTGGTATTGGCAGACAACTTGCATGGCCATATCACCGCGAATGTATCGATCGCCGGATACAACCTTCAACCAATCGGCTTCACTTTTGAAGCTGAAGCTGCGGAAGAAAGTATCTTTATCATCCGGAGTCATGTCGGGGTGGAAGACTGGGCTGACGGCGAAAGTTACTCTTTCAGGAGCGAAAGGAACACCACCGGGAGTGCGCCAGTAAGCAGCATCGCTGAGGCCATCTTCCTGGAATACACAGGCCGTTTCAATGTCAAAGCGCAGAACCTGATGAGCGGTTTTGCTGGCAGCCAGTTTTTTCAGGACTTTCCAGCTGGCTTCGGTGGTGACCAATCCACCACCCTGATCGGTGAGGCTCAACCCGGATATTTTGGTTCCGCCGGCAATAATGGCCCGTTTCATCATTCCCCAATGAATATTCAAGCCCTCCTGCATGGCGGCGCTGACCAGGCAGGCCACGGCACCAGCCGTTTGAGGCGAGGCCATGCTGGTTCCATTAAAACGTGCACTGCCATCGATGAAACCAGGCACAGTACTGAGAGCAGAACCTGGAGCTACGATATCCGGCTTGGCGGTTTCGCCCCCACGGCTGCTGAAGTTGAACAGCGTGGCGCGCTCCATGCGGGCACTGTACAAATCAGCACCGGACTCCACTGAAAGAGAAGCACCACTGCTAATCAGGCTCGGGCTGGTGGCAGGGATACCTACGGTAGAAAGACCAGGGCCTTCGTTACCGGCGCTGGTGCAGCAATAGAAGGTTGGGTTTTCGGCCAGCATGTTGTCCAGCCAGCCACCCATGGAATCGTCGCCTTCTTCAACAGAAGCGATACCGAAGCTCATGTTAACAACCACGGGAATGCCGTATTTTTCTTCGAACTCAGCTCCGTATTCGTAAGCGCGGCGCATGCTGCTGGTACGGGTTGCGCCACCGGCAAGGCGGTTGTCACCCAGTTTGAGAGAGAGCAACCAGGAACCGGGAGCACCACCGTGCATTCCCTGCTGACCACTGACTTCAAAACCAGCGGCGATGCCGGCACAGTGAGAGCCGTGGCTACCATCGTCAAAGTGGAATTCAACAGTGGGGGCTTCGGGATTTCCCAGATGATCTTCGTTGGCAAAAACATTCAATTCCCAGGCCATTAGGGCTCGGCTGTCCGGGTTGTTGTCGCTGGCCAGAGCAAAGGCATCGTAGTTGATGCGGTAGTCGCGCATCATGACTTCGTCGGAAAGGTTTCCGTCGCCGTTAGTATCGACAACCACGACCCAAACTTTTTTGGAGAGGCGTTCGGTGGCTACGGTTTTGGCGGCGGTTTCGTTTAAAGCGGTTAGCATTTCGTAGCCTTGGCCAATGCCCAAAGCAGACTCCACCGCATCACGGTCGGCGGCGTAAACAATGAAACCGAAACGGTCGGAAGTATCACCATCGTCATTCAGGTCGTTCACGTCGGAGTTGTTTACAAAATCTTTTTCGGCGATTTCGCTAATGTATACCGGGAAGGCGACATCACCGCTTACCGGGGGAACGGGCAGGCCCTGGGCGCCGCGCAGGAGCAGGCCGTCTTCGGTGGCGAAGACAGGAGCTTTGTCGGTTCCGGATTCATCGTATTTGGCGAGGAAGGTTTCCCAGTCACCTTCGGTGGAGAAATCGCGCACATCGATGAGTTTGGTTTGGCCGGTGCTGGTTTGCAGGAGGCCTGGGGCGAAGGCGTCGATGCCGGTATCGAGGATGGCTACTGCTACACCGCGGCCGTCATAAGTGGGGTTGGCGGTTATAAATGCCTGGGTACCGGTTTCTGAGGAGGGCATGTAGTTCCAGGTTTTTGGGCCGGCGGCAAAAGATGCTGGAACGAGCTGCACCACTGCTACCAGTACGAGAACCAAGATTAATAACTTCTTCAGGGACAACATTAGCGACCTCCGATGGGGAATGGCATGAAATGATTGCCACCAAAATAGGAGATCAACAGCCTTGCCACAAGAAACCAACTGGGTCTAACCCTACCAATCTGCCCTGATTTCCCCCATTCTGAGTTCGATGCACCATTTATGACAAACTTTGATTAACTCTCATTCAGGTTGCATATTTCCGGAGAATTGAATTTCCACCCTGAAAGACCGGTTCGGTTGCATGCATATTATCTTGACCCACCCGGCTTAGCAGAAAGGTCTCAAATAATGAAAGACATCAACAAACGCGGCATGGACACCAAAATCATCCACGCCGGCCAGCACATTGACCCAACCACCGGTGCCGTTGCCACCCCTATCTACCAAACCAGCACCTTCGCCTTCCGCGATGCCGACCACGGCGCAGCCTGCTTCGGCGGCGAGCCCGGCTACAAATACACCCGTCTCGGCAACCCCACAACCGAAGCCCTTGAAGACAACATCGCCGCCCTCGAAGGTGGCTGCGGTGGCCTTGGCGCCGCTTCCGGCATGGCTGCCGTAAACATGGTCTACCTGACTTATCTCGGCATGGGCACCCACATTGTGGCCACCGAAAGCCTTTACGGCCCCAGCCGCATGATCCTGGAAAACGAATACCCTCGTTTTGGTGTGGAAAGCAGTTTTGTCGACAGCACCAACCCCGAAAACGTGGCCGCAGCCATGAAAGAAAATACCAAGCTGGTCTACATCGAGACCCCAGCCAACCCAACGCTGTCCATGACCGATGTCGAAGCCTGCGCCAAAATCGCCCACGACGGTGGCGCCCTTCTGGTTGTTGACAATACCTTTGCCTCCCCATACCTGCAAAACCCCTTGCTGCAGGGTGCTGACATTGTTTTGCACAGCATGACCAAATTCATCAACGGTCACACCGATGTAGTTGCCGGTATGGTCGTAGCAAAAGATCCGGATGTGCTCGCCAGATTGCGCACCGTCCACTATAATATTGGGGGAACAATGGATCCTCATCAGGCATGGCTGGTACTTCGCGGAGTAAAAAGCTTAGGCCTGCGCATGGATCGTGCCCAGGAAAATGCCATGAAATTGGCCACTTTCCTGGAAAACCATGAGAAGATTGAATGGATCCGGTATCCGGGCCTGGAAAGCCACCCCCAGTATGAATTGGGTAAAAGGCAAATGCGGGGCCCTGGAGCTGTTTTCAGCTTTGGTGTTAAAGGCGGACTTGAGGCCGGCAAAACCCTGATCAACAACGTTGAAGTGCCTGCTCTGGCGGTCAGCCTTGGTGGAATTGAGAGCCTGATTGAACATCCGGCCAGCATGACCCACGCCAGCATTCCTCTTGAGGAACGCCTGAAAGCTGAAATTACTGACGACCTGGTCCGCATTGCCGTAGGTTGCGAAACCTACGAAGATATTGAAAAAGACATGGCCAGGGTTCTGGAAATGATCTAAGCCCCTCAACACGGAGAGCTGATGAGTTCCAACGAAACAGAGTCCGTTGTTAGTGCTGATAAAGAGAAGTGGGCGGTGGATCACACCGCCCACCCTCTTTTGGATCCCTATTTTGCCGACAAACGCTCCCGCCTGCTGCACCTGACCCGCCTCAGCTACCGCCGGATGCGCCAGGACGATGAAGCCTATCGTCAGGAGCTGAGCCGACTCTTTCATGCCATCGACTCCGGTGCCGACGATGTTCGACTTCCCCAGCTTCTTCAGAAAGCTCGCGAGTACCTGCAGGAAGCGGATATTTTTCTGGAAGCCACCATTGAAAGTTTGCCCGAAGACAGCCGCGGCAATGTCCACCTTAATGCCGAAGTCGCCGGTTGCCAGGATGTGCGCGAACTCATGCGCATCAGCTTTGACAGTTCCGCTGCACGGCGCTCCTTCGAGGCCCGTCGTAAACTATTTCTGGCTCAGACCTTACTTCACATTGATCAGTGTCGGATTATTCAGGATGGCCCGCGACACAGATCCCATTTTGAAGAGATTCTTAACCGTGGATTGTGGCAATTCACGCAGCAAATCCATGATTTGACTGTTGGTTACCGTCTGGGTGACGACGGCAGCACAATTGAGTATACCAGCCGGCCTGAATCAGACGACATGCTTTGGAATTTCCGGTCGACATTCCTTGAGAAGAAACACGATGAACGGTTGATCTCTCTGGATGTCCTCTATTATAACTGCCGGTTCAAAATGGCCGTGGCTCCTATGGGCTTTGAGGTTGTTGACGGAACCCACCGGGTGGTTGAAAAGACCCGATTTGATAGAATGCGACAGCAAAGTTCCGGTTCTGTGCTGTCGAAAATGATTCGCAAGGGCATTAATAACCCCGATGAGATTGGTGATTTGATTGGGGCTATGTTTATTGTGAATGACAATGAAGCCCTGAATGAATTGCTGATGCTGCTGGATTCCTGCCTGGGCAATACCTTTGGGTGGCGGAATGTTACAGATGCTTTTGGTGGCTTTGGCACTGGGAGCACCCTCAACTCTTTCAGTGGTAAAGGGTTTAAAGTATTCAAGGGAGATGTCGATATCCTCTTTGAAGAGTATGGAGGCAGTCGGCCCTATCGTTTCCCCGTGGAGATTCAAATCTTTACATTGGAAAGCTATCTGCGCACTGTATGCAGCGATCATGAAGCCAGTCATTTGGCTTTGAAAAAGCGACAATTCATGTATGGTGTGGTGCCAAAAATTTTTCCTCATGAGGTTTATGGGGATGGATGGTTGCCGGCGTTTCCAGAGGCTTAAGAAGCCAAACCCCAACAAGAAAGATTGCTGTGAGCAAAACCAGCCCCCATGTCGGACGCATCGCCATGGTTGCCTACACGCACTATCAGACTGATCCGCGCTGCAGACGGGAAGCAACCCTTGCCGCTACTCATGGTTGGGATGTGCATTTTTATGCCCTCTCCAGTGATGGCAAATCAAGGATTTCTCAAACCGAGGGCATCACCCTCCACGAACTGGCCATGCCCCGTTATCGTGGTGGAAGCCCTGTTGCTTATGTAATGAGCTATGTACGCTTTTTAATTCTGGCTTCCATTGCTGTACAAAATCACCACCTAAAAAACCGTTATGATGTGGTTCACGTCAATACCATGCCCGACTTTATGGTTGGAACAGCAATTTTGCCCCGGTTGTTTGGGGCCAAAGTCATTCTCGATGTTCACGATGTGATGCCTGAAATTTACATGACCAAATTTAAAGTCCCCGACACTCATTGGAAAATTCGTCTGATTAAATTC
>JAAEOA010000310.1 GCA_024223715.1 bacterium | reverse complement strand
TTAATGCGCCGGTTTTATTTGTACTTCATTATAGGGATCTGCCTGTTATTTGTACTGACGTCGACGCCAGAAGCCGCCCAAAAGAATACTGATCAAGCGCCCGGAAGAACCATGGCCCAGCAGGCTACAAAAGCAAAAGAACTCTGGATCACTTCCGATCATACAAAACACAAGGCCCTTTGGCAGGAGTTTAAATCCGGAGAGGAGGTGACAAAGGCCTGCATTTCGTGTCATTCCGAGGCGGAATCCCAATTTCATAAAACCATTCACTGGTCCTGGCTCGACACCAGTTCCGAGGAGGGAAAGAAGTTTGGTAAGGCCGGGGATGCACTGAATAACTTCTGTATTTCGACCAATAAAATGCAGGACAAAAAGTGCGCCTCCTGCCATCCGGGTTGGAACGGCAAAAGCGGTGGAATCAACTGCCTTGTCTGTCACAGCCAGGAAGATATAAACTGGTCAGAAGCTTTTGAGGACTTTCAAGCTTTTTCCGGCTCAAGTGACCCGGAGGAATTGGAAATTGCCAAAGAGATTCAAGGCGATATCCTGACTGCTGTACAGAGCGTAGGTCGTCCCACCAGAAAAAATTGTGGCTCCTGTCACTTCTACGGCGGGGGTGGTGACGGCGTCAAGCACGGTGATCTGGATTCTTCCATGACAAAACCGAATAAGGCTCTGGATGTACATATGGATTCATCCGGTCAAAATTTCCAATGTGTTAGGTGTCATACAACCACAATGCATCATGTTGCCGGACGTATTTATTCAAAACCAGCAGCCCAAGACCGCAAAAGTCTTATTGAACACGATCTTACTCCTAAAATTATGTGTGAATCCTGCCACAGCAGTACACCTCA
>JAAEOA010000309.1 GCA_024223715.1 bacterium | reverse complement strand
TGAAATTCTTAAAAGTATGTGATATGCAACCTATCACTTTTTCGGATTCTCGAGATTTCGGCTGTCGAGTCCATAACACTTTAATGCAGGATTATTAGAAAGGAGGTACATGATGAAAAGAACATTGCTCGTTGTAATGATCATTTCCTTTTTTATTGGGGGATTGGGAGTTTGTGGTTCTGCTATCGCGGCAGAAACCATTAGAATCGGAGTCAACGCGCCGCTAACCGGTGATATTCCCAAAGTGGGTGAGGGCACCAAATTCGCCGCCCGGATGTGGCTGGAAGACGTCAATGCGGCCGGCGGTATTGAGGTCGGTGGTAAGAAATACAAAGTAGAGCTGATTATTGAAGACAATGAATCCAAAGCCGAATCAGCCGTTAAGGCCAACACCAAGCTAATTACCGAGGAAGATGTCCTGGCCATTGTCGGCCCTCAGTCCTCGAAACAGGCCATTCCCGCCGGCGGCAAAGCCAATGAACTGGGCACACCGATGATCAGCCCCTGGTCGACCAACCCCGACACCACCAAAGACCGTCCTTTTGTGTCTCGTGGCTGCTTTCTGGATCCGTTTCAGGGCCCGGTGGTTGCAAATTTTATCAAAGACGAGTTCGGTTTCAAAAAGGCGGCCGTTCTTTACGATGTCGCCAGCGACTATCCCAAGGGACTGGCGGAATTTTTCAAGGAAGCCTGGGAAAAGCAGAACGGGCCCGGCTCGGTCGTGGCCTACGAAAGCTTCACCACCAAAGACACCGACTTCAGCTCTCAGCTGACGAAAATCAATAACTCCGGAGCTGAAGTGCTGTTTACTCCGCAGTATTACAACGAAGTGGCCTTAATCGTTCAGCAGGCCCATCAGTTGGGCTGGAATAAACCGATCGTGGGCAGCGACAGCTGGGGCTCGGCTGAGACCGTAAAACTCTGCGGCAAAGACTGCTATGGCCTGTTCTTCAGCACCCATTATGC
>JAAEOA010000308.1 GCA_024223715.1 bacterium | reverse complement strand
TTGGTTTGATTACCGAGTGGAAAAACAGGGACGGTTCTATCGAGACCAGAGATGAACAGGTCGATCTGGGTGGCAGCATGCGACTGGGCGCGCAGGATTGTAAACTGGTTCCGGGAACGGTATCTCAAAAAGCCTATGGAGGTGTCGAAATGGTTCATGAGCGACATCGCCACCGTTATGAGTTCAATAATAATTACCTTGACCGATTACAAAATGCAGGTTTGGTCATTTCCGGTGTTTCTGTTGATAATGAGTTGGTGGAAATGATTGAATTATCTGATCACCCATGGTTTGTGGGTTGTCAGTTTCATCCCGAATTCACCTCCCATCCTCGTGAAGGTCACCCTTTGTTTAACAGTTTTGTTACCGCAGCACTGAGTTATCACCAGGCAAACCATTCGTGAAACTCTGTAATTTTTCGGTGGGGCTGGATCAGCCATTCTTTTTAATTGCCGGCCCCTGTGTGATAGAAAGTGAACAATTAGCGGTTGATACGGCGGGTAGCCTGAAAGAAATCTGCGCCGGGTTGTCCATCCCTTTTGTTTATAAATCCTCTTTTGACAAGGCCAATCGATCGAGCGGTGAAAGTTACCGGGGCCCGGGTATTGAACAGGGACTAAAGATATTGCAGGTTGTGAAATCTGAAATTGATGTGCCGATTTTGACCGATGTGCACGAGAGTACACCGTTGCAGGAAGTGGCAGACGTAGTGGATGTATTGCAAACACCCGCTTTTCTCTGCCGGCAGACCGACTTCATTAAAAAAGTGGCCAATGCCGGCTTGCCGGTTAATATTAAAAAGGGCCAGTTTTTATCCCCCTGGGATATGAAAAATGTCATTGCCAAAGCTACCGCAACAGGCAATCAGCAAATTATGGTTTGCGAACGGGGTGCCAGTTTTGGTTACCAGAACCTGGTTTCCGACATGCGTTCACTGGCGGTCATGCGTAACTCAGGAGCCCCCGTGGTATCTGATGCTACCCATTCGGTACAATTACCGGGTGGACAGGGCAACTCATCCGGTGGGCAAAGAGAGTTTGTCCCCGTTCTGGCCAGGGCCGCGATGGCGG
>JAAEOA010000307.1 GCA_024223715.1 bacterium | reverse complement strand
TTACGTATCCAAAATCAGCCCATCCATCTGCATCGGCGCTAATGGCGGTTCGAAGGTAAACATCCAAGGATTTGGAATCAATGGGACCCAGCTCGTTCCACCAATTTATGAAACCGGGCTGCCAGGCCTCCAGCGCCCGTTGCAACCTTCGATTCCCGGACAGATTGACGTTATTGGGAATTCTTTCCTGATAATTGATTTCATTCATATCACACCCTGGTCTTATCATATTGACTTCGATTACCGGTCCCGTAACTTTTCAACGCGCCATTTTCTCCCGCTGCATTGGGTCGCTGGAAAATCCAGTTCTGCCAGGCAGTCAGCCGAGAAAAAATTTTGGATTCCATGGTTTCGGGACCAGCAAAACGCAAATTTGCCTCCATTCCGGTAAGTGCATCCGGAGAAAAACCTGCGCGCTCTTCCAGGCACAAACGAATCTCGTCATCCCAGTCAATATCATCGGGCGCGAAAGTCACCAATCGTTGCTCCACTGCCTCCGCGGCCAGCAAAATGCATGGATGATTTTGTTGTAATTGTTGCTGTAGCCGAACCCTGAATTCAG
>JAAEOA010000306.1 GCA_024223715.1 bacterium | reverse complement strand
GTATGTAGGATATGAGCGGTTTGAACGGTTTTTAAAAGGTGCTGAAGACATGGATCTTCATGTCCAGAATGCTTCGGTGGAAAAAAACATTCCTATCGTTGCCCCACTTGTTTCAATCTGGAACAACAATTTTCTGGGATATCCGGCCCAGGCCATCATTCCATACGCATCGCCTTTGTCCAAGCTGGCGCCTCATATCCAGCAGTTGAACATGGAAAGTAACGGCAAGTCGGTTACAAAAGACGGCGATCCACTGGAAGAACCTTCCGGTGTTATTATTTTTGGAGAACCAGGAACCAATGCCCAGCATTCATTTTTTCAATTGGCACACCAGGGACGCCATTTCCCCATCGATTTTGTCGGTATCATCCGCCCCTATTATGAACAGTATCAGAATCAATCAAAGGGGGTCTCCAACCACCAGGAACTCTGGTCGAATCTGGTTGCACAGCCAGCAGCCCTGGCTCTGGGAAAAGAAGACTCGGAACCTGCAAAATCTTTTCCCGGTAACAGGCCGTCATCAACAATTTTGTTAAACGATAT
>JAAEOA010000305.1 GCA_024223715.1 bacterium | reverse complement strand
TAAAAAAGGTACTTGTTTAAGGATGGGTTTGGTGGCCAGTAATTGAACATCAAGACCAATCTCCTGTTGTTTTTTTACATATTTTTCCATGGCTGGATATTCGGTATCTGATTCTATGACCACCAGCCCGCCGGTCTGCTTGAATTCAATATCAAAGGGCAGTGTTTTTTGCAGGGCATCAAATTTTTTCAGGCTTTCCATGGCAAGTTCAAGATGGATACCCGGCTTTTTAGACTGCATGAAAACCAGACCATCACAGGCCCCTGAACTGCCGGATGCCAGATCGCCTGCTTCGATCAGGGTGACCTTGGCATGGTGTTCGGTAAGATGCCAGGCGATGGAGGTGCCAATAACACCACCGCCAATGATGATAATATGAGGCAAGGATTCAGGCATTGGATTCCTGTGTTATTTCTTTGGATGCCCTGGACTTTAACCAGAAGGGCCTGAGCAAAATAGCTAAAAGAATAAGGATTCCCAGTATTCTGATTATGGGAGTATTTATCAGGTCTGGCTTGGCACACACAAAGGTGGTCAGCCCGGCCAGGATAAAGAGAATGACCTGCAAACCAAAGCTCAAAGGTTTTAAGAAGTATCCACTCAAAGCACCGGCAAAGAAAATGATGGCCAGTAATAACCCCATGGTAACCGTGATGATTTCCATGGCAGTTCCCTGCATGAGCAACGCTGGGTTGAAGACAAACACATAGGGGATTAAAAATCCAGCCATGGCCAACTTAAAGGCTTCAAACCCGGTTTGCAACGGTTTCGATTTGGCAATAGAGGCCGCACAGAATGCCGGTACACACACTGGAGGGGTTACCCCTGCCAGTACGGCAAAATAATAAACAAACAAATGAGCAGACAG
>JAAEOA010000304.1 GCA_024223715.1 bacterium | reverse complement strand
ACGGTCAATTTGATTTGCGGGGTTTATCCTGCAACCCGGGGGCGGATTATTTTTCAGAATGAGGAAATCACCAATAGGCCCCCTCATCAGCAGCTTCGAAGCGGCATTGCCCGTACTTTTCAGAATATCCGCATATTTGAAAATCTGACCGTCTGGCAAAATCTCTGGGTGGCACAAAATTCAAAAGAAGATGTTGCCCAACAAAATCCCCTGGCACGCTGGTTTGGAAGTTCCACTGCGGTGCGAGAAGAAATTGAGAAAATTTTAGAGTTCTCCCATCTTGCTGAAAAAAGCCATGAACCGGCAGGCAGTCTTGCGTTTGGAGAGCAGCGCCGGCTGGAGCTGGCGCGGGCGGTTGCTACCAAACCGACCCTATTGCTTCTTGATGAACCGGCTGCTGGGATGAACCTGGAAGAAGTCGAAGAATTGGATGAACGGATTCGCAACTTGAGAGATTCCGGAATCACCATTCTGCTCGTGGAGCATGTCATGGAGCTTGTGATGGGAGTGACCGATCGGATGGCTGTCTTGAACTTTGGTCAAAAAATCGCAGAAGGCACGCCCACCGAAATTCAAAGCGATCCCAAAGTTCAGGAAGCGTATCTGGGCACTTCCAACGAAACGACGTGAGGTCTCATTATGCTTAAAGTCGAAAACCTGGTCACCTCTTATGGGATGATTGAAGCCCTCAAAGGCGTGACGCTGGAGGCCCCTCAAGGTAAAATCACCGCTTTGCTCGGGCCGAATGGGGCCGGCAAGACAACTTTGATGTTCACTATCACGGGGATTTTGGCGGCAAAAAGCGGCTCCATTCGCTTCAAGGGATTGGAATTGACCGGGATGCCCAGTGCGAAGATCGTGCAGCAGGGAGTCGTGCTGGTGCCTGAAAATCGTCTGGTTTTTCCGCAGATGAATGTCTTGGACAATCTGAGGGCCGGCGCTTATGTGCACATTGGACGTGACAAGGCCGGGGTGGAAGCGGATATCGAAAAAATGCTCGAGCGCTTTCCAAACTTGAAGGAGCGCACAAAGCAGTTAGCAGGTACTTTCTCTGGAGGAGAACAGCAGATGCTTGCCATTGCCAGGGCCTTGATGGCGCGTCCTCAAATATTTCTCATGGATGAACCCTCCATTGGTCTGGCTCCCATGATTGTGGATGAAATTTTCAAAATTGTGAAAGAACTCAATGAGGATGGCATCACCATCTTTCTTGTCGAGCAAAACGCCCATAAAGCTTTGGAGGTCGCCCATCAATTTTATCTATTGGAACAAGGCCAAGTCACCTTCAAAGGAATTCCGGGAGAAATGGAAGAAGACGAAATCATCCGCAGGGCTTATCTCGGATCCAGTCAGGGGCATTGAGAAATCATTGAATCGTGAGGAGACAATGGGGCCATGGTGGATTTTATTCAAAACTGCATCGATGGCGTCATGTTCGGCTCTTCTTATGCGCTTTTGGCCATCGGTTTCACGCTCATCTTCGGTGTGATGCGGCGTTTGAACCTCTCCTACGGCCCTTCCATCATGCTGGGCGCCTTCCTCGGCACCTTCTTTTATGTCCAATGGGATGCCGGAATTTTGACGGTTGCGGCCATCACGATTGCTGGGACGATCCTGGCAGGGGTTTATGTGGAGCGGCTTTGTTTCCGGGCCATTCGTCAAAAAGCGACCCTCGCGTCGATGGTGTCGAGTTTTGTAATTTGGATGCAATTGGAGGAATTTTCCATCATCCTTCTGCCTGAAAGAACTTATCCCTTTCCTGCTTTAGGTTCCGCCGCTACCTTTGAAATCGGTCCCTTCTTTTTGCGCTCCGAGCACCTTATTATGTTTTTGATTGCCTCGTTTCTGGTTATTGTCCTCCATTTTATGCTTTACCGGACTTACTTTGGTTTGATGGTTCGCGCGATTTCTGAAAACCCGGAAGCGGCTAAGTTCATAGGGCTCCATCTCAATGCGGTCATGTTTTGGGCTTTTGTTTTTGTCTCAGCCGTTGGTGGTGTGACCGGCTATCTGATTCTCAGCACTGATCAGCAGATCACCCCTCTTTTTGGGCTTTGGGCGACTTTTAAAGGATTGGTGGCCATGATGCTCGGTGGCATGGGATCCCTCCCTGGTGCGATTCTGGGTGGGTTGTTGCTGGGCGTCGTGGAGGCCCAGAGCCTTTGGTATCTTGGCAATGACTATAAAGATTTGTGTGCTTATTTTTTATTATTCCTTGTCTTGGTGCTGCGTCCCGGAGGGCTTTTGGGCAAAGGCTTGGTGGAACGTGAAGATCTTGCTTTCAGAAGGGTGTGACCATGGATGACTATCTGGTGACGGTTCTATCCAATATTGGCATGATTTCCTTCATTGCCCTCTCGTGCTATCTCCTTTTTTTGATTGGTGAAATTTCCTTTGGACAACAGGCGTTTTTTGCCATCAGTGCTTATACTTCCGGAATGGCAACAGCGATGTGGGGGTGGCCACTCTGGATAGGGTTACTGTGGGGAGGCGGGATTGCCGCGATTGCTGCCGCGTTACTCGGCGTCATGACTCTTCGACTGCACAGCATGTATTTCTCCATTGCCACCCTGGCTTTTGCGGAAATGATTCGATTATTGTTTGTGATCATTACCTATCAAATCGAGATTGATGGGGAGATGGTGGGTCCGGATGGGGCTGAGGGATTTCGGGACATTCGCTGGGTTTTTGAAAACGATTTGACGCCGTTGCAATATATGGGCATCATCTGGGGAATCTTGATTGCTGTTTTGATCTTCTTTCTGTTGTTGGAGCGCTCCCGTTTAGGCTCGATCTTTCGGATGCTTGGAGAAGATGGATTGCTGACGGAAATGCAGGGATTGAATGTGGTTCGGTACCGGATCCTGGCATCCGCTTTAGCCGGCTTTATGGCAGGTGTGGGCGGAGGACTTTATGCTCATTTTGCCACCTATGTGGAACCGCAAATCTTTAACGTAATGCTCGGGGTACACGGAATGGCCTATGGTTTGATCGGTGGACTGGGGACGGCTTTGGGCCCGCTGATTGGAGTCACACTCGATATTGGATTTCTGGAGAGTGTCCGCGCCATCCAAGGCTACCGAATGATTGTGTTTGGAGGTCTGGTCGCGATCCTCATGATTTTTATGCCACGAGGAATTCTTGATGAAGAACAAGTCCACCGGATCCGTCTTTTCTGGCGGAGACGGTTCCATGCTCAAAATTGATTCTCTGAGCCAACAATTTGAGGCTGTGAAAGCCCTCATCGATGTGGATCTTGAGGTGAGTTCAGGAGAGGTTCTAGGATTGATCGGTCCCAATGGTTCCGGTAAAACCACCTTGTTGAATGTGATTTCCGGAGTCTACGCTCCATCCCAAGGTGAGATCTTCTTTCAATCCCGGAAAATTAATGGCTTAAAAACTTATCAAATCATTCGTCTTGGAATTGCACGCACTTTTCAGAATCTTCGGATCTATGGACGGATGACGGTTTTTGGCAATATTTGGGGGGCCCAGCACAGCTTGTCGAATAGGGGAATCAGACGACAGTTTTTGATGTCACGCAACCGGGGAAAAGACCGGGAGGAGATCAATCACCTTCTCGATCTTGTGGGACTCTATGATCGCAGAGAGTGGCTGGCAAAACAGTTGCCGCTTCCCGATCAACGGCGACTTGAGCTGGCCCGGGCGCTCATTCGTGATCCTAAGCTGTTGTTGCTCGATGAACCTGCGGGAGGAATGACGCCGAAAGAAACCGAAGCCATGGCAAGCCTCGTGCAAGAGATTGCTATCTCAGGCCGCACCTGTATCATTATTGAGCACAAGATGGATATGATCACTGCTCTTTGCAATCGACTCTGTGTGCTCAATTTTGGAAGTAAAATTGCTGAAGGGACTCCCAATGAGGTTTTGAAAAATCCTTTGGTGCTTGAAGCGTATTTAGGTTCTGAGGAAAGGGCGCATGCTTGAAGTTGATCATTTAGGGGTCCGTTATGGGAAAATCCTTGCAGTGCAAGACATCTCACTTCAGGTGGCTCAAGGAGATATTGTCGCTTTGATTGGAACCAATGGAGCAGGTAAAAGTTCGATCATGAAAGCGATTTGTGGGATCGAACCTGTTGCCGCGGGTCAGATCCATTATTTGGGCGAGGAAATCACAGGGCTTCCTTCTCATAAAATCATCAAACGGGGAATTGTTCAGGTTCCGGAAGGGCGTTTGATTTTTAAAGGATTGACGGTGCGGGAAAATCTGTTGCTTGGAGGACACAGCACCCGAAACCGAGCTGCGCTGGGAGAGGAAATCTCAAGATTGCTGGAAATCTTTCCGATGCTCCAAAACCGACTCAACGACCCATGTTCCAGCCTCAGTGGGGGGCAAACTCAGATGTTGGCCTTGGCCCGTGGTTTGATGGCACGACCGAAATTACTCTTGTTGGATGAACCGTCTCTGGGGTTGGCGCCCCTTGCCGTGCAGGAGGTTTTAAAGCTCATCAAATCTTTGAAAAAACAAGGCGTCACCATTCTTTTGGTGGAACAAAATGTCCGGCAAGCTCTAGTGATCGCAGATCGTGGTTATATCTTGGAAGGCGGCCGAATCATTTTGGAGGACAAGGCCAAGCAGTTGTTGAATCACGATTTATTAGTCCATTCGTATCTTGGAATTCAAAACGCAGGAGGAGGTTATGAAAAGTATTAAATTCTATCTGATGATTTACTTTTCATTGTTGGTATTGATTTCAGGTTCTGCCGCGGCTGAAGAACGAGCCAAAGCACACGTCAAGTGTGAGAAGACAAATATCCAGCTTGCTTATGATTGTCATATCATGCTTATGGGTAAAAATAGTGAAAAACCCATTGAAGGGGCTAAGTTTGAAGTCGGCGCGGATATGCCTTCTATGCCCATGGCTCACAATGTCAAACCCGTGATGGCCATGCCTGGGAAGAAACCTGGTACCTACCATGTGCGTATTCAGCTGGAGATGTATGGGGAATGGGCCTTGAAAATAGACCTAAAAGAACCGATGCGGGATCGGCTCATCCATAAAATGCATTTTGGGGACGAAGTTACAGGCAGTCATGATCACAAAAAAAAATGAAGCATGATCATCAATAGATGCATCACAAGTAAAAAGATAGTTCGCAGTGAGATTATTTTCTATTTTAACTTACAAAAACGTGATTCCTATAGGCCATCTACCATCTGTTAACACAACACCCGGGAGAAGAGGATGTCAGTTAATTCAGAAGAGAGGACCCTTTGTGACGTACTGATCATAGGGGGCGGAGGAGCAGGACTGAGGGCGGCCATTGCTGCTGCGTCCAGCGGCGCTGATGTTTTGATGGTGTCAAAAACACAGATTGGTCGTGCCACCAATACATACCGTTCCAAGTCATTCATTTCCTCTTCAGGATGGGGTGATCCCAATGACAACAGCGGTGTCCACAGCAGGGATACTCTTCAGGGGGGGCGATACCTGAACAACCCGGACATGGTAGCCCGATTTGCCGAAATCATCCGGTCAGAGACAAAACTGCTTCGGAAGTGGGGAGTGAGATTCGGCACCGGCGAAGACGGCAGGCCAGCGGTCACGAGATTTCCAGGCCACACGTATGCGCGCCAGGTCTTTGGCAGAAACGTGAAAGGCAGTGATCTGGTCATACCCCTCACGCGGAAGGCAAAGGAAATCGGTGTCCGCTTTCAGGAGCAGACGTTTGTCTCTTCCCTGATGGTCTCGGGCAGCAGAGTCTGCGGTGCGACGGGAATTTCGAAAGATGGAAGATTCTTGTCGGCTGAGGCAAAAACGATTGTTCTTGCTACCGGGGGCTTTAGCCATGTTTTTCTGAATACCACTAATGCGCCGGGTATTACTGGCGACGGACAGGCACTGGCACTTAAGGCCGGCGTTGCCCTCCAGGATATGGAATTTGTGCAGTTCTATCCCACGGCCCTTGGAAAACGCGGCAACCACATTCTCGTATATGAACGACTTCTGGCACAGGACGGAGTGGTATTGAGAAACAGCAGTGGAGAGGATATATTGAAAAAGAACGGGTATCATGTTCCCGCCGACATCACCCGAGATCAGATTACCCAGGTTATCATGAAAGAGATCCTTGAGGATCCGAAGCGCACGGGAACCATTGACATGGATCTGGGAGGGCTGTCTTCGGAGGCAGCCAGAGACGTGTCCACTCTGCTTCCTGCTCAGTGGTCGAAAGGCACTACAGTATTCCAGGTTGTACCCACTACCCATTTCTGCATGGGCGGTGTCGTTGTTGACAACCACGGGGAGACCACCTGTCTGGGGCTTTTTGCTGCAGGGGAAGTCAGTGTCGGGCTCCACGGAGCCAATCGTCTGGGGGGTAATGCCCTGTCTGAAGTGATTGCCATGGGAGGGATTGCAGGCAAAGCTGCGGCTGACAAAGCCATGACGCTTGGCAGAGTTGCCGGGTTTGATAGCGCTGTCCAACAGGAGAGAGCTCGTCTT
>JAAEOA010000303.1 GCA_024223715.1 bacterium | reverse complement strand
GATATTTTGTTGAATTAACCATCGAAACATTCACACTCACTAACTAAAATTTCACATCCTTTACTGAGAACTGGCTGAAGTTGTGCAACAATCTTGTCGGATGGAATAAATGGTAGCCACAACTCAAATTATGCTGACCCTGGCGGTGACTGATATTTTGCTCTGATAGATTAAACGGCAGGGACAAGTATTAATGTACGGTAAACTGATACTTGTGCCCTGGGTAATGCAGGGTATAATTGTCTGCAACGGTTATTGAGTCTGCAATTCTCTTTTTAGGAAAGAGCGGCTCTCCATTTCTAGTGGTAAAGCAAAGGAACAACCATGAACCGCAAGGTATCGGAAATTTTTTATGACTGGCAAAACCATGGTCTGCTCACAGCTCATCAAGGACCTGATCAAACCATCGCCAACATTGCTCCAGTTGAAACCTGCACTAGTGGTGACCTCGTTTTTGTCGACAAATCCGCCTTTGTTGAAGCCGCTCTTGCCAACTCACCATCATGCGTGGTAACAAACGAAAAACTGGCTGAAAAATTTGCCGATAAAAACGACCTCTCGGTATTGATTGCCCCAAACGTTGGACTGGCCCAGGCCCTGATGCGGAAAAAATACGCCGACCGCGATATTCGTAATGAAGGCTGGCCTGCCATTCATCCTTCAGCCGTTATTCATGAGACTGCTGAACTGGGTGAAGGAACTATTGTGGGCCCATGTGCCGTTGTCGGAGCCAATGTATTAACTGGCGTTCAATGCATGATCATGTCGGGTGCGGTTGTGGAGCACAGTGTTCAAATGGGTGATCGGTGCATCATCCATCCTAACGCCACAATCGGGTACAACGGTGAACTGGGTGATGAAGTTGTTGTGCATTCGGGCAGTGTTATTGGTGGCGAGGGTTTTGGCCTTGCTCAGGACAGCAAGGGCAAAAGTTATCGCATACCCCAAACAGGAAATGTGGTTCTTGAAGACAGGGTTGAAGTTGGTGCAGGGAATTGCATCGACCGGGCAGCCTTTGCTGAGACCCGCATTGGAGCAGGGACAAAAATGGACAACCTATGCCACATCGCTCACAACGTAACTGTGGGGGAAGACTGCATTCTCGTGGCAGGTTTGCAAATTGGCGGGTCAACCACTTTGGGCAACCGCATTATCGCCAGTGGAGCCACTGGTTTTCTTGATCATTTGAATATTTGTGACGATACCGTATTTTTGCATCGTGCCGGGGTGACTAAGAGTATTACCAAGGCCGGTGCATATGCTGGCATTCCTTTTCAGCCATTGGGCGAGTATATGAAGAGCCAGGCAAGGACCAGGAAAAATGGAGACATGCGGCAAAAACTCAAAGACCTTGAGGCGCGATTGGCCAAACTGGAGAAGAAGTAGTTTTTCCCTGATCGGTTATGTAGTCCTGATTTCCTTTGTTCCCCAATTACCTTTGCTGAGCATCATAAAAATAATTGCACCTGTTACCAACGCGATCATTCTCACCCCATACAGTGGTATTTACCCATGTGGCTACCATTTAATCCGTCCGCATTGAAAACTACCGACTTAACTCCCCAGACTATACGTCTCATTATGCTAAAACACATGCTGGATTTCCTGCTTTCCTCGTTCAAAAGCCGACAATCTTCCCGCCGATCTCCATGGCAAAACGGGTATTGCGAAAGGGTAATTGGTTCAATCAGACGGGAGTGTCTTGATCATATTATTGTTCTGAACGAGAAACATTTACGCCGAATTTTAAAGGAGTATTTTTCTTATTACCATGAGTCGCGAACACACTTGGGCCTTGAGAAGGAGACACCCCTTCACGTTCAACCCAGGCGATTGATGCTGGCCCGGTCAAGTGTGAACCCGTACTCGGCGGCTTACACCATCGGTATTTTCGCGATGCTGCATAAAAAAGTAATTAGGCAAGCGGAG
>JAAEOA010000302.1 GCA_024223715.1 bacterium | reverse complement strand
GGATATCGAAATCATTGATGACTTTGAGCCTATTTATCTTAATCTCCGCTCTGACGGTTGTAGTTATGGGACTTTTGATGGTGGTAACGAAGAGTTCCCCTTGTTTGCATCTTCAGGGTCATTCGATTTACCTGTGGCAACAATCAACGGAGAAGCACCTGTGGCTGTTGACCGTTTAGAATGGGACTCCATTAAAACGATGTACCGGTAATTCAATATCGCACTTTGAATAAAAAGGCCGGGGATTTTACCCCCGGCCTTCTTAATCTCAATTTGTCAGATTTAATCCGCCTCATCTTCACCCAAACCCCCAAAATAATCATCCAACCTCTGCTGCACCAAATCCCAGGTGGCATCAACACCCTCTTCAATTTCCCCATCCAACATTTCAAGCCCACCTAAAATACCTCGGGCATCGCTAAAACCCTCACCAATGCCGCGTCTAATTTCACTTTCAAATCGAGCCATCATTTCCTTTTCATCCAGATCTTCATTCTGCCTGGCAAAAACACTTTTCAGGCCCAAAGCAAAACCCACAATTCGATCGGCAGTAGCTTCAGGAGAAACGTCGGTGCTGGAATTAAAAAAGGCACCGGGACCTGCTGCAGCCAATTCCGGATTCGCCTCAGATGCTTTTTCGAATAAAGAGTTGAGCTTATCTTCAAGGCGAGAGGTCAGAAATCCCAACCCACCATCTTGCATAATTGACGAGGCCAGGTCTTCAGCACCAGGTCTGGGTGGACGAGCAGGATGGCCCGGCTTTTGAGCCTGAGAATCTTTGGCCGTGGGTTGAGTTTTGGGAATAATTGATGCGATTACCGGGGAAATCATAAGCGCCCTCCTGGGATCAACCCCTGAAATACCGTTTTCAGGGGTATATTATGTATCGGCAGGAGAGGGTAAAAACTTTAATTCCCGTGGTACCAATTTACAATGCTCAGGAACTCCAATAAGACTGCTGCTCCAGGCTTTCTTCTCTATCGGGCAACCCATGAGACAGCCGTGGCGACCGTTGTTTTAAAACTTCATAACTGGCCCGGTTGGCATATTTACAAATCTGATGAATAGATGAATAGGTCAGGAACTTGCCTTTGTGTTTAGGCGAATTAGGCACCACTTCCTGATGATAATCGTTAGCACTCATGTCGTGCAGTAAAGCGGCCAAAGCACTGTCGCCGGCCCCATTGGTATTCTCAATTTTCAGGGGCCCACCCATAAACGGGTTAATGTGTGAATAAATTTTGGTGGGGTATTTACAATCCGATTTTTTCTGTCCCCGGGAGTATTCGTATTTGTTGTACTGGGGGATAGATTTGGAATAGAGCATGTCTTTGGTTTGGCGGGCGTGGCACTGGTCGGCCCAGGAGCAAATGTACAGGCCGCTGGCGCCAACAGTCAGCAGAGTCAGATCACAAATATCGAGAATGCTTTGGGCGGACAACAGAGGATCGTTTAAGCCAGTAAGGGCCGCAGCTTCTTCTGCGTTCATTGCGACAATGTTCACGTGCTCATTAATGAAGTTTTGAAAAAATTCCTGATTTTCTTCGATCAGAGAGCTGGTTCCCAGAGCTAGAACAACCTGCACGTTGGCATTTTTGGCGTACTCGATGGCTTTCATGGCCGCTCCGTACATGGGCGATTGCCGGTCGCGCAGCAAAAAGGCGGTCAGTAACAAGGCGCTGGAGTTGGCAATCACTTCCTGCGGAATAAAATCGGCCTGAAGTTCGTTCATGATGCCTTTGCCGATGGCAAAAGTTCTTTCATGATCCGGGGTGACAAAACAAATGGCTCGGGCCATGTGCCCATCAATGGGTTGCAAATGGCTGAAATCAACTTTCGAACTGGTATTGCAAATGTATTTAAAAGCGTAATCGCCCACAGTGATGTTGCTGCAAATGGTGCCCAGCATTACGGATCGGTCATCAGACAGAGTGGAATAGTTGTGCAGGGTATTTCCCACCGCACCACCTGCAAATTCTCCCAGAATTAAATCGTTATTAATGCATTCCTTATAGATTTCCTGAATAACGTCGTCGGCCAGAACTGACGATTCTCCCACGGTCAGGCCCATGCGGTCCAGAAAGTCCAAATCCGCTTCAACTTCAATATCCACCAGCAATTGGTCAATGCCAACAATGTAGACTTTGCGGTTGTCTTCAATGTCGGGGTTAAAGTCCGGCCGGCCCATCACATCAACAGGAAAATAATGTTTCGATTTTCGTCGGCCGGGGAATTTCATTGAGACAGGCTCCCATAAGATGGTGAAGGTCCAGGGTTGGTGTATGGATGGGCTCGTGGTATATTTCCCGCAAACGACATCTGTGCCGAAAGTATCAGTATGAACAGGAATATTCAAGAATGGGTCAATCTTCCGTGAGAATAATAAATCTTGGCAGTGGCAGCAAAGGCAATTGCAGCCTTGTTGTTAATGGACATAAGAGTTTACTGGTCGACTGCGGTTTGTCTGCGCGTCAGGTATTTCTGCGCATGCAACGGCTTTCCCTGGACCCTTATTCGGTTTGCGGAATTCTGGTTACCCACGAACATAGTGACCACATTAAAGGGGCCCTCAAATGCAGCCGAGATATGGGCGCCCCGGTTTGGGCCACCACCGGAACCATCAGCGGGGGAAATCTGGATGCTGTGGGGGCTCGTGCAGTAAACTGCGGGAGCAAATTCTCCATTGAAGATTTTCATATCACACCGGTGAGCATTTCCCACGATACCCGGGAACCGTGTGCTTTCCTGGTGGAAGCCGCAGGGCTGCGTTCCCTTTTTGCCACCGATATGGGTACTTCTGAAGGATTAAACACTGCCGTTTTAACCGATTTAGATCACTTATACATTGAGGCCAATCATGATGTGGAAATGTTGAGGTTCGGGCATTATCCCGCCTTTCTGAAAAAGAGAATTTCCGGCCCCAAGGGTCATTTGAGCAACGGCGAATGCGGAGATTTAGTCAACCGGCTGGCAGGCCAGTCGCCCCGGTTGCGGGCTGTAATGCTGGCTCATTTGAGCGATAAAAACAATCAGCCTGATCTGGCAATGAAAACGGTATTAACTCACGCTGGTTCTCTGCCGAAAGTTAAATGGAGTATGGCCTGTCAGGACGAAGCAACGGAAATGTGGTAGCTGGAAGGAGGCATCATGTTGGCAAAAATTTTCTTAGGGTTTGTTATGGCAGTGTTTTGCTTCTCTTTGTCTACAGCCACAAGCGTTGAACCAGCGGAAAACGAAAATGCAAACCCTACCCATTTGATAATATCGTCCCGCAAATCTCAAACTCCCGAACAGCAGCAAAACGATTTACTGGCTTGTTATGATTCAGTATGCAAGCGCCTGAATTGGAACCCTTTCCAGGAGTACGACAATTTGGTGAAGCTGGGCTACGCCGTGGAATTGACTAGCCGGGAACAGGAACACGGATTGATGAGTCTGGCGGCCAAAGGGGCCAAAACCGGGACTATTGCCGGTGATCTCCTATCTCCTGAAACCGCTGCAGACCCATACGAGTACAGTGACGAAGGTGCTGAAATAGGGGTGGCCATTGCCTTGGCTCAGGGGCTTTTGCATTCTGACTATTTACTGATGAGCGATGACCCGCAAGCCCAAAGAGCCGTTGCCCGTTATGAGCACGACTTGCGAAAATGGGAAACTAAATTGGCCAGCTGTTTGAAAAAAAGTGGCTACAAGGTTACGAAGCATACGTCAGCGTTTGAAAATTGATTTTATTTTTTTGGCCTGCTGGAAATAATTTTTTACCAGACTGCTTTTGTAAAAAACATAGTTTGAGTATTCGTGGCACTGGGTCCCAAATCTCTTTTTGTATAACAGCAGATCAGCATTGACGGCTGGGGTTATTCCCAGCGAGAAATAGCGGCACCCTTTTGCGATGGCGTGTTCCAAAGCCCGGTAGTAGAGGTAATTCCCGATTTGCAAATCATAAGCCCGGTCCGATAAACCCACAGTCAGCAAATAGAACCAATCTTTATCGCGTAAAGATAAGACCGCGGCAATGGCGAGATCTTTTTCATAAACAAAATTTAACTCACTGGAAAAACTGGAGAAATCTTCCTGCACCAGTTGCTTGAAAAACTGAGTGCTGAATTGATTTTCGTAGTTTTTTTCAACCAGGTGTTGGTGATGCAGCTGCAGGAAGCTGATAACATTCTGATTGTCCACTTCATAGCTGAGGTCGGGCTGCTCTCTGATCAACTTCCGGATTCGTCGACGTTTTTCTTTCTCAAAATCAAGCAAACACTGTTCAGCTGAACGGCCGTCAATATCTATGTAGGTATGCACCATTTTTTCTACAACACACCAGGACTGGGGGCAGTCCTGAAATTTATGGAAATAATCGGAGAAATAAATCCGATCCACTACTTGTAAATAGGATCGAACAAAATCCAAAAATCCAGGGTCCGAGAATTGATTGTTCCAGGTACCAAACCAGCCAAATTCGGCTTTATTTCGGAAGCCATGGGTTAGAAGCCCCACAGGCACACCCTGATAATGAATGACCTCCTGGCCATTTTCTTTGGCGTGAAGGGCAAACAGTTTTTCGTCGTTAAAAAGTGTAATATTTGTGGCCATCTGGTGATTATAAGGCAATTGAAGGTGCTATTCAACCAAAATCAGACCAAAAGGTAAAAAAAGACCTCAAACAGCTTAAAACCGGGTTTGACGGGTTGGTGCAATCAGACAATATTCAAGATTCATTAAAATAGGAGCGGTATTATGGGATCAATTCAACGAAACAGCCTTTGTCCCTGCGGAAGTGGCTTGAAATACAAAAAATGTTGTTATGGCAGCAGTGCTATGGTTTTGCCGGCAACTCCGGTCCCGGAAGTCCCGGTCGATCCCAAAATGGCCGATTGGGCCAAACAATCCAGAGGACGGGATCAGGATCAGCAAATGGATCGTTTTCTGGTCCAGGGTTACAACGCTTTCGACCAAAAAGAGCTGCCCGAAGCCCTGGAACTTTGGGCCCGGGCCTGGGACAACATGATTCTAAGTCTTTCACCAAAAATGACCAGATGCCAGGATGTGGCCCCGGTTTATGATGGGTCCTTTTATTTTAAAGACTGGTTGCAGGACTATTGCGCCACCATGCACAGGCAGGCTCTCGAGGATGAAACGGTTGCCCAGAATGGGGCCCGATTCTGTGAAGCGGTTCTTTTGCAATTCCCCCACGAAGAAAGTGTTTTCCTGGAAAACTTTCGCGCTTCTCTGGGCGAATTCCATTATCTGGCAAAAAACACTGAAGCCGGTGAAGAGGTTTTGCTGCAGCTTATCAAAGACCTTCCGGCCAGGTCGGTTGGTTATGCCTATTTGGCCGATATGTTTGGCTCCGGCCGGTTCAATCCCCATGGCGACGCACCGGTCGACTTACCACGGGCCATAAAAATCCTGCAGGACGCGTTGGCCCATCCGGTTGAAGATGCCAAAGACTACGATCTTGAAAAGCGACTGGCCTGGTTCCAGGAGGCTCTGGATAAATAATTTAATCCAGCAACCCTCTTCGTTTGAGCAAGGCTTCAGGCTGAGGCTCCTGGCCTCTGAATGCACGATACAATTCCATGGCATCGGCACTGCCGCCTCGTTCCAGAATGTTTTCCCTGAAAGCTTTGGCCACCGTTGGGTCAAAAATATTTCCGGTTTCTTTGAAGGCCTCAAAAGCATCAGCATCTAAAACTTCGGCCCACAAATAGGAGTAGTATCCGGCAGAGTATCCTCCGGAAAATATATGCCGGAAGTAAGGGCTTCGATACCGACTGATAATTTCTTCCATGAGCCCCCGTTTTTTGAGAGATTCATTCTCGAATTTTTCAGCATCAATATTTTCAACGTTGGTTAAGGTGTGCCAGTCCATATCCAAATAACTGGCAGCCAGGTATTCGGTGCTGGCAAAACCCTGGTTGAAGAACTTCGCTTTTTCCATTCTGGCCACCAACGATTCCGGAAGGCATTCGCCTGTCTCATAATGACGTGCATAAAGTTTGAGCACTTCCGGTTCCAGAGCCCAGTTCTCAAATATCTGGCTGGGCAGTTCCACAAAATCCTGGGCTACTGATGTTCCACTGAGGCTGCGGTAGGGCACATCAGACAAAATAGCATGAAGGGCATGACCGAATTCATGCCAGGCAGTGATGACTTCATCAAGGCTCAACAAAGCAGGCTTGTCACCCACGGGGCGGGTGAAATTTCCCACATTAAAAACCAGGGGAATGATGCGTTGGTCATCTTGGTAGCTTTGCTTGCGGAAGGCACTCATCCAGGCCCCGCCACGCTTGCTTTCACGGGGAAAATAATCCAGGCATAGTACGGCCATATTGTTGTCTTGCTTGTCAGTAACCTGGTAAACCTCAACTTCCGAATGATAACGCGGGGCATCTTTCAGGAGATTAAATTTCAGCCCGAACAGACGTTCAGCAACCGTGAATATTCCCTGGCGAACATTATCAAGAGCAAAGTAGGGGCGAAGCATTTCTTCATCCAGATCGAAATCCTGTTTTTTAACTTTTTCAGCGTAAAACCACCAATCCCAGGGGGCGAGTTTGAAGCCTGGTTCGTTTTTATCCTGGGCTTCATCATCAATCATTTTCTGCATATTGGTGGCTTCTTCGCTGGCCCGAACAATGGCCGGTTGCCAGACCTTATTCAGCAACTCATAGACCCGCTCTGCAGTGGAAGCCATGTTATCGTCAAGCATGAAGTGGGCGTGGTTTTCAAAGCCTAAAAGTTGAGATTTTTCCAGGCGAAGGGTGACAATTTTCACCAAAATATTGTTGTTGTCCAATTCGTCGCCGTTGTTGCCAACATTGGCATTGGCTTCAAACATTTTCTGACGCAAAGATCGACGAGTGGAAAATTGCAGGAAAGGAATTAGGCTGGGTTTGTGCAGGGTAAAAGCCCAGGCTTCGTCGGGTGTATCGGCAAGGGTTTTTGCTGCTTCGGCTGCCGCATCGATCAGGCCCTGGGGTAATCCGTCAAGGTCTTTGGATTGGGTAACAACCATGGAAAAACGATTGGTCTCATCAAGAACATTTTGCCCAAATTTAAGGGTTAAAAGGGACAATTCTTCATTGATGGTTTGCAATCGTTTTTTTTCAGGTTCAGCCAGCAAGGCCCCGGACCGGACAAATCCTTTGTGTGTTTCTTTCAGCAGTCGCATTTGAACAGGCAATAAACCCAACTCGTTTTTCTTTTCAAAAACGGCATCAATTCGCTTAAATAAATTCGCATTCAAATTAATGGAATCGCTGTGGGCCGATAATGCTGGTGCCATATTTCGGGCAATTTCCTGCATCTCAGGATTGGTGTCGGCCCCATTCAGAGCATAAAAAACATGGGCAACCCGGCGCAAAAGGCTTCCCGAGTCTTCCAGGGAAACAATGGTATTGGCAAATGTTGGGGCTTCCGATGATTTGATGATGGCATCTACTTCAGCCTTTTGGCTGGCTATTCCCTCAGCAAAGGCCGGTTCATAAGATTCAGTGGAAATAGCCGGAAAATCCGGCAAGCCAAAGGGTGTTTTCCAGGGTTTGGCGAAAACTCCTGCACCCGGACCAGAGTTGTTTGAAGCCAAACCAGATGTGTTGCAATCATTGTTAATTTCTGAGGCGGCCATTTCAATTCTCCATGGGAAAAGTAATTTCACTTTATAGTCAATTCTTACCCCAAGGTGCCGATAATCTCCAGAAGTAAGAAAATTTTTGCCCCACGGGGCTGAGTTGTTTGCCGAATGTTATGGAGCGTATCATGAAAATTCTGGTTCTGGAAGAAAGCCCTCTCGCAAGACGCTTTATTACTGATGAGCTAATTCCTGCCGGTTTCGAAATTTACGAAGCGGGCACCCCAGAAGAAGCCATGGGTGTTTTGACAACCGTCAAAAATATCGATTTAATCACTTTGCGCCTTGTTCTCAAAGGCATGGATGGCTTTCAATTTTTAGAATATCTGCAATCTTCTGAAGCCTGTGCCGAATTGAAAAAGTACGGGAACGACAAAATTCCTGCGATGTTTGTCACTTCCAACGATACGGACAAAGACCGTTTGAAGGGATTCCAGGTAGGTGCGGCTGACTTTATTCAAAAGCCATGGAAACCCGGGGAATTACTGAAACACGTAAACCGTGCTCTGGGTCGCAGTACTGAATTGGCCGGCATGTCTGTTCTGGTTGTCGATGACAGTCGCACCGCCCGAAGCTTCATAAAAAACAGTCTCGTTCGGCTGGGTGTAAATATTCATGAAGCCGATGATGGCACCACGGCGGTTGAGTTTTTAAGCAATCCGGCTAATGAGGTTGACCTGGTCATTACCGACCTGAATATGGTTGAAATGGATGGCGATGCCCTGACCGTAAAAATTCGAGGTGAATTGGGTTATCCCGATTTGCCCATTATTTTCCTGTCTGGAAATGATGATAAAAACAAAATTCTTTCCCTGTTTAAAATGGGGGCCACCGACTATCTGAAAAAACCCTTCCTGCAGGAAGAGTTGGTCTCCAGAATGCGTGCCTACTTAACCAGAGTTCAATCCAAGAACGAGCTGGAACAATCGGTGGCAAAATTGCGAGACATGGATCTGGTCAAAGACCAGTTTTTGGCTGCCTGTTCCCACGATCTTCGTTCACCTTTGACCGGGATTTTGGGTTATGCCCAGCTTCTTGAAGATCGTGAGGGGATTTTTGGTCAGGACCTGGAAATGGTTCAGGGCATTAGCCGCTCGGGGAATTATTTGCTCTCCCTGATCAACGATTTGCTGGATATTGGCAAAATGGCCTCCGGGCGTACAACCATTCGTCAGGATGAAGTCGACTTGTACGATGTGGTTGAAGACTCCGCCCGAAGCCTGATTCATACTGCCGCACCCAAAGGTGTGACCCTCGATTCCTTCAGTGGCAGTGAAAATACAAAAGTTTGTGGCGATCGGTCTTCACTCATGCGTGTTTGCAACAATTTGCTTTCCAACGCGATCAAATTCACTCCCGAAGGGGGAGACGTTACCGTTTCGGTTCGTGACGGTCGTGAAGGAGAGTTGGTTCTTGCTGTTACTGATTCAGGAATCGGCATAAAAGAGGAAGATATTCCAGAACTGTTCAAGAGATATACAAAAACGTCTCAATCCGGGACTTCCGGTGAAAAAGGAACTGGCCTGGGCCTTTCTATTACCAAAGAACTGGTTGAGGCTCACCAAGGTACCGTTTCTGTTGAAAGCACTGTGGGTGAAGGCACGACTTTCAGGATTCATCTGCCCACTTTTGCAGGTCAAACTCACAGGCCGGCAGTTGCGGATAAAGTTGATGAAAGCCCGGATTTTGATTTAAATATTCCTGGAGAAACCCCTCAGAAGCCAGTAGTTAGTGCCTCTGAAGATGAAACCCCTGCGGATCCGGATGCCCCTCCATTGTATGTCTTGCTGGTCGATGATCAGGTAGTGAATCTGAAGGTTGGCACAGCCTTGCTTGAGAAAATGGGATTTGAAGTAAAAACTGCCCCCAATGGCGCAGAGGCTTTGAAAAAGTATAAAACTTCCTGCCGGTCAAGGCGTTTTGATTTGATTCTTATGGACATGGAAATGCCCGTCATGGGTGGCCTGGAGGCTGCGACACGGCTTCGTAAATACGAAGGCGGTTTGGCGGACAACCACGATGCAAAAATGAATCCGGTGGTGATTCTTGCCATGACGGCCAATTCAGCAGGAGTCAGTTTGGGCGATTGCCTTTCTTCTGGAATGAATGATTTCCTGACCAAACCTTTTGTCGTTTCCCAAATTTCAGAAGCCATTGACCGCTGGGTTGTGGTTCCCGCTTAAACAGCACTTTACACTTAAAAAACAGCAGGCCAGCCCTCGGGCCTGCTGTTTTTTTGTGTTTGTCGGCCGGTCCTCTTTCCAAAACCCCCCTCATTCCGTAGGTTCATTCAGTCCCCAGACAATCAGATAAGCCGGGAGGGCATTATGAAATCCCTATTAAACAGATCTTTTACTACTTTGACTGGTCTTGCAGTCATGACCGTCATGTTCTTTGTGCCTCAGGCTTCGCAGGCCAGGATGCACCTTTTCATTGAAGGAGGAATCCCTGGTGAAGATGGCGGAGCCGGCGAGGGTGATCCTTACGATTCCAACGACCATGGCATCTCCGGTAACGGGGATGAAGTTCATGACCATCGCATCATCCCTCGAGGATTTGGCCCTGGATCCATGCATTTTTTGAGTGCTGACCAAAGTGCCATTTTACAAGTCGATTATGTTGACGGCATTCCTGTTTTCACCATCCAGATTCATTCCTTAGATGGCCTTTCTGCGGAGGGCAAAAATGTCCAGTAGAGCCGGGAACTCGTGTTTCATGGCCCAAAGACCCTTGCCCGGATTAATTTTCCGGCAAGCGGTAAGGGCTTACGAGCGCGAAGAATATGAAGAATCACTGGTTCTAATTGGCGAAGGCATGGATTTGGTCCAGGGGCAGGAAACCCCTGGTGAGGCGGTGGTTCTCTTACCCGATCCCGATTCAGCCAAAGTTTGTGACGCAGTGGTTCTATGGGCCAATAATTTGTTCCAACTGGACCGCTTTAATGAGTTTGAAGTTCTTTTGGCTTCTGCCGGGCGTTGGGGGCTTGTGCCCGAAGAAATGCCGGAGCTGGATCTTGTGGTTTTGTCTTTTGCTTTCAAGCAAGGCAAATATACGGAAGTTGTTGTTGAAACAACCACCTTTATCGAAAAACACCGGCAAGGGTCTTTGCCTATCATTTTGGCTGATTTTCTGCTTCTGCGCAGCCACTGTTTAAGTAATCTGGGAGAGCCGGAAAAGGCTGAACCCGATGCAGAAATGGCCTACAGCCTGTTTCGTTTGCTGGGCAATGACAAAAATTGTGCCCGGGCAGCAAATCTGCAGGGGATGCTTTGTGGAAGAAATTCCCATTTCGATACGGCAGAGGTTTGGTTTAGACGGTCTTTTGATCTGCATCAACAATTGGATATGAAAAAGAACATGGGGGGCAACCGGCTGAATCTGGGTATCATCAATTACAAACGGGGTGACCTGGTTCAGGCAGAAATCGAATTTCAAGCCGCTCAGAAAATTCTTACTCAAGTCAAGGCCCAGGTTCCTCTTTGCCGCTGCGCGATTGCCCGGGGAAATAACCTGCGTTTGCAAAGAAACTTCGACATTGCCCGGGAAGTTTTAACTCAGGCCTACAATCAAGCCAACGAATTAACCCTGGCCAGGGAAGAAGCCCTGGCTCTGGAGTTTTTGGGCGATACTTTTAAAGACGAAAAAAAATACGATCAGGCCCGACGCTTCTACAGTCGGGCCCTGGCCATTGGCAATTCTCTGGCTCCGGATGGCGACATCGTCATGGAAGTCATGGGGCGACAGGGTGAGTGCCTTTCTCTGATGGGGCGCCACAGAGAGGGAATCAGTGTTCTGGGCCGGGCACTTGTTCTGGCGCGCCGGTTGGGCGACAAACATGAAGAAGGCGTTGTTCGTCGTTCATTGGCACAGGCCATGTTTGAAACCAGCGATCATAACCAAGCCTTGCAACACATTTCCCGAGCCGTTGATTTGTTTGAACAAGTGGGTGCTCAATTTGACTGGGCACTGGCTTTGATTCAGCAATGCAAAATCCAACTGGCCCAAATAGATGGTGGCATGGTCGAGGATACCGGCAAGATGCTGGAATTAGCCTGGCAGGGAACATTAAAAACCATCGACCCATTCAGCATTTCAGGTGTAGATCATTGGCTCGTCCAGGCAAGGGCTATCTTGTCTGATGTTTCCAAACGCCGCTCACGTTGGGAAAAATTGCAACTCGACGGGTGGAATCAGGAAATTCCTCAAACCTCGAGTCAACGTCAAATGTCTCCTCCGATAATTCATGTATCATCAGGAATGCGTGACCTTATCCAGCTTACCGATGCTTTTGCCGATTCAGAAGAGCCGGTTTTAATTACCGGAGAAACAGGCACAGGCAAAGAACTGTTCGCCCGCCGTTTGCACGATCGTAGCCGACGGCGCTCAGAAGAGCTGGTTTGCGTCAATGTAACCGCCATTCCTAACAGCATTTTTGCGAGAGAGTTTTTTGGTCATGTTCAAGGCTCGTTCAGTGGCGCTGACCGCGATGGTCTTGGATTGGCCGCCAAAGCTGATGGAGGAACTCTTTTTCTGGATGAAATTGGTGAAATGCCTCTGGAGCTGCAGCCTCAACTTCTGCGACTGTTGCAGGATGGCACATATCATGCCATTGGTGACCCGCAGGAGCGCCGGACGAATATTCGCCTGGTGGCAGCAACCAACGCCAATTTAGAGCAACTGGTTGCCGAAGGAAAATTTAGGGCCGACTTGTATTACCGTCTGAAAATTCTGGGTTTGAAGTTGCCTTCAATTCCCAAACGACGTGAAGACATTCAGCCTCTGTTGAAACACTTCCTTTCCAGTGCCGCGGGTCGATCCGTGGAAACTCAGGAATTTTTCAATCAGGAAAGTCTCGACCAGATGCAAAATTATCGGTGGCCTGGAAATGTGCGGGAAATTGCCATGGTAGCCCGTCAGGCAAGGGTTCAAATGGCATCAACCGGGCAAGTGTGTGTTGAAGTGGGGGAAATGGGAGAAGATACCCTTTTCTTTTCCGGACCTCAAAAGGCCCTGTCAGCGTTCGAACTTCCTCAACCAGGCCGTGCCGAACATTCGGCTGATTTCCGTCCTCAGGCAGGTTTAACCCGATCAAAAATCATGATGTCTCTTGATGAAGCCAAAGGAAACCGCGCAGAAGCGGCAAGAATTCTGGGTGTCAGTCGGAGCACTCTTTATCGCCATTTGGTGAAACTGGGCGTCGCCACGAAAATTGCTTCTGGTTGATATTGCCTGTTCCCAATAAGCCGCCGGGTTGCCCCCGGCGGCTTTTTTTTTGGGGTTTGGTTAAGTGAGGGGCTGAATTGCCGATAAAAATATGGTGATATGCCCCCATTTCACGGGTGGTTCATTTCTTCATATGGAGCCCAAATGCACGGCGAGAACGCACATGAAATAACTTTGTCCCCGTTGGATGAATTGGAAGGTACCTCTGGCAAAAGCCCGTCTGGAAAAAAACTGTTTTTCCGCCAGAGCATGCGTTCCACCATTCTAATCTGGTTTTTGGCGATAAGCCTGGTTCCCATGGGATTCCTCAGCTTTTTGGGCCGCAGAAAAGCCGTTCATGGCCGTTTGCACGACCATCATTCACGTTTAGTGGCCGTATCGCATGGTGAGAAAGAAGAGATTACCAATCGCTATCACCAGATAGACGGGCGGACCGCAAATTTTTCCCGGAGCATAGAACCCAGCAATGAAACTCTCAGAGCTCTGCGTTCGGGGCTGAATGTTCAGGATACCTACTTGCTCGATGAGGGGGGACAGGTACTTTTTTCAAGTAATGATAATTTTGATTATTCCGGTTCCTGGCTTTCGGGACTTACTCACTCAAAACGGTTGATTCAACTTTGCAGCCGAGTCCGGGTAAGTGGAATGTCCGGTTTTAGTGGCTTCTTCCGAAATTCAAATTCCGCCAGTGAATGGTCAGCTTTTCATGTGGAACCAGTCCAGGCAAACCCTGAGAACGGCATGCGTTTTCTCGTGATTCAATTGAACGAGAGCTTTTTCAAAACTCCTTTCGATATTCAAAATCTGGTGGGACCAGGGGCAATTTCCCTGGTTATGGATGAGCAGGAACAACTGATTTTTGGCAATACTGCAGGTACTGAAAATCAGGGATATGTTCAGGGCGAAATTTTGTCGGCGGAAAACACCTGGCAAGTCGACGGGCACCGTTATCACCTGTCGTCCATCATTTCCAAGCAGGACGTGCTGGCGGACCTGAGAAGCATGGATTACTCCCTATTAAGCATGATTGGGCTGGTGGGATTGCTGGTCGTTGTAGCCGGAGTTATTGCTTCAGCAAGAATGGTCGCTCCCATAGAAAAACTGGCCGAAATAATGCAGAGAGTTGCCGATGGTCACCATATTAGTGGTTTGCCCGGTACAGGTTCTCACGAAATGCGCCGCCTGGCGGATGTGTTTTCGAGCATGATCAAAAAACTGAACACCGCCCAGAAAATTAACGAACGACAATTCGCTTTGAAGAGATTGCAATTCGAATTGAATGAAAAATTACGTAAGGAATCCACTCTCGATAATTTGGCCCAGACAACACTGGACTTTCTGGGGAAATATTATTCGGCACATGTTGGAGCCATTTATTTGACTGAGAGTAAAGATGTTTTGAAGCGGCGGTCTATCTTTGGCTTCTCTGATGAAAAACAAATCAAAACCAGCATTCAATTGGATAGTGGAATTGTTGGGCAGGCAGCCCGACAAAAAGAAATTAAAATTCTGAGAGATTTGAATGATCCGAGCATGACAGTGGAAACCGGTTTGGTTAAGGCCCAGATAAAAAATCTGATTTTGATGCCCATTCATTATGAAGGCCGTGTCCTGGCTGTGATGGAACTAGGTGTCATGGCGGATTTGCACGATGATAACCTGGACTTGTTAAAGTTGGTCGGCGAAAACATCGCAGTGGCGATAAATTCAGCTCTTTCGAGAGAGAGGGTCAACCGTTTGTTGAAAGAAACCTGGAGCAAAACGGCCGACCTGACCAGGCACCAAAAAGAACTTCGTGAATCCAATCGCAGATTGGAAATTGCCGACCATTATAAAAGTGAATTTCTGGCAAACATGTCTCACGAGTTACGAACGCCCTTAAATTCCATGCTCATTATGTCGCAGGTTTTAGCTGAAAACAGAGAAGGACGGTTGTCAAAGGACGACGTCGACATGTCTGTGACTATAAACAAGGCTGGCTCCGATTTGCTGGTCTTGATCGATGATATTCTGGATCTCTCCCGTGTTGAAGCAGGCAAACTTGAGATGTGCTTTGAGCCAATGAATATTCAATCCACTCTGACGGATATGGAAGACCTGTTCCGTCCCGTGGCTGAAAAAAGGGGGCTGGATTTTTCGATTAAATGTGGCCCGGGTCTGCCAGAGGAAATCATCTCAGACCCGCTTCGTTTTTCTCAAATCGTTAAAAACATTCTTAACAACGCATTCAAATTTACGGAAAGTGGGGCGGTCACTTTTCGGGCCAGGGTTGAAGCGCCAGGCGAAGTCTTCAAACACAAATACGATACTGGCAAACTCGGGGTTGTTTTTTCCATCTCCGATACCGGAGTTGGCATTCCGGAGAATACCATGGGCCAGATATTTGAGGCTTTCAATCAGGGTGATGGATCAACGGGACGACGGTTTGGTGGATCTGGTCTGGGGCTCTGCATTTCAAAACAACTTGCGGATCTTATGGGTGTTGAAATTCAAGTCGAAAGCGTTGAGGGAAAGGGGACAACCTTCCGTTTGCACTTGCCTTTGAAGCCTGATGGCGAATTTACTTTGGCAGCGGAAAAAGAACCATCTTCCATTTCAGAGATTGTTGTTCCTTTGTCATCTGAAAAAGAGCGGGCTGAGTTATCAGAATCTGTGCACAATCCACTGGTGGCTGAGTTGGCTAAATTAGTCCCTCAATTGTCCGGTTGTCGGATTTTAATATGTGACGATGACATGCGTTCTGTTTTTCAGATCAGTGAAATTCTGGATGAACAGGAAGCTGTTGTGACAGTTACCCATTCCTGGTCCAAGCAAGTTGCTGACCAGGAAGGTTTTGACCTGGCCATCATCAATCCAAATCTGAATGACAGGCCCGATGGTGAAGGCATTGATGATTGGAAAGCCAGGAGTCAGGGCGATGCCATCCCCGTACTGGCTTTTGTAAATGAAGATGAAAACAAAATATTGCCTGGAGCCGATTTGGTTGGCGGTCTGCCCATAGATAAAGCGGAATTGCTGGCAATGGTCACTACAGTTATGGACCCGGAGTGGGCTTTGCAGAAAACTTTGTCGTCCAAATCACTGCTGAATGCTGTAACAGGAGAACTCAATGAGTGTGTCTGAGGCCTTGAAAATAATGTTGGTTGATGACCGGCCAGAGAATCTGGAGTCATTAAAAAAACTTCTGGAACGTCCAGATTTGGAAATTCTTACAGCCGGTTCCGGCAATGAAGCTTTGACCATGATGCTCGATCACGATCTGGCTCTGGTTCTGCTCGATGTTCAAATGCCGGACATGGATGGATTTGAAGTGGCGGAATTAATGCGCCGAAATATTCGGACCCGGCAAATTCCCATCATTTTTGTGACAGCCATTAACAAAGAACGCAAGCATCTGTTTTCCGGCTATGAAGCCGGGGCTGTCGACTACATTTTTAAACCTGTTGATACTTTTATTATTCGCTCAAAAGTGAATGTTTTCCTGGAGATAAAACGCAACAATCTGGCACGTGAAAAACTTGTGGCTGAGTTGAATCAGGCCAATAACCGGTTGCAGGAAATCAGCCAAAGAAAATCAGATTTTCTGTCCGCAGCTTCGCACGAACTGCGCACCCCGTTAACGGTTATAAAAGAATACACAAGTTTGGTTCTGGAGGAGATTGTAGGCCCTTTGAATGATGAACAGAAAGGTTGTCTTTCATCTTCTCTTCGCAATTGCAATCGTTTGGCCAATTTGGTCAATGACTTGTTGGACCTCGATAGCATTGAGTCGGGTCACAGTCATCTCAAAAGGGAATGCATTGACTTGAGCGAAATATTCAAGAATGTGAAGAACGATTTCGCTGAAAAATGTAACAATGCCGGCCAAATACTGAGATTCAATTTGAACGATGATGTGCCTGAGGTATTGGGTGATGCTGGCATGATTACTCAGGTACTGGTTAATCTGGTGGGAAATGCTTCAAAATTTACACCCGGCGGCGGTAAAATCTCGGTCAAAGCCAGTTTCAAAAACGATAGCGTTTTAATTGAAGTACAGGACAACGGTCCGGGAATCAGTAAAACCAATCAGGAGCAGGTGTTTGAACGATTTACCCAGCTGAACCGCCGCGATGGACCCGGGTCTCAGGGAACCGGGCTGGGGTTGCCCATCTCTCATAAAATTATTGATATGCACAACGGGGAATTGGGCCTTGATAGTGAAGAAGGGGTGGGAAGTTCTTTCCACTTCCAATTGCCGGTTTACAATGTGAAACGACATGTGGAAACTTTCGTTTCGGACGGAATAACCAGAGAGGGCAGCCTTGCCCAGCAATGGACTTTTGTTTTTTTGAAGTCCCAAGAAAATGGGCCGGATCTTCCTGTTGGTCTGACCAGGGATGTTGAAAAACTATTCCGCAAAGGCGAAGACCGCTTTACTTTCGTTCAAATAGAGGGAAAGGTTTGGTGTTTGGTTTTATTAAGAACCGACAGTCAGGGTACGGCCTCGTTCCTGGCTCGTCTCGAAGACAGGTTTACAAACCAGGATTCCGGAAATACCGGTCTTTTGTATTCAGTTCAATCTCTTGATAACCCCAACGATTTCCCTTTCCCGGAATTTCCAAAACTAAAATTTCAATCATTGGGATTGCCCACTTCAAACCTAAGGAGCGAGTCATGAGTAAGGGTAGAATTCTTGTCGTAGATGATGAGCCGGAAATTGTCCGTAGTTTGAGTATCAGGCTCGAATCTGTAGGGTATGAAGTAAGCGCTGCCTACGATGGATTAAGTGCTACTCGTAAGGCTATGGAGGAGAAACCAGAGCTGATTATTCTGGATATTGGAATGCCGGCCGGCAATGGGCATGTGGTTGTGGAACGCTTGCGTAACATTGACGAAACCAGCCGAATTCCGGTCATCTATTTGACAGCTTGCACCAATGATGAAGACTATCGAAAAGCCCGGGAAGGCGGGGTTTGCAAATACATTACCAAACCTTTCGATTCAGACATTCTTCTGGCCGCAGTTGATGGACAAATCAAGCGGGGGCGGGAATTAGCAGTTTGATGGAAGCTTTACCCCGGGTAGGGTGTTGTGCCTTTCCTAGGTCAGGTGTGCCCCTTTAGGGACACATTATTGAGTGTTTTATGATTTTTTATTTCAGTTGTTTTGAGAGTGTGTTGTGTAACCTATTTAAATTATTGCACTTAAATTGTTTTCTCGCATGGCTCTGCCTTTCGGCATCATTTCTGCAGACCTTAAATAGCATGTGCAGGGAACAACCAGTCGTGTCTTGACAGGACGGAACCGCAAACCAGCTGTCACGAGGTAAATTTCACAATTGGATTGTTGCTCGATACCCTGTTCTCAGCGAGGATACTCCCCCTCGCCCTGGCCGTCTCACCTTGTTGTGGGGCGGCCATTTTGTTGACATATCTTCCCCCACGGAGTAAATTCGACAAACTTATCCAGATTGTTTCCAGTTTGGCTGGCGATCTAAGCTGATTGTTTTGATGTGTAGATTTTTTTTGAGGGGTCTTTAAGTGTTTTCACAGACGGTTGAATATGCAATGCGTGCGGTCCTGGCTTTGGCTGCGGGCGACGGATCACCCATGACCACCAAGCAAATTGCTGAAGTCATGAGGGTGCCTCAGAGTTATCTTTCGAAAGTTTTGCAAGCACTGGTTCGTGGTGGTTTGGTATTTTCAACTCGTGGTCTGAAGGGTGGTTTTGTTCTGGTGCGGTCTGCCGAAGAAATAACCCTTTTGCAAATCCTGAATTCTGTTAATCCTCTGCAAAGAATTGAAAGTTGTCCTCTGGATTTGGATGCTCACAGCTCGGACCTTTGTCCGTTGCATCGACGGTTGGATCAAGCCATGGAAATGGTGGAGAAGGCTTTTTCCGGAACCACGTTGGCTGAGATTTTGTCAGAACAGAACCCATGTCCTACTTTGCAGCAACAATTATTAACTTTAAAAGCTTTGCAAAATCCAAAGGAATAATCTGAGTCAGCAGGGGAACTGTGGGCTCAGATTGTTCGAGGCCAATTATGTTTATGATTGGGTTGCTTTCTCCACAGCAGCAATGATTTTCTCACAACCCTGTTCAACTTCCTCCTGCTTGGTCATCCTTCCCAGAGATATTCGCAAAGTGCCCAAGGCCCATGCAGAGGGAATGTCCATGCTGGTTAGAACCTGACTGGCAACAGGACCGCCACCGTGGCAGGCAGCCCCAGCTGAAACAGCAACATCGGGCATGGCTGCCATTATTGTATCGGACCGCAGTCCTTTGAAACTGATGTTGCTTGTATTGGGCAAACGATGCTCGGGGTGCCCATTAATCCGGGAATTTTTGATGGACCCCAAGAGGGTTTTTTCCAAGTAGTCGCGCATGGTTTTCAGACGGTCCATTTCCTGATGAAGGTCTTCGGAAACCAAATGACAGGCCACACCCAATCCAACAATTTCCAGAATGTTTTCAGTGCCTGGCCTGCGGCCGTTTTCCTGGGCAGCTCCGAACATTAGATTCGGGATTTCCACCCCCTGACGAAGGCACAGTGCTCCAATACCTTTGGGCCCATATAGTTTGTGACCTGCCAGGGAAATCATGTCCACACCCAGATCTTTAAGATTCACAGGAACCTTTCCCACCGCCTGGGCGCAATCGGTATGAGTAAGAATATTGTGGCTGCGGGCCAAACGGGCAATGGGTTCCAGTGGTTGCAGAGTGCCCACTTCATTATTGGCAAGCATAATGGTTATTAGGGTGGTTTGGTCGGTAATCGCATTGGCCACATCGTCAATCGATACCATGCCGTAAGAATCCACAGGTACCTGAGTGAAGCTGAACCCCCGTGTTTCGAGATGGCGACAAACTTCAAGAACAGCCGGATGTTCAACAGTACTTGTAATAATGTGCCGGCCCCGGGATTCCCGGGCCAAAGCGGCTCCAATGATGGCATGGTTGTTGGCTTCAGTTCCACCGCTGGTAAATATTATTTCATCACTGGTGGCACCAAGCATATTGGCTACCTGAAGCCGGGCCTTGTCGATTGCAGCCCGACATTCACGGCCGAATTGGTGACCGCTGGAAGGATTGGCAAAAAATTTTCCCAGGTAAGGCTCCATGGCGGCGACCACTTCAGGGTCCACCGGAGTTGTGGCATTATAATCTAAATATAGCAAATAATTTTCCTTTCAGTTGGGACAAGGATGATAACCCAAATTTTGAAAAATGGCACCCGGATCCTGGGTTGTGCCCAAAAGAATGTCGCTGGTTCAATTTGT
>JAAEOA010000301.1 GCA_024223715.1 bacterium | reverse complement strand
GCACGGCGGTGACGAACACCGGCAACCTGGTTGTTTCATAACGCCGAATGTTGGTGACCGATTGTCTCCGACATTCTCATCATTTTGTAGGTCAGGGTGCGAGCGAAGCGAGTTCCCTGACATATTCCTTGTCCAGTTTTTTTCAACCCAGAACCTTGAACCCAGAACGCTGAACCTATAATACTTATTTCCCCGTAAACTCCCTATATTTGGCCACGGCAGCCTTCGCAGCCGAAAGGAGTTCCGGGCGTTTTGCTTTCCAGGGGCCTTCCATGTTCAGCCAGGCCTCCTCAACAACTTTACATTCTTTTACGGCCACATCCATTTCTTCTTTCGAAAACCGGGTTCGTTTTACGCCGGAAAGATCAACCGTATCCAGGCTCATCATATACTCGGCCGTGGTTGAAAGACTCACCATTTGTTGAAGTTCACGTCCGACATCCAAAACCACTTTTTGAAGATCAGGCGGCAGAGAGTTAAATGTCTTCAAGTTCATGACGGTAACGGCTGACCAGGTGGGCGAAAGGGGCGTCAAGGTGAAGGTTTTGGAAACTTTCGCCAGACCGATGGAATAACCGTAACCCAAGCTGGTCAATACGGCATCGATGGTACCGGCCATCATGGCCGGTGCCAGTTCGGAACCTGCGATGGTTACCGGACTGGCGCCAAGGGCTTTGATCCCCTGGGTCGGCAGATATCCCCCGACTCTGATTTTCATTCCTTTCAAATCATCCAGCTTTGCAACATCCTTTTTGCTCCAGATACCATTGGCGGCATCCCATTGAGTTACAAACCAGAATTTTAGATTGTATTTTTTCATGGTTT
>JAAEOA010000300.1 GCA_024223715.1 bacterium | reverse complement strand
TGGAATTGCCAGCTGGAAAGTCTGGCAGAACGAACTGGTTACCCACGAATTGGCCACCAAAGAGGCCAGGGCCAATTTCAACAAGGACCAGGCGTTTCGTTTATGGGGTACCGACCACGGAAAAATCTACGTACCGATCAGCGACAGCTTTCAACCTGACCCTAATCTGAGCCATATTCCCGAACGGGACATTACCACCCCGGATGGCCAGCAACTCTCCCTGATCAATCCGGCACGTATTATCAGGGAGATGAATGAAAAATTCGGTCGCCTCTATGGTGTCACCGGAAGGATTACCAACCAGAATCCCCTACGTCCTGAAAATGCCCCCGACTCTTGGGAACAAAAAGCACTTTTGAAGTTTCAACAGGGTATTGAGGAGGTAATTGAATATACCGAAAAGGATGGCGAGTCCTACCTGCGTCTGATGCAGCCCCTCAAAACCGAAGCGGGATGCCTTCTCTGCCACCCAACCTTCATAGTGGGAGAAAATGGCGGTGGAGTGGTCCTCAACCTGCCGATGAAATCACTTTTGGCACAAGAGACCAAACAGAATAAAAAAGATATTACGCTACTCACGCTATTGTGGCTGCTTGGCTCTCTCGCACTTTTAGCTGCTTACCGATCCCTGCAGCACCAGAGCCGGGAAAAAATGCGCGCATTCGATGCCCTCACCTCCAGTGAAAAGCGTAACGGGGCGATTATGATGTCAGCCCTGGACTCCATCATCACCATCGACAGCGAGGGCTACGTAAGGGAGATCAATCCGGCAACCGAGAAAACTTTCGGCTACAGCAGATCCCAGATGATTGGGGAAGAGCTGTCTGAACTGATCATCCCCCACGAAATGCGGGGACGGCATCGGAAAGGGCTGGC
>JAAEOA010000299.1 GCA_024223715.1 bacterium | reverse complement strand
TGAGTCGCGGACACACTTGGGGCTCAAGAAGGATGCACCAGTTTCGCGGCCTGTTCAGCATTGCAATGCAGACCCGATTATCAGCGATCCTGTACTTGGCGGCCTGCATCATCGATACTTTCGCAACGCTGCCTAGGCAAACTACTCGTTGTATCTGGTCAGCAAAATGGCTCAGTCTCTCATCAATTCAACGCAGGCAGATTACCTGCGCCTGAACTCGTTTCTCGAGCTCAGATTTATTGCGGTCATGGGTTTCGGCGGTGCTCAAATCGGAAGCCTGTCTCGGCGTCTGTCGATATTTTGGAGGGATGGATTAAATGGTAGGCACACATACCCACCAAGCAGGTTGAGCGATTGGCGGCTCCCAGAATATCCCAAATGGCCGGTGCGAACCAGGCACTGCCCTGAACCGGTTTTAGATTTTTTAAGAAACCCTGATGGGTAATACATCAAACTCCAAACCGGACTCCCTGGACAACTTGGCCAGCTGTATGAGGATTTCCCCATGGTACATGGAAGTGACAATGATTAATTGGGGTTTCAATTCCACAAGCTGATCAGGTATTACAATTTCCCGTCCAGCCATCATTTTCCCCGCTTTGGCCGGATCATTGTCCACAACGGCGACCAGGTTGTGTTTGTCCATTAATTCCGGGTGTCGGCTCAAAGTGCTTTTCAGCATGGCACCCGCCCCAAAAAAAACAAAATTCAGGAAAGATTCGTCGTTGTCATGACAATGCAGGCAAGGATGTTCCCTGGCATTTTGAAGAATGACCGGAGCGGAAGACTGTCCATGGAGGTCGGACCAGAGTTGATTGTTGAAGGTGTAGACTTCGGTAGTGGAAAAAAGAGACCTTGTGGCCGTCGGTAATATCTGTTTCAGAATGGACTTTGATAGAAATGTAAAATCCAGATTTTGGTCCACGAAAGCAAAACCTTGAGCCTGTATGCGTTTCAACAAAATGGCGCTGGTGGTATGACCACTGTTCCAGCCACAATAGAAGTTCTCACCCATGACAGGAATAAGGGCCACACCGTAGTCAACCAAATCAAGGCTGGTCTGTCCCTTGGAAAAATCCTCCAGAGATACAACATCATTAAACTTCTGTCGGTCATCAAGAGAGATGTCCAAAGTTGAAGGCACTATCAAATCAACGGAAAAACCTTGCCCCAGAGTTTGAGCAATTCTCAAAATTACCGGCATAAGGGCAGCTGGATCGTCGGGATGAAGAATAAGCAGGCGGGGAATTCCTTGGCAGTTATCCACCACTTCCTGGATGAAGTTCGGATTGGGTCCATAATCCAGGAGCTCAGATTTTTTCATGTACTGGTCAACGAGGTTGTAGTCCACGCTTTTGATAAACCCCCTGTTCAACTCACCCGAATATTCGTTGATTTCCCGAATACTCTCCATGTTTGAGTAGAAGGCAGTCAGGTCTTCGGGGATTTCTCCCGCGGCCTCGAGTTTGTCTTTCAGGGCGGTGTGCGCAGCTGGATACAGCACACTTGCGGAACGGTATTTTATCCGGTGCAGATTTAGAGCATCGATAGTCATCTGCATATCTTCTGCAAGCTCTCCAGGAGCCCCGAAAATGTAATTCACCATGGGAATGATTCCCAGTTCACTGCAGATGGCCAGAGCTTCCAGGTTGTTTTCCACAGAATTCGATTTTTCATAATAATCGAGGATTCTCTGACTGCCACTCTCAAATCCGATATGAACAATTTCCAGGCCTAAATCTCGCAGTTCGGACATTAAGTCCCGACGCTTGACCACAATGTCTGTTCGAGCCTGGCAGGTCATTTGAAATTGGAATCCAGCGACCCGGTACTGCCGACAGAACTCGGCAATCCAATTGCCGTTGATCATAAAAAGATCGTCCAGGAAACGAATACTCCTGACTCCCCGGCTCTGCAACAAAGACAATTCGCTGATTACGTCTTTCACTGGTCGCTGGCGAACACGGTTCCCGAATACTTCGTTTGTGGCTGGTTGACAAAAGTTGCAGTGATAAGGGCAGCCTCGGCTCGTTAATACGGTGGCATGAGGTTTTGCTATGAAAAAGAAGCCTGGGTCTTCTTTTCGAGTGAATAAATCACGATCTGGAAATGGGATATCGGCAAGATCCGGAACCAAACCCTGGATGAGACGAGGCATTGCTGACCCGTTTTCCGTTGCGTAAGCCAGATCAAGAACAGGGGTTTCCCCTTCCCCTCTTACCACGTGGTCGAAGTAGGGGCATGATGTGCCATCCTCGGGAACCAGGGATGAGTGCACACCCCCTAAAACAACAATGGCTTTCGGGCAAACAGATTTGACGATCTCGGCAATTTTCAAAACACGATCAAAAAGAACACTGGGGGCTGTCAAAAGCACCATGTCAGGATTGTGCTTTTCCAGGTCGGTTTTGAAATGGGCCCAGGAAATCAGATCGCGGAAATCAATTAGACTCACTGGAAAGCAATGGTTTTTCAGGCAGGCGCTCAGAATGCTAAAACCCAGGTGGTGCCATGTGTTCATCCACCCGCTTTCCTCCAAATTAAAAAAGGGTTCTTCGGCTATGCCCGGATAAACTAATAGAATTCGGGTATTTTTCTGAGATTTGTCGATTGGGGTTTTCAGGGTTCCCCATGAAGGCGACGACATTGAAACCAGGTTCCGGTCAGGCATAGATTCTCCCACAGCCTCAAGTCAGTAATGTTTAATATCCGATTGAACCACTTTATCCAAACGGGCGCCGATAATCAATGACCAAACTTTTGGCAACAAAGGAACTAGTCTATTTGCGGCACCAGAAGATCCGAACATGATGCGGTCGTCCTTCTGCGACAGGGAAGTCCAGGGGCGGCCGAAAATCTTGCACCTCTGGTAGGGTCGAGGACTGGCGCGGTAACCCGCAGGACTCCCCTTGTCTGTTTCCGGGGTTTCCCCCTTCGTGCCCGGGTAGGGTCGTCCGTGATTCCGTTTCCAATCCCCGCCACTTCACACGCAGC
>JAAEOA010000298.1 GCA_024223715.1 bacterium | reverse complement strand
TGAAGATTTATTTCGTACTGTGAGTCGCGGACTCAGCGGTACTGGCATGCAGGCTTTTGACAGCGATCTGATCAAGAATGGGCTTTCCGCGCTCGAGCGTTGGGCAGTCATCTTTTATATCAAGACTTTTGTACCAGAATTTGAGGATCCGGAACTGGACCCTTATCTGAGCGTGATCGAAATTCCCAAGGACATGCCCGCTTCCAGCCCGGAACTGGTAGCAAAAGGCCAGAAGGTCTTTGAGAAAGCCAAGTGTTGGGAGTGTCATGGTAAGACGGGTAGAGGCAATGGTCAGGAAGCATTTGATCGTACCGATGACTGGGGTTTTCCGATTCGCATCCGTAACGTTACCCACCCCTGGAAAATCAAGGCCGGTGGAGATCCAATCGACATCTTTACCCGTTTCAGTACCGGTATCAATGGTACTCCGATGCCATCGTTTATCGAAGGTATACCGGAAGCCTCGGATCGCTGGGCACTGGCGAATTTCATTAATTCCCTGCAGCACCAGCAGACCACTCACAGAGTTCTGAAAGCTTTTCGTGTAGAAGGTGCCTTACCAGACGATCCGAAAAGCGAGGTCTGGGATCAGGCCGAGGCAATGGATGTGCGACTCACTGGTCAGGTAATAGCAGCGCCTCGCTGGCAGAATCCCAGTATCGAACTGGTGATTACGCAGGCAGTTTATAACGATGATGAAATTGCCTTTTTATTGCAGTGGGATGATCCATTCAAGGATGTAACCCACAATGAGGAAGAGGAATTCGACCCGTCGGAGATCGGCAAAGTCGGTGCTTTCAATTCTTATGTCAATCCCAATGAGACAATTACACGCCAATTGAAAACATTCCGTGACTCCATCGCGATGCAGTTTCCGGTCAAACCCCTGACTGGAACAAAGAAGCCCCACTTTTTCCGTGGTGACTCGTCTAATCCGGTTAACCTGTGGGTATGGAAGTCGGATCTGGCAGACCAGGGAGAAC
>JAAEOA010000297.1 GCA_024223715.1 bacterium | reverse complement strand
TTTCAAGAAAGGCTATCTATCTGTCGGTAGAACTGGATTATGATGGTCAGATGGTTCGTGAGGTTCAACGAGCTGCTCCCAAGGATAGTGAGATTCATTTTTTCGGCAAATGCGGCGAATTGCCAACCGTTACGGAGCTGCATGAAACCTTCGATAAACTCTTAAACGGTGAATCCTTAAACCGCATAGGATGGGAAAAGGAGGCATGGTAATGGATAGACTAACAGCTAAATACTTAAGAACGAGAAAGATACCCAGTACGGCCTGCTCCGGTTGTGGTCTCGGGCAAGCTCACAAGGCCCTGGTTCAAGCGCTTGACGAACTGGGTTACGAAGTTGATGATATCATCTGGGGCACTTCTATTGGATGTGCCGGGCGGCAGACATTTGCGACCTGGAAAGGTGATAACTTTGCCGGCACCCATGGCAGGGTATATGCCATTGCCAGGGGCCTTCGGCTGGCCATACCGCCGGAGAAGAAGATCGTTTTGACCGTTGGAGATGGTGATGCTTTTGGGATCGGGTTAAACCACCTCTTACATGCCGCGCGTTCAAATGCCCAAATGACGGTATTAGTCTGCGACAATCTTGGCTATCAATCGACAGGGGGGCAGTTTGGCTGGACAACCCCTCCGGGAATCGTAACCGATAGCAGCCCTTATGGCATGTCGGAACCTAACTGGGTTCAACCCGAAATGGACATTTTGAATATTTTGAAGGAAGCCGGGGCAACGTTTCTGGCCAGACACGTCAGCATGGACGGCCGGGTATTGGTGGAAACGCTAAAAAAGGCGTTGCAGAACAATGGTTTGTCTTTGGTGCACACCGTTTTTCCGTGCACGACCAATTTTGCCAAAAATGCGTTGGGGTCGCGCAATGCCGTCAATATCTTCAATTGGATCAGAAACCATGCCGCACCCCTGGGTGAAGAAACGGCAGACACCATTTGGCGAACCGGGATTTACCATGATGCCAGCAATTCC
>JAAEOA010000296.1 GCA_024223715.1 bacterium | reverse complement strand
CATCCGGCCTAATGTCATTGTTTTTTGTTTTTTTTTTTAACTATTAGTCACTTTCTCCCTTGCACAAAAAAAGGTAAAGGTAAGTCCCATGAGAATCTCTTCCCGTTGGGGAACCACCCGAAGGTGATCGTCCTGAGCCCGTGGTTTTTACTGTAAGAGGGGGGCCAGATCCATTTTACACCGCACGAGACGGTAAACCACCAATACCCCGCTGCGACAAGGGCAGCTACTCATCACAGCTGAGTCGACTGGAGGGGTTGACGAGTTGGGATTCGATCCTGCACTGTCGAGGCGTTCCCCGGACTAGTTTTCAGGTCGTGTGTGCGTCTGCGGGGAAACGTCGCTACCGATGAGACCACCGCGCCCCCCATATCTAAAGGACAAATCTATTAAAATCTTTAAATTGATCAAACAAACATACAGCTGACGTGGCTGGGCATCTTCTCCTGCAGGTTGCCCAGGTAGGGCGCCATGGCAAAGTTTGGCAGCTGGCCCAGCAGCAGGTAGGTCAGCACCACCACCAGCCAGGTGCTGGACACCAGGGGACAAGGTCACGCCGGGGTCAAGGACAGACATAGGAAGGAAAAGACATAATGTGTGTATACATGATAGGTTTCATGATCTCACATTCTAGGTGAGTTAGGTTCAGGAGCATACTGAAATGAGT
>JAAEOA010000295.1 GCA_024223715.1 bacterium | reverse complement strand
CGAACATAGATTCGTGATTTTCCGTTTCGGCAATGGCTGAAATTCAGGCAGGATGTATTTCAGCCCACCTCATCTGCTCCTACAATTCATAGGCCGATTTTGAGGTATGACTGCCAGATGGGGACATTTTATTCATTTAGACACTTTTAAAGAAGGAAAGGAGGATCAGATGTTAAACAAATTTAAAAATGCGTTTCAGCTTGTTCTTTTCAGCATGATTGCTTTGGGATTGTCCGCAACGGTAAATGCACAATCCCTGGAACAGGTCATGAAGGCTAGGCGGGTCTCCCAGCAGGACATGCTGGCCGCAGCCAAAACCTACACCCCTTCCGGGAAACTGGATGAGTATGTTGTCTTTTCTTCCGGAGGGCAATCCGGACAGGTGATTGTTTATGGCCTGCCCTCCATGAGAATTCTGAAATACATTTCAGTCTTCACTCCGGAACCCTGGCAGGGATATGGTTACGGTGATGTTGAAAGTATGGACATTATTTATAACCAGGGCAGCATTAGAGGTAAGAAAATAACCTGGGGGGATACTCATCATCCGGCAATATCCGAAACCAACGGTGAATACGACGGCCAATACTGCTTTATCAATGACAAGTCAAATCCACGTGTGGCGGTGATCGACCTCAAGACCTTCAGTACGGTTCAGATTGTGCCCAATCCGATTATGAAGAATGAACACGGTGCGGCATTTGTGACACCCAATACGGAGTATATTATAGAGGCCTCCCAGTACCCTGCGCCTTTTTCCAATAAGTACGTGCCACTGGAACAGTTTAATGAAGAATATCGCGGCGCCATGACCATGTGGAAATTCAACAGAGAGAAAGGAAAAATAATCCCGGAGAACTCTTTTTCCGTGGAATTGCCTCCTTACTGCCAGGACCTGTCAGATGCCGGTAAAAAAATCAGTGAAGGCTGGGTATTTACCAATTCCTTCAATTCAGAACGATATGTGGGTGGTTTTGGACCGGGCAACACCAAGTTTAAAGACAGATTGCCCCATGAAGCCGGAATGTCATCCAAGGACACCGACTACCTGCACATGATCAATCTGAAAGTCGCCGAGAAACTTTTCAAGGCAGGAAAAACCACCAAGATCAACGGTCATGACGTGATCAGCATGAAAACCATGGTTGCCAACAATGCCCTGTTCCTGATCCCGGAACCCAAAAGTCCTCATGGGGTGATGAT
>JAAEOA010000294.1 GCA_024223715.1 bacterium | reverse complement strand
GATTGACAGCTGTGGTAACCCTGCCAGATAGAGATGGGGGAAAGGCTTGTGAAAGAGCGGAGTAGGCAATGATTCCACAGGTGCCGGTAAAGCCAAATAGCAGCCATAGTGGAAGAATAATGGTGGGGGGCAGGCAGATAAGTGCCAGCTGGACTGCCATAAAAAGAGTCATGCCGCTTATCGCCGAAGTAGTTACGGAGATACCTTTTTTCACTAAAAATACAGACAGATAGCCGATGACTATAAACCCACAAATCATAGCGATCGCTACCCAGAAAAGTACGCCAGCAGCCTCATCCCTGTTTAGCTGGGCAACGTTTGTACGCCAGGGCCCGGCCCATAAGCCCTGAATAGAAAAAAAAGCTGCCTGGGAGGCTGTGGTCAGGGGGGCTATGGACCAAAAATTACGACTGGTAAACACCTGCCGGATTCCACCTATTTGGGAACGAATACTCTCACCCTGTTTTTCCCTGGGTTTTTCGGGGACGATAAAATAAACAGCAGCTGAGGCGAGGAAGGTGAGAAGGGCTAAAGCCAGGAAGACACCGCGCCAGTCTGTGATGCTGAGTGCCATCTGCACCGGAATGGTGGCAGCCAACGCCCCCAGGCCGCCAGCCGCCATTTGAAAACCATTTATGAGGGGCCATTTTTCCCTTGGAAACCACAGGGTATATGCTTTGAACGCGGCCATCAGGCAGGATGAGACACCAAAACCGATCATGGCCCGTGCAGCGACCAGGCCAGCAATGGAATCTGCGATTGAGAAAATATATGCACCAAGCCCAGCAATAATAAGCAGCAGAGCCTCGATTTTTCTTGGACCGTACCGATCAAGAAGGACCCCTAATGGAAGCTGGAAGGCTGCAAAGGCGATAAAGTATATTGAGGTGAGCATGCCAAGGGAAGAAGGTCCAAGGCTCAGTTCAGCAACAAGGTCCGGGGCGATAACCGCATTCACCACCCGGTAGGTGTATGACAGGAAATAGCCGGCAGCAAAGGGAAGAAAAACCCTGGCAATAGTGGTGTAGAATCCGGTCATGAAAGTATCTCAGGAGTTTGGTGGTTCAATGTTTACTTTTACCTTTTTTCGGCCCCACTGGAGCGCTTCATTGTGTGAGTTGAAATAGAGATCAATACGATCAGGACCCTTAATGGCCCCGCCTCTATCTTCAACCACTCCCCAGCCGTAGCCGGGAACGTACATGCGCGTGCCGAAGGGATAATACTTTGTGTCGGCGGCAATAGTACCATCACGGGGTAAAAGGTACCATGGAAACAGTATCAGGCGAACCGGAATCATCCATGGGTTATAGATAGAATCAACTGAAAATAGACCCTCTTCCGGTTCATATGGTACCGAACCGTTTGCGGTTAAGCCGCTGTAGGGATTGCCCGCTCTCTTTCCCGTGCTGACATAGCGGTTCCAGAAATCAAGTTTCAGCCACTTCCAGCTGCCGCGCTCCCAGCTGCAGCAGTATGAACAGCTGCAGTATGCTGTTGTTTCCAATATCTTTGCAACTGGTTGTTTTGCACAGCTGACACTGGAAATAAGAAGCACAAGTAGTAGAATTGTTTTGCAAAAATATACTTTCATTATATCTGTTCCGGTTTGCGATATCGCCAGCCTGGCAAAAGGGTTAGTGCGGTGTAAACCTTAAAGTGGCGTTTTGGACTCATCCGTCATGCCCGAGTGCTGTTATTGGGCATCCAGGAAGTTCACTACTATCTGGATCCCCGATTACTACCTCGGGGATGACTTCGATGAGAAGGTTTAAGCTGTACGGCCTCCTAGGGCTGGCACCCTCCTGGATGAAGCTGTTTATGTGCGGTAAAACCACTTTTTCACGTCATCTTTTGAAAACTGTTTTACAACAGGTCTGCCATGGGGGCAGTGGGAAAAAAGATCAGCCCGTGCCATCTCATCCAGGAGCTTATTGATTTCCGGATGGGAGAGTTTTGTGCCGGCTTTCACCGCAGCCTTGCACGCCATTGTTGCCAGGATAGTATCCAGTAAACTTCCCTGGTTACTGCGGTTGTTTTCGCTGCCAAACTGCTCAAGAATATCAAGAAAGAGTTGCCTGCCATTAATTGTGCCTGCAAGTGCGGGGACGGCCGAGATGATAAAGGTGTCTCCGCCGAAGTCCCTAATGGAAAAACCTATGCGGTTAAGTTCTTCACTGTTTTTTTCCACAAGCTGAGCCTGAAAGAGTGAGAGTTCCACCGTTTCAGGAAACATCAGGGTCTGCCTGGCAACGTTGCCTTGTAAATATTGTTTTTGCAGTTTTTCATAAAGCAATCTCTCATGGGCAGCATGTTGATCGATGACGATAAGACCTTCACTGTTTCTACAGAAAATATAAAGATCATCAAATTGGCCGATCACCAGTAAATTATGTCCGGTGGCTGGTCGAGGTCGAGGTAGTGGTTCAGCTACAGCTGTCATGTCTCCATGGCTCTGTTTGATCGGTTCCGCAGTGGCCAGTAAGGATTGGCCATGGACTGAGATCTTTGGAGCTGGCGGTGGAACCGGTTTCACTGGACTGGGCTGGGGGGGCTCCGTCTCAACCTGGATCGTTTGCTGGTCCCTGTGACTAATATGGCTAATATGGTTTCTGTGATCTATGTGGGGTGTGGATTGATTGTCAAAACCTCTCTCTACCGTTTCCTCCGCCGAGTTTTGATAAGAGCCTCCCTCGCCCCCTTGGGCAGTTGATGGTATCGGGACGCTGCCTGGGAGTTGATCTCTGTGGAAGATGGTTGACTGCAGTTGTTGCTGGTGGGAGGCCATCGCTCCGGAGACGGCCAGGCTGAGAAAGGTGTGGACATCCTTGGAGTTTATAAAGCGAATCTCATGTTTAGCCGGATGTACGTTGACGTCTATTTC
>JAAEOA010000293.1 GCA_024223715.1 bacterium | reverse complement strand
TGAGAAGGTAACTTTGCATGACAGGCATTGGTATCGTTGTACATGCCGGTTGTCGGTTGCTCTGTAGTAGTGGGAGTGGGGCCTGAATATTCGGTTTTCTGCCAACTGCTTATGTGAAAGGCAGTTGCTGTTAGGACAATGCGGTGGGCGCCAATTTTTTGATGGGTTTATATAAGTGCACATGCTTCAGATATGCAGAATCAGGGCCTTTCACATTCTCTGCGGAATAATACATTCCACTGGTCGACAAGGGTTTCCTGGATTCAATCCTGGATTTGCAGAATCTCCCTGAGGCGTTATGCTATACGCCCGACTTGCAACATTCCCGAAGAGGCCGGACGACAATCCGGCCTCTTTATTTTTTTTAAGGTTCTGTGAAATGCCTGCCCAAACCAGCCAGTCCCGCCTTCGCATGGCCCTGATTTCTGTTCAGGTGCTATTTGGCATTAATTATCTGGCCAGTAAATTCATTATCTCCTCCCTAACTCCCGGCGCCTGGGCGGCTCTGCGAACTGGCGGCGCCTTTATCATTCTGGTTGGTATTGTTACTCTGGGGCGGCACACTCTTCCTTCGAAACGAGACATTGCCTGGCTGGGTTTAGGTGCATTTTTTGGTATCGTTTTGAATCAGGGACTCTTCCTTGAAGGACTGGCTCGCACCACTATTAGCCGTTCGGCCTTAATTTGCAGCCAAATCCCCACATTTGTTCTTCTCTTTTCTGTCATTTCAAGGCAGGAAAAACTCACTCCATTGAAAGCGGTGGGGTTCGCCGCCGGAATATCCGGAGTTCTGGTTCTGCTGGAAGTTGACCAATTCAACCTGGATGCAACTTATCTGGCTGGAGACTTGATGACTCTGGGCAACGCTGCCAGCTTCGCCCTCTTTGTGGTTCTCAGCCGCCGGATCATGTCGCAGAACGATCCCTGGGGGGCCACAGCGGTTGTTTTTTTCTTTGGCTCTTTGGGAATGATGATTTATGGCGGCCATGATTTATTTACCACCGATACTGCCCTGTTCACGCCCATGCTGATGGCCGCCATGGCCTTTGTAATCCTGGGTGCCACCGTTCTGACATACTATTTAAACCTGTGGGCAGTAAAACGAACTCAGGCCAGCCGGGTGGCTATTTATATTTTCCTGCAGCCGGTCATTGCTTCGGTTTTGGGAATTGCCTTCAGAGGCGAAGTCATTACCGGACGGTTTTTATTAGCCACTGTTCTGGTTTTTGCGGCTCTCAGCTTGCGAGACCGGGGCCCAAATACAGATTGAGATAATGAAAGACAATCGTCCCGATGCAACCACCTGCCTGATGCTTGTCGAAAACCCGATCCCCGGGTATACTCCTGCGGTACACAACAATTGACAATCTCCCCCTATTTTTGAGGTGCCGCATGGTTCTGAGAAAACCCCTGTTTCTAATAATCTCCCTGATAATTCTGGCGACATCTTCATGGGCAGCCTCCCCGGACAAAGTCTGGCATTCCCCCAAAGACACACACCAACGATTGAAGAAATTCAGTAATAACAAACGAACCCACCTTGCTACCGTAGGAAAATCGACCAGCGGATTTAGTATGGATTTGCTGACCATTGATCCGGTGCAATCTCACAAAGGCCCGGCCGTTCTGGTCATCGGGAACATTTCCGGACAAACCCCAATGGGAACAGAAGCGGCTCTTAAGCTTGTCTCAGAAATTCTGGAAACAGACAAAAGCCACGCTGCAGGAACTGTGCGCTGGTACATCATTCCGGCAGCCAACCCCGATGGGGCATTTGCTTTTTTTGATCCGGTACGCCGTACGGGTGGCTTGAATCAAACACCCACTGACCAAGATAAAGACGGCGATTTTGGTGAAGATCCCAATGAAGATTTGAACAACGATTCAATGATTACCACCATGTTGTTTCCCGATCCAGAAGGCTTGTGGATCCTTCATGAAGATCACCCTGAAATTGCTGTTAAAGCCGATCCTGCCCGGGGCCAGCGTGGTTTGTACCGAAAGGAAACCGAAGGCCTGGACAACGACGCAGATGGTTTGTTCAATGAAGACGGCGTCGGGGGAGTCAATCCTGGTTTCAACTTTCCTCACGGATTTGAACACTATCGGCCTGATGGTGGTTTGTGGGCAGCCGACCAACCAGAAACCCGGGCTATTTTGGAATTCGCTTACAGCCATCAGGATATTGCAATGGTCTTGGTATTGGACCAGAACAATAATCTGCGGCAACTTCCTGAGGCTTCAGAACAGGGGAAGAACGGGCTGTTTATTGTTCCTGATGAAAAAGCCCAGCGGTGGAAAATCAAACCGGGCCAGAGCCTGACTCTGAACCAATTGCGCCAAGTCATTTTCCGATACAATGGAAACCGCAATATTTCCGAAGCCCAAATATTGAACTATTTGGAAGACGACGCAGCTTCCAAAATTGACCCCCAGGACAAGCTCTGGTGGTCGGCTATCAGTGGAGAGTACAAAGAGTATTTGACTGCTGCCGGAATGAACGAAGAACGCCTTCCTTCACCCACATATTCAGGGGCCACCGCGCAAGAGTGGGGATATTACCAACTGGGAGTTCCCACTTTTGCCGTAGATTTCTGGTCTATTCCCTGGAGTAAGCCAGCGGAAAACGATTCATTATTAAACGAGGCCAAGGCAGATACAACATCTGAAAAATCTTCCGACGATGACTTGAGCAACGAACAAAAAGCTATTCTTCAATTTGCCGAAGAAACTTCCGGAAACAAACACCTGTCGGACTGGAAAGGATATTCCAGTTGGGAAAAAGTGAACCTGAACAATGACCAGACAGTTCTGGTTGGCGGTCTGGCTCCCTACGCTTTAACCACTCCACCAGCTGCCCAAGTTGATTCACTTTTGGCCGCTCCGGTCAGCTATCTGACCAGCCTTCCCTCCTGGCTTCCCAATCTTGAATGGGGTCCGGTGGAATTGGAGTCCCGTGGCTCAGGCCTTTATGAATTGACCGTCTGGTTAAACAACAACCAGGCAATGCCCTACCCCATTACTCAAGGTCTTCGCACCCGTCAAAAACCACCGGTGGCCGTCACCCTTGAAGGCGCTGAAATACTGGAAGGCCGCCCCCGGGCAATCATTGAAAAAATCCCAGGTCATGGCAGTGCAAAAGTCCGCTGGCTTATCCGGGTGTCGCCAGGAGACAAATTGAAATTATCAGCCGAAGCACCCAGCCTGGGCCGCATTTCCCGTCAACTGACTGTTTCTGACCAGGAGGGAAGCCGATGAAAAAGCTGAGCCTTATTATGGTTGTACTTTTTCTGTTTTGTTGCCCTCGCAGCGAAACTATGGCAGGTACTCCTCAACTAACATGGGACCACTATTACGATCAGGAAATGGTGACCGACGCCCTGAAGCAAATGCACAAAGCCTGGCCCAACCTGACCGAACTGCAGTCGCTGGGCCAAAGTGCCGAAGGGCGCGACATCTGGTGTTTAACCATTACCAACGAGAAAACCGGGAGCGCTGAATCCAAGCCAGCCATGTATGTGGACGGAGCCATTCACGGCAATGAAATTCAGGCGACCGAAGTGTGCCTTTACACTGCCTGGACCTTACTGACCAAATACGGTCAGTGGGACCGCATTACTGAATTGCTGGATGAAAAATCTTTCTACATTATTCCCACAATTAACGTAGACAATCGCGCCCGATTTTTTACTGACCCAGGTGGTTACAGCATAGGCCGCAGCGCTCGCATACCCTACGATGACGACGGTGACGGACTGCTCGACGAAGATCCACCCAACGATCTGGATGGCGATGGGCGCATCCTGCAAATGCGTATCAAAGACCCCAATGGAAAATGGAAAACCCATCCGGATGACCCCCGCGTCATGGTGCGCGTTAAGCACGGTGAAAAAGGTGAGTGGACCCGCCTGTATCAGGAAGGAATTGACGATGACGGCGATGGCCGGATAAACGAAGACCATCCCGGTTATCTGGACATGAACCGCAACTGGGGATACTTGTGGCAGCCCCGATCCGTTCAGACTGGAAGCGGTGACTTTCCTTTCAGCGCCAGCAATACCAAAGCTGTTGCCGACTTCATTCTCCAACGACCGAACATTGCTTTCGGTTTTGCATTCCACAACTACGGTGGCATGTTCCTGCGTGGGCCCGGTAGCAAATTGTCGCCACCTTTGCCCAGTGACGACCTGCTGGTTTTTGATTATTTGGGCCGGGAGGGTGAGCGTACCGTTCCAGGTTACCGTTACCTTGTGAGCATGAGTGATCTGTATACTACCTACGGAGATTTTGACGAATTCATGTACCAGATTTTTGGTATTTACGCCTACGTTGGCGAGCTATATATGAGCTCCCAAATTGCCTATCGGGGTTACCGCGAAGATACGATTGGCAAAGATGGAAATCTGTGGTCACGACGGCCTGGCTATGTTGAGCGACAACAGTTTAATGATCATCTCATGATGGGTGAAATGTTCACTGAGTGGCACAGCTTTGAACACCCAAGCTATGGGGAAATTGAAATCGGTGGCTGGCGTGAATTCAGTGTGCGAAGCAGTCCAGCCTGGATGTTGCCCGACATGCTGCACCGTAACGCCATGTTTGTCATCTGGACCGCCGGTCAAATGCCAAAAGTTTCCCTGGAAGTTTTTGAAGTGGTTAATTTGGGTGGCAACCTGCACCGTGTTCGGGCCCGAGCAATCAACAGCGGGGCTGTTCCCACTCTGTCGTCACGGTCCAGGGAAATGAATCTGGTGCGGGCTGACCAATTTTCCTTACAAGGTAAAAACGTGAAGGTATTGTCCGGCGGATTACTGCTCGACTCTCATTTAAATAACGTGGAACCGGTTGAGTTTCGTCCCTGGCGGGTGGGGACTTTTATCAGTGCTTTTGGCACTCGGGAAGTTCAATGGATTGTAGAAGGGACCGGAAAATTCCAGGTAAAATATGATGGTGTGAAGTGTGGAATAAGCACGGTTGAGGGGCAGGTCCATTAAACAGTCAGCACAGGAACAGAATTAATCACCAAATTCACTTGTGTTTTTTGACTCCTGGTCTCATAATAAACCCATTGGTGAGTTTAAAATCATCTGGGAACGAGCGGTCCCAGAGTTTCCGGTTTTGCACGAAGGAGCGGCAGCGGAGAACCACCGAACTGGAATACTGACCCGAATCCCGACGGTCTGTCCTGAAACATAGGCAGCGCAAAGTCGTGTCGGGCGCAGACTCCAGGCCGGGCCTGCGACTCACAGCTGAAAAGCTGGGTCTGGTCCTGATAGGAAGGAGCCGGGTCTTTTAGGTTCGGATTATAGCGGAGAAAGGCGGAGCCCGTTGGTCTAACCAGCAGGCTCCGCCCGTTTATTATTACAGATTCAGACAGGTTCTAACTCAATTCAGTTAGGCTCCCATCATCCAGATCCACGACCCACATATCCGTACCATCAAGAGCAACAATCGCTGTGTGATCCCCATCGAAAGTTACGGTCAATACAAATCCACTTGTGGTGAAAGTCATGGATCCGCTTCCCGGGTAAGCCTCACCTGCTGTTACCACCAAATCAGTGAAACTGAAAGAAGCGGTGTATGCGCCAGCAGTGAAAGTTCCCCCGCTGCCCTCGAGAATGGTGGCTGTATCGGATTCCTGATCCAAGTCAGCCATAATAACAAAAGCCACCTCAATGCTACCACCGATACCCACGGCAAAAGACAGAGGACTGCCATCGGCAGTATTCATTTGGCCCCAGTTAGCTACGTCGTAAGCAGCAGGCGTACCGTCGGCACCACCGGTGCGGAAGTCAAAGTAAATGGTTCCGGTAATGTCGCTTCCCTGGGCAGGGAAGTCGTAGCTGTAAGCATCCTTGTTCACAAGACCGAATTCAACGATTTGTGGCAGGAAGCGGCCGGATGCGGCGCCCATGGCAGCTGCCTGATAAGCAGCATCTTCGCTGGTCAATTCAGGAGTATCATCGTGAGGGGCCACCGTATCGCTTTCGCAACCGGTGAGGAACAATCCAGCGCATAAAAGCAGGGCCAATGCGCTCAGCAGTAAGTTTTTTTTGTTGGTCATCATGACGCAATCCTTTCGGTTTATTTTCAATTAAAAGCCCAGCATGAGGCCAGCACTGTAGGTAGTCAAATCGCCAGTGTTCATTTCCAGATTCAAACCCAGCAGGAAGTTCAGGGCCACACCAAGGGTCATGTGTTTTTCCTGACGTCCGTCGATGTCAAAGCTGACGTCGCTGCCATCATCATCGAAAACATAAGCCACTGTCATGTCCGACTCGTCTTTGGCAAAACCACCATAAACGGTCAGCAGACTGAAGTTCTTACTGGCACCCACAAAGTAGGTTTTGGCGTTGGTGTCCAAAAGGGTACCAACTTTTAAGCTCTGGTCAAAGAACCCCACCATGACATCTATCGGCAAAGCGGGAAGCAAACCGTTGGGGCTCCATTGCAAACCATAACCCAGATATTCGGTTTTGCCGTAATCGCCCATATCCAATTCAGGGAAATAACGAATGGTGGCTTTCAAACCAAATAGCCCACCAATATAGGCTTCCGGAGTAGCCAAGGGCACGAAATCTGATTCGACCAGGCCCGGAATTGTTTCCTGTTGGAAAACAGGAATACCGTGCAAATATCCCGTAATGGTCCCGTTAGTTTCCGTATCGCCAAAAACGGTAGGGCCACTCATGACCACATCACCAGTTTCACCAGCATAATCAGAATCGAAATCGCCAAGGTCCACATCTTCAATATTTTTGGAGAAGGCTTGATCGTCCTTATTCAAATGGGTGGCCATAACCTTCACGCCAAAACCAAAAGTAAGGCCGGACCAGGGAATTTCAGCAGTCTGGTACATACCACTGTTCTGGTTGGGGCCAAAAGCGTACAGGAAAGGTGACGAATAGCTGGTGGCGTACTCTTCGCCCACTTGCTGCATGAGTTCTTCCAGGTTTTCAGCCATTACGGGCTGGACCATTAGAATTGAGGCCAGAGCCATGAGGCTGAATGCCATCATTGCTGTTCCCGTTGACCTAAATGTGAAAATTTTTCGCATTTTCCACTCCCTCGTTTGGTGATTCCCGAAAAATCGGGTATAATTGCACTTGATTGATTTCTATCGGACTCCTGGTTCGAGCATTTTTCCGGTGTAAGAATCCTAACCAGAATTCGTTGACCGGTTATTTCATTAGCATCAAACCCTGTTTCCGCCTTGGGCGCAAGCAGGATTTGCCTCCCGCTCAGTCTGGAGGTTCTCCGAAAGCCAGCATCATGCCAGATTCTGCATCAACCAAACCTTCTTCCTGCAAAGAGCAGGGATTTCTGCTTTGGGACATGGCTGGCACTCTCATTCCATTTGATTCTGTTTCGGGCCGCGCAAGCATTCTGCCCGGTAGCGAGGAGTTTTTGCCGGAATTAGGCAAGGATTTCCGCATGGTGGTCACCACTGGTGATGAAACCCAAAGCGCCCGTAATTTGTTGAGTGGGTTTGGGTTGTTGCAAAATTTTGAAGAAGTATTTGGCGGATTGTATACACCTTTAGGCAAACCATATGGCGCCGTGCTGAAAAAAATGGGCGGCCATGCTTTGTGCAGTTTGGCCATTGGCGACCGCTTGCGGGCCGATTTACCTTCCGATACATCCGATGTGGTTTTGGTTCTTGTTAACCAAGCAGGTGAACATATCAACGCAGGAATGATTAGCTTTCTTATTAAAATCCTCAACAAAAGTGGTGACGATTTTGTTCAAGCTTTCCACCAACTGAGTGATTCTGCCGAGGAAAGACCAGAGTTGATTGGCGATTTTCAGGGTGGGCGCATTGTCAGTGCCTGGTACTGCAAAAAAGGAATGGGATTCAACATGTTGGTATTTGAGCACATTCTGATAGAGGGGCCACGGTTGATCATCTCGTTTTGAGAAAGCCCAAACAGGAGTTATCGATTTTTGTTTGGCCAAATTCTTTAATTTATTTCGGCCTTCAGCCCTTTTTCTCTTCCTTTTCCCGGACAGCCTGAATCGATTTCCACAATTTGTCCGGCATCTTATTATGAATCCATTCATTTTTGTGCCCAATTAGATTCAGACAGTGACTGCAAATACTGAAACGAACACGCTTGCCTGAATATTCCAGCCACAGTTCCTCCGAATGGGCGCACAAACACCTTTCCTTTTTATTGAACTCAAACAAACTTTCAATAGCCTGTAAGGAATCAGGATCAGCGACGACATGGAACAAAGAATTGTTGTACTCAATTTTGTAAATAATCCGGGTAATTTTTTCATCAGGCAAAATTGGCAATTTTGGTAACTCTGGCAATTCTTCGTTATTCCCTTCTGCATCAATTCCCCCAAAGGCCATTGAGCTGGTCATTATTGCCAGAAAAACAACAAACGATACAATATTTATGAGTTTTGAATGTGACATTTTTTACCCTCCTGCCAAATATCTTACTTCAGATTTCGCCCAGTGAATTTGGAACCATTTCTTCCTTTTCGGAGTGTAGTTTTTAAAAATAATGGTATTGATTTTCAATACTGCGGGCAAACACACATCCAATAATCGTCTCAAAAATTTATCTTTTCCCCCACGCAACTTTGAAAACCGTTTTTCGTAAAAAGATTTCCAGCAACCCAATAAAACCAATTGAGGATCTCATGAAAAACAGTAAATCTCTGTACGTGGTCTTAATTTCCCTGACTCTAATCTCACTGGAACTGGCCTGGACGCGTGTCTTCTCGGCCGAATTTTTCTATTCTTTTGCTTTTCTGATACTCTCCCTGGCGGTCATGGGTTTAGGCCTGGGCGCCTTGTCCATTCGGTTGTTTCCAATCCTGAACCGAAACTCCAGCCTTCCCTGGCTGTTGCTATTAACTTCGGCAATGTCTTTGGTGGGGCCTCCGCTGGCCTTTAAGGTTGGCATCGATTACACCACGCTTTTTCACAGTTGGTCCATGGTGGGCAAATTTGTCATCACTTCATTCATTCTCTCTTCAGCCTATTTTTTCGGTGGAGCGGCTCTGGCCCATATTTTCAAACAGGGCCATCGGGAACTGTCACGTTTGTACATGGCTGATTTAGTGGGAGCTGGTCTGGGTGTGGTTCTGGCTGTTTTGGTTATGAATTTGCTGGGCACGCCCGTTGCTGTCTTCTATTGCGGACTGCCGGTTTTGGTGGGGGCGTTTTTGACCTTACCCCGACTGGCCAAAGTCGTGCCTCTGCTCCTGATTGTAGCTATGGTTTTTCTGGGCACTCAGGCCGATACTCTTCTTCACAAAGAGCGCAAACAACGCGGCCCCGTGGGCTACACCCATTGGGATGCGGTAGCCAAAATAAAAATCTACGAATTCAGTGAAGAATATCATGGTCTGGAAATTGATAATGCCGCTAATTCTCCGGTTGTGGCTTTTGATGGCGACTATTCTCTGCCCGACACTGCCGAAGCCATTTTTGGTATCGATGTGCGCAATCTCATCGAGCAATTTGATGATTGTTCATTCCTGTCTCTCGGGGCGGGCGGCGGCGGCGATGTCCTTCAGGCCCTGCTTTACGGAGCCACGGACATTCATGCAGCCGAAGTGGTGCCACATATTAACCACCTGATGACCGAAGGCTACCTGGCCGAATTCAGCGGAAATATTTATCAGGACCCACGTGTTACCGTAGCCACCGAAGATGCCCGCAGTTATGTCCGAAGATTCGAAAACAAATTTGATGTTATTTATTCCCTGAGTTCCAATACCTTTGCGGCTCTGGCATCGGGTTCATTTGCCATGGCCGAGAATTATTTATTCACCAAAGAAGCCTTCAAAGACTATTGGAATGCTCTGAGTGAAGACGGATATTTGTCCATGGAACATCAGTTTTACATGCCTCGTTTCACCACCGAAGTTTTGATGGCTCTTGAGGAATTGGGCGTGGAAAAACCAGAAGACCATATTGCCATTTACAACCGTCCCCAAATGCGACGCAAATTGCTGTTATTGTCCAAGCGTCCCCTTACGGATGAAATTCGACAAAACGCCTACTGGCCCCTGACAGCCGAAAATCACGATCAGATCCACTTGCTGTATCCGGCAGATGAAGCTGATAAAGACAATATTTACCAGCGAATTGTGGACCATGGCTGGCAAACCGTTGCGGCAGAGGTTCCCATCGATATTTCTCCCAGCGATGACAACCGACCTTTTGCCGCCCAACTTGGATTATGGAAAAACTTCACCTGGGGCAGCCTGGAGAAAATCAGTCCTTTTGAGTTCAGCGGATTTCCTTTGGCCAAACTACTGGTCGGTGTAATTCTGGCTTTCAGTCTCATTCTTATGGTTCCTTTGACCCTCCTGCCTCACCTCAAGGGTGGCCCGCGTTTGAAAGTGGTGCCCTGGTTGTATTGTTTCCTGCTGGGTATGGGCTTTATGATGGTAGAGGTTGTTCTGATTCAACAATACACCCTTTTGATCGGGCCATCGGTTTATAGCCTGATTACTGTTTTGACCACAATGCTGTTGTTTTCCGGCCTGGGTAGCTTTGCTTCTGATTCTGTCAGTCACAAGGTTCCGTTTGTGGGAATTCTTGTCTGGCTGCTTATTGATATTCTTATTTTCCCCGTGGTCGCCAGTGTTTTTGGAGGGTTTGTTATTCCCGTGCGAATAATTGTCTCAGCTTTGCTGGTGGCGCCTCTGGGATTCTTTATGGGCATGCCATTTCCCAAAGGCGGACGCCGCCTGGGCGAACTGATCGACTGGGGTTTTGCAGTCAACGGGATTGCTTCGGTTATTGGGTCGTCTTTGATTATTCTGGTGGCTTTTGTTGCCGGGTTCCGCGTTGCCTTAATGGTTGCGGCCGCGGTTTATTTGTTGGCTGGAATTTTGCTCAGTAAAAAGAAAGCGTGGTAGTTCGGATTATTTGCCATCAGCCTAATTTTTGTTTTGGGCCCTGCTGAAACTGCGGGCCCAATACTTCGCAGGGAATCGTTGTATTCTCATGTTATTCGAATCTGCCACAAAGACAAATCCACCCCAGCAGGCAACCCCTTGTGGTCGTCGAAAATCGCCAACATCAAACCCCAGGGTTCCATATTGAGAAATAAATACACCCTGGTTATCAAAGCGTTGAATTCTGCTGTTTTCAAAATCGACAACAAACACAGTATTGTCTTCACCAATGCAGATGCCCACCGGGTGACTGAATTCGCCTTCCCGTATGCCTTCCCCTCCCCACTCCAATAGAATATTTCCTTCAGTGTCATATTTTCGAACCGTATGATATTTCCTGGACGTTATGTAAATCCCACCCTGACTATCGATCGCCATGCCACTCGGGCTATTTATGGCCTTAAACTTGTTAATAAAATCTCCATCAGTATTAAATTGCTGAACCCGAAGGTTCCCCCTGTCCAAAATAAAAACCGACCCATGCTGGTCTATTGAAATTTCTGTCGGGTTAATAAACTCGCCATCTGCATGGCCCTTGCTTCCCCAGGAGTTCAAAGCCAAACCCGTTTCATCGAAGACCTGAACTTTGTTATTGCCTTGGTCTACAACAAAGACTTTTGTCTCATATACAGCAATTCCCTTGGGGGCCTTTAATTGCCCCTCAGAGTCGCCAAGCTCGCCCCAGCAGCGAATAATATTCCCATCTGCATCGAATTGTTTTACATACCCGGAATCGGTGACGTACAGATGGTTTTCATCGCTTGCAAAAATATGCGCCGGCCAGGTAAAAAACTCGCAGGAAGGGGGCGTTTTCCCAATTTTCCAGACAAAGTCACCATCGGAGGTAAACTTTTGAATTCGATGATTTCTTCGGCTGTCGGAAATGTATAAAGTATGGTCCTGGAAAAATGCAATGCCGTGGGGATTGCAAAAATTGCCATCATCTGACCCGAGCTTTCCCCAGGATTTCAAAAGGCTGCCACTTGAATCCAGTTTATGAATTTTGTGAGTCTTTAGATCTGAAATATAGATTTCGTCTTTGGGGCCTATGGCAATTTCGCCAGGAAAGATAGAGTCGCCGCCATTCATTCCCTCGTATTGCAGAACCTGCAACTGAACACCAGTATCAGATAGTTTAAAAATGCACTTTTTGTTGGAATCGATAACCAGCAGGTTGCCAGTTGAATCGAGGGCTATTCCATTGGGAGATATTTTGTCCCAGCAATCCCACCGCTCCAAAAACTGACCGGTGTAGTTGAATGTTTGCACATCGCCTTTATTTACATCCTGTATATAAATCCGTTTTGACTTGCGGTTGATGGTAATTTTTGAAGGTGATTGAAATTCTCCAGGGCCTCGCCCCCTTTTCCCCCATCGCAAAACCTCATTGCCATCGAGATCGAATTTTACAACACTGCCTGTGCGAACCGGCACATACAGGTAGCCTTCTGCGTCCAGTGCCAGGGAATCTCCCATGCCTTCAATTCTCCATTGCCTTAAAAATATTCCCCGGTCATTGAAGACCTGAATTCGGTAATTGGAAATATCGGCTACATATAAATTCCCATTTGAATCAACAGCCAGGCCTCTTGGGTTATGGAATTCTCCTGGTAGTTTTCCATGTTTCCCTCCGTAAGAACCCCACACAACTGGCTCTATGGAATCTGCTGTGGAGAAAGCATCGGTCGAACCAATGGCGCCATTGGCAAATATCAATACAAAAAAAGCAGTCAAAATACTAAGCATTGCTTTTGCCATCAGTAACCGGCCTGGTCTGTGAGATTCGATCATGGAGCTCAACTTGTTGATGGAGAATATACGAAACCAAGTCAATTGACGATTATCAAAATGTAACCGTGCGAACAATTTTGAACTGGACACCAAAATCTCTGCAACCATATTTAACCTCACAATCAGGCCTCATTCCCAGCGGAGATTACCATGACCGAGCCCATTCGTCTTTACATTACCGGCGGCACCTTCGACAAAGAGTATAACGAGCGTAAAGGCACGCTCTTTTTCAAAGACACCCATCTGCGGGACATGCTCGAACTGGGTCGCAATTTGGTGGATATTGAACATCGCACCCTCATGATGATCGACAGTCTGGAAATGGACGCCGAAGACCGGGATGTCATTCTCACCCAGTGCCGCAAGTGTAGCCGCGAACGCATTGTGGTCACCCACGGGACGGACACCATGGAAATAACGGCTAAACTTCTGGGTGAAAACATTACTGACAAAACCATCGTCCTTACCGGGGCCATGATTCCTTATGCTTTTGGCAGTAGCGACGGACTGTTTAACCTGGGCAGCAGTTTGGCTTTTGCCCAAAGCCTGCCCCACGGTGTTTACATTGCCATGAACGGCCGATACTTCACCTGGGATAATGTGCGCAAAAACAGGGAAGCTGGGGTTTTTGAAGAGATCAAGGTTGTTGAGTATTGATCCGCTTTTAGCTCCCGGGTTCAATATGGTGTAGATTCCGTCTCTGATTTTGAATCTGTGCTCGCCTGAACTTTTTTTATTTTGGGAGTTATTGCAATACCCACTTGGTAAGTCGGGTCATCAGAATTTGGATAAATCAGCACACCAAATTCCGGCCGGATGATCATTTCTCCACGCTTGCCAAAGGCCAATCCGGCCGCATACCCCGCCGGCCCATCAAAATCGCCATGAGCATAATAGTATCGGGTTGTCGAAAGGTTCAGTTCCACCTTATCACTGAAGGGAATTGAACCAATGAGTCTCGGATAAATGAATGTTGTATCCACTGGGTTGGTGCCTCCGAGTACAAATTGGGCTGGTAACTCAAAGGCCAAAATATCTTCAAGAAGTTCAACCTTTAAACCGGCCCCAAGCAAGACTCCAAAGCTTGATGAATCAAAAACCATGAATCCGCCATTGAAAGAGGCTTCAAAGCGTCCACCAACAATGGGGTGGCGTGCACCGGCATCAAATTGTGTCAACCCATTGTCCCATCCATCTGCTTCCGATGAGCTTCGCATAAACGATGCGGTCATGGTTGGTTGGCCTTCTTCGGCAACTCTTGCGGACTGAAAAGGAGTGGCTGTAAAGCATCCTGACAGGAGAAAGAAAACCCAGAGGAAGATTATTGGGTTCTTCCATATTGGGCGTTGAAGGATGGTGTTGGTATGGATTGAAATTGAATTGAATCTTGTATTGTAACTCATTTAATCATCCCCTTTTAATAAAAGCTCACGATCCAAAACTTGGTGGATAAAAGATTTACAGGTAATGATGGTTGCTCCCTATAAAAATAGGGCTTCCCCTGCAACAACGCAAACACACTTGCGTAATACTACCTTCAAAAACATTGCCTAAGCCTTTCTGGAGATTCCAATGCTAAAATTTATCATGTGGTTGATTTTATTCGTTCTGTGCTGGCCTTTGGCTATTTTTGGTTTGTTGGTCTACCCCATAGTGTGGTTATTGTCTTTACCCTTTCGACTTTTTGGCATTGTGGTCACGGGAATATTCGCCTTCATCAAGGGAATCATTTTATTGCCGGCCCGAATACTTGGTCAGAAACCATCCTGATTGAAGTTTGCAAGTGGGGTTTGTCAATTTCGATAGTCCGCTAAATCAGAACATTGATCCTTCAGAAAACTTTAAAATTCTGTGCTATAATCCAAGCTCCTTCAACATGCGGAGACACCATGCGCAGCTTTTTGCTTTGTTTATTCATTCTGACAATCGGGTTTGGAACTGCCTGGAGCCATATCGATCCCTCTGACCCGCGCTATGAAAACACCCTCGCCAAAGACTTCATCATGGACGCTCCCTGGCGAGTCATAGATGCCAATACTCCCATACCCGTTACCATCATCATCAAAGATTGCGATGTGGACGATGTTCGCGAGTTGCACTGGATCAAAATCTGGGATGAAACCAACGGTGAGGCCATCATCTGGAATCATGACTTCAACGATGAACGCCTGGGCAATAACGCCAGTGAAGAAAATTTCTGGACCTACATTACCAAAGTGACCGAAGGGCACTCTTCTTTGCCAAACGGAACGGCGTTAACCCCTGCCAACCTGGGTTACAGCACCGGCGACAACATCAATCTAAAAGTCAGCATTTATTACAAAGACGACTGGTTCAACTACACCGAAACCCGCCATCTGCGAGTCAATGTTGGCAGTGGGCCCTTTCCCTGGCCTGCCCATTGGTACGGTGGCGATGTTCATTACCACACCATGTATACCAATAACATTTATGAATACGGAGCTCCTTTGCCTGCGGTCAAACAAACCGCTCTGGCCATGGGTCTGAACTGGCTGACAGCCACCGATCACAGCTGCGACCTGGACGAAACCGGAGACGGTGAATATTCCTACGCCACCCAGGAGTGGGAGTACACTCTGCAGGATGTTGACGGCACCTTTACCCACTACCGGGATGTAGCCAGCCATGGTTCATCGTGGAACAGCCTTGGTGCCGATGTTGATGACCTCGACTGTCCGGAATTTCGACTTTATCGGGCTGTGGAACTGAATATGGCCTCTGTAGATGCGGGCACCCTGGGCAAAACTCTGCACTGCCTGATTTACAACGATGAGTACATTCATTCACCCGACAGTGGAGCGCCAGGTGAGCGTCCCGTTTCACCCAATCTGCACAACGCTCTGGATGAAATTCAAGGTGATGGTTTTGCCTATTCGGCCCATCCGTTGAGTGACCTTTCGGGAGTGTTTCTGGGTTTCGATTTTGGAGCCAACGGAGCCATTTGGGGAATGGAAAACATCGACCAAGCCCTCACTCACGAAGCTTTTCGCGGCCTGCAGATTTTTAATACCCGCAGCACCGTAACCAGCAACGACCAGAACAATCCGTGGAACGATTTTGACAATGGCAATGCCATAGAAAATGCCTACCCCGACGAATTCCTCGATGGGCTCCAGTTGTGGGACGAGTTGCTTTCTGCCGATCTTGCCGCTGGCCATCAGCGTCCAATTTTTATTGCCGGCGGCAGCGATGCCCACGGCGATTTTAATTTCTCCAGCCACATGGCTTTTGACGATTTTGCCGAAGACAACGGGATTGGCAAAGCCCAGACCGTGGCTTTTGTGCCGGGCAACTGGAATGCCCAGAACCTTCCGCCGGTGGATGACATTCTGGCTGCTTACCGCGCTGGCCATACTATAATTACCGATGGTCCTTTTCTTGAGTTGGGCATAGATACTAACGGCAATGGAAACTGGTACGACGATGGCGACTTTATTGTTGGCAGCGAGGGTGTTGTTTCACCAAACACCAACGCTAACATTCACTTACGATGGGCCTCCCTCGCAGAATTCGGACCCGTCAGCCAGGTACGCCTGCTGGCCATAACTGCCACCGAAAGCATGGAAATTGCCAGTTTGAGTCCGGAAAACCCGTACTCCGGATCCGTAATCCTGCCGTTAGCGGATTTTGATTTTCCCAATCACGTAGCCCTGCGTGCTGAACTTCTCACTGACGATGGTCTGGCTGGTCACCGCGCCTGCACCAATCCTGTCTGGATACATTTTGACAATACCGTGGCGGCCGATCCGACACCCCGGCCGAACTCCATCCAGCTTTCCAACACACCAAATCCCTTCAACCCACAAACAAAAATCAGTTTTGAACTGGCCCAAAACCAAACCATAAGCCTGGATGTTTTTGCCTCAGACGGTCGCCTGGTTTGCACTCTGATTTCCAATCAGCGCCTGAGCTCTGGTCAGCATGAATATCGGTGGAATGGAAAAGATGCGGCGGGCCGGGAAATGCCTTCGGGAGTTTACCTCTATCGTGTGCAAACTCCCGAAAAAACATGGCAGAATAAAATGAGTCTGGTTCGTTGACCCGATTCTACTTTTTGACGGGTTTTAACTCCAGCCGGTGCTTTTCTTCACCCGGCAGCAACGGCGATGCTTTGCCTTGTTGCCAGTCTTCATGTCCGGCCAGAAAATATGACGATAGCGGATGCCCGCTCTGCCCGCCGGGCATGTGAAAAATTCCCTCTGCTTCGCGGCCCGGAGAAACCACCATTCGTTCGCTGGCTCCACTGCCTTTGTGCTGAACCCGCGGCATGAATGAGTCGCCGGGCAAACCCACCAACGGCGCTTGCAACCAACGAGACAGTGCAGGAATAAAATAGGTGAATGGGTGAGTAACTTTCACCTGGTTGCGTTGTCCCCATGTGTACTCCGACAGATCATCAGTATTGGAAAGCGGATGTTCCATGGCCCGATCCACCGCCTGCAGAATCAGTTCGTCCCAACTCTCATTCCAGGGTGGCAACAAGTGGTCGGGGCGCTGGGCCAAAACTTCCCAGGTTATGGCACGGCCGTGTGGCAACCAGTCGGTCCGGTAGTCAGGATTCTTTTTGGTGATCGGAGTGAGGAGCAGTCCATGAACCCGGTCAATTATGGTGAATCCAAAACTACGCATCAGACGATAGGAAACTGACGATGGTTCGGCCCTGCCGCTCCACTTGTCGCGCACATAGGATTGGAATTTTGCTCGAGGTGTTCCCTCTTCCGGTGGATTGTTTTTCAAGACTTCCAGGACAAAATTACGCCATTCTCCCAGCATTATTGCGCGGTCATCAAGCTGAACATTTAGCATGTCTTTTTCAGTTGCCTTGTCCAGCTCTCGTAAATCATCACGAATTTGACGGGCCCTGGCCCCGAGACCATAACCACCATCGCCAATGACGGCCAAGTCGTATCCGGAGGTTACGCGGTTGTTAGCGGTCCAAATGCGACCTTCTTTCGGGTTGAGAATTCTGGGCTGATCGGCTGGATGGCGGTATCCATCCCAGCGGCAGGTTCCATCGGCCCAGGAAACGGGCAAACGACCATCCCACCCGACACGGTTGGGAATTGGGCCGGCAATGGTCCAGGCTATGCGGCCTTTGTCGTCGGCGCAAACCAGGTTTTGCTGGGGAATGCCTACTGATCCGGCCACAGCCAGCGCCTCTTCCAAAGTGCTGGCAGATTCAAGAAGGACCAGGTTTAGGTTGGCTGCTTCCACATCGTGGGCAGTCCAGCGCAAAGCAAAGCGTCGGCCAAGGGTGTCGGTTCCCCAGATGGGGCCCCAAATGGTTTCATCGATTTGAATTGTGTCAGGTTCTGCACCGGAAGTTTTAATGATTTCCTGATGAGTGACCAGTTCCTGCCATCCTTCGGGTGTTTTGTAAAGGCGGTCATTTTCCGGGTCAAATTCCAGAATGACGAGATCGGCCCAATCGCCATAACTGTTGGTGAAACCCCAGGCTACATTCCCGTTGCTGCCAGCAACCAGGGCGGGTGCTCCAGGAAGGGTCACCCCAACAACCGAACGCGTACCTTCGGCTTCGGGCCAACTCATGCGGGCGCGATACCAGATATTGGGCAAACCATGCCCCAGATGCATGTCATTTGCCAGCAGGGCCCCGCCATGGGCTGTGAGTTTTCCCGCCACAGCCCAGTTGTTACTGCCAGCAGAATCGTGTTGAGGGTTGTATTGTACCGAAGCTACTTCATCTTCGTCTTTCTCAGAATACTTCCACTGGCGTAAATCGAGGATGGTTGAATCGGGAAGCATCACTCCACTGACTGGTTCGGTTTGCAACGGTGCCTCCCACCGGTTGCCCCGGGGCAGGAAAAAAGCGGCCAATTCCGGTGACAAATTATCCCGGACAACGGCCCAGTTTTCTTCCGTTGTTGCAGTAAACAGGCTCAGGTCCAGAAACATGGCATACAGGGTCAGGATTGTATCTTCAGGTTGCCAGGGGTCTGGTTTTTTTTGTAGCAGTAAGTATTCAAAAGGGCGGCTGTTTAAATCGTCCAAGCCACTGTTCACTCCATCTGTGTAGGCATTGAGCAAAGCAATATTCTTTGGGTTGGCTGCCTGCACCACCTGTTCGGCTCGGGTGCGAAAACGATGACGTCTGGTATCTCTATCTGAGGCCAGCAAACCATCACCAATGAGTTCGGCCATTTCCCCAGCGGCGTTGCGGCGCTGTAAATCCATTTGAAAAAAACGCTCCTGAGCATGGAGGTACCCCAGAGCCCGGGCAGCATCAAGACGGCTTTCAGCAGTAATATCCGGAACACCAAGAGAGTCTCGAATAATGGTGACCTGTTCTTGCAATCCCGGCAATTCGATCTGGCCATCAAGACGGGGCAAACTTCCCCTAAGAGTCAATGTTCCCGCCGCAAAAAGGGTCAGAGCCAAACCTAAAATCGACAGGGCCGAAATCAGTAGAATTTTTTTAAAGCGACGAAACATGAAGGCTCCCTGAATGTGATAAAAGTTTGAAATTTTTGGTTGGCCAATACTACTTCACCATTTTCCATGAATAAAGCTGTTTCGGGAAATCAGCTCATAGCCTATATTTTATAAAGGATTTTCACCAAATAGATGGACTATTGGCCAACGACCTGTTATTTTAATATCAGGAACTGGTGGTTTTTTGTAACTTGCGCTGGAGACATCATGACTCCGATACTGACACCTGAAATTGCCATTTTGGCCGCCACAGCAGCCAGCATTGGTTTGGTCCACACCATTACCGGCCCAGACCATTACCTGCCTTTCGTTTTTATTGGTCGCGCCCGCAACTGGAAGCTGCGTCGCACCTTACTGATCACTGCCGTCTGTGGTCTGGGCCATGTTCTGGGTTCCATATTGCTTGGCGTTCTGGGTATTGGCCTGGGGTTGGCCGTTTCCCGGCTGGAATTTATTGAAGGATTTCGGGGCGATCTGGCCTCCTGGCTGCTTATTTCATTTGGCCTTATTTATGCGGCCTGGGGAGCACGTCAGGCCCACCGCAACCGCCCACACACGCACAAGCACCTTCATGCCGATGGAACCGTTCACAATCATCAGCACCAACATCATAAAGAGCACACTCATGTGCATACGCAACCTTCCAATGATGGAAATAGCCATGTGACTCCCTGGGCACTTTTTGTCATTTTCATTCTGGGACCCTGCGAGCCCCTCATTCCCATTCTCATGTACCCTGCCGCAGCCGCCAATACCAGCGGCCTTATTCTGGTGACTGGAATCTTTGCTGTGGTGACGATAGCCACCATGGTATTGATGGTCTTCCTGGCGGAAAAAGGCATGGCCCTTTTGCCCTTGAAAAAGCTGGAACGATACACTCACACCATGGCCGGGGTCGCTATTCTGGCCAGTGGACTGGCCATTCGCTTTCTCGGGCTATAGTTAAGTTGAAACAAGCTTTAATCTGACCGAAAGAAGATAAAATGTGCGACTCCTGTGGCTGCAGCCAACCTGACCATGCGGTGACTTTCCGCAAGCCTGGTGAACCGGAACCCCAACTGAATCATCATGGTGATCATGATCACCCTCATGACCATTCCCATGACCACGACCACAGTCACGACCATGGCCGCACCATTGACATAGAACAGGATGTTCTGCTGCAAAACAACCTTCTCGCTCAACGCAATCGCGGCTGGTTCGATGCCAAAAACATTCTGGCCCTGAACCTGGTTTCTTCGCCCGGGTCAGGGAAAACATCTGTGCTTGAACGGACGATTACCGATCTAAAATCAGAGACTCCCATCAGTGTCATTGAAGGCGACCAGCAGACCCTTAACGACGCTGATCGCATCGATGCCACCGGCGCCGCAGTGGTGCAGGTCAACACTGGTCAAGGCTGTCATCTGGATTCCGAAATGATTCGCCGGGCCGCTGAAAAACTGGAACCGGAAAACGACTCCATTGTGATGATCGAAAACGTGGGCAACCTTGTTTGTCCCGCTTTGTTCGACCTCGGTGAAGAAGCAAAAGTGGTCATCATCAGCGTGACCGAAGGGGACGACAAGCCCCTGAAATATCCCACCATGTTCTCTGCTTCTCAACTGTGCCTGATCAATAAAATTGACCTTCTTCCTTACGTGAATTTCGATGTGGACAAGTGCGAAGAAGCTGCTCGACAAGTCAATCCCAGCCTGGAGTTTATTCGCGTTTCAGCCACTACAGGCGAAGGCATGGACCAATGGTACAGCTGGTTAAAGGCCAGGCGTGAAAGATAAGCCAGGAAGCAAAACCGACCTCATTCGCAGACGATTTCTTGTTGGAGGAATTGTTCAGGGAGTTGGGTTTCGTCCCTACATTTTTAATCTTGCCGAGTCTGAGGAACTGACGGGTTTTGTGAGCAATACCAGTGCTGGAGTATTGATCGAAATTCAGGGCGTGCCCTCAAATGTGAATGGTTTTTTTAAACGGTTGAAGCTGGAAGCGCCTGCCCTGTCAAAAATCGTTTCCGTGGAGTCGGATGAGATTTCCTTGGTGGAAAACTGCACTGACTTCACTATCGAGATTTCACAAAACACACCCGGGACCAATACCCTTATTCCCGCCGACATGGCCACCTGCGAAGATTGCCTGAAGGATGTTTTTACGCCGGGCAACCGACGCTATGGATACGCTTTTACCAACTGCACCAACTGTGGCCCCCGCTGGACCATCATTGACCGAATTCCTTATGACCGCCCTTTTACTTCCATGGCCCCTTTCACCATGTGTGCTGCTTGTCAGGCTGAGTACGAAAACCCCCGCGACCGGCGCTTTCATGCCCAACCCAACGCCTGCCCGGAATGTGGACCACAAGTTTGGCTGGAAATTGATGGTGAGCGTAAGGAAGAACCTGGAGTCCTGGCTGCCGTTGCCAAGCTGCTTTCCGATGGAAAAATTTTGGCCATCAAAGGCCTCGGTGGGTTCCATCTCGCGGTGGATGCCTCCAATGAAGAAGCCGTGCAACGACTGCGCCAACGCAAAAACCGGGAAGCCAAGCCACTGGCGGTTATGGCTCCGAACCTGAAAGCCGTTTCGGAAATTGTTTTTTTAGATGACCAACAGTCCACGCAACTTCTTTCACCTCAAGCTCCTATTCTTCTGTTGGACAAGTTGGCCGAAACGCCTTTGGCCCCAAGTGTGGCACCAGGCCACCAGAAGCTTGGTGTTATGTTGCCGTACACTCCTTTGCATCATCTTTTGTTCCGGGAATTGAATAACTATTCCATTAAGTCCCTGATCATGACCAGCGGGAACAGTAGCGACGAGCCCATTTGCCTGAACAACCAGGAAGCGCGAAACCGCTTGAGCCCCATCGCCGATGCTTTTGTCTTTCACAACCGCGATATACTTCGTCGGGCCGATGATTCGGTTTTGCAGGTCCTGAACGGGAAACCCCATTTCTTCCGTCGCAGCCGGGGGTTTTCACCCGTTCCTGTTTTTGTATCCGGTAACGGCATTGACGTTCTCGCTGTTGGGCCTGAACTGAAAAACACCATCTGTATTCTTAAAAATGACCGGGCTTTTTTGAGCCCCCATATTGGTGATCTGGAAAATCTTCAAGCATATGAATTTTTTGAAGAAACTCTTGGTACCCTGCAAAATGTGCTCGAATGTGAACCGGATGTTATTGCCCACGACATGCACCCCGGATATTTCAGTTCCCAATGGGCGCAAAAACAAAAAGCGCAGGGTAAAACTCTGATTCCAGTTCAGCACCATCATGCCCACATGGTTGCAGTTATGGCTGAACATCAGTTATCCGACCCGGCAATCGGACTAATAATGGACGGCACCGGACTTGGGGAAGATGGCACCATCTGGGGTGGAGAAATCCTCTTTGGTGATGCTTCCGGTTATGAACGTTTGGGCCATTTTGACCCCATGCCTATACCCGGTGGCGATGCTGCCATCAAGGCTCCCTGGAGAACTGCAGTCAGTTATTTGCGTTCTGCTGTGGGTGAAGAAAATGTGGCCGCCCACTTACCTGATTCTTATTCAGAACTCCCGGTAAATGCTGTTCTGGAAATGCTTCAGAAAAACATTAATTCTCCCCTGACCAGTAGCTGTGGTCGCCTCTTTGATGCAGTGGCTGCTTTGACCGGCCGCTGGCCCCTGGCGGAATACGAAGCCCAGGCCGCTATTGAATTGATGGCCCTGACCAACCATAAAGAAGTGCAATCGGCCCAACCCTGGCCCCTTCCTGAGTGTCCTCCATCTCTTGTTCTTCCTGTTGGTTCTCTGGTTATTGCCACCGCCAGGGATGTTTCCAAAGGTGTTTCGGCGGAAATAGTCAGTGCCCGTTTTCATCGTTCTCTTATTGAGTTACTGGCTCAGGCTGCCTACCTCGCTGCAAAGCAAAAAAATATTTCGCAAGTGGTTCTCTCGGGTGGAGTATTTCAGAACGAAATTCTTTTAGCCGGGTTGGTCCATGCTCTGGAAGACAGGAATTTAAAGGTTTTCCGGCCTATTCAAACACCGGCCAACGATGGTGCCATTTGCCTTGGTCAGGCAATCATTGCCCGAACCAGGTGCGGTCTTTAAAAACTTTTATTATTACTTGGACGAAATTAATCGCATTTTTTTGTTCCCAGGAGATCTCCATGAAAAAGTTTGCCGCCCCGTTTCAGAAATCCATTTTTGTTTGCACCCAGAAACGACCGGACGGCCACCCCAAACCCTGTTGCGCTGACCGCGGCGGCATGGCCTTGCGTCAGGAACTGCGAGACATGGCTCAGGAAAAAGGCAAAGAAATGGAAATCCGTGTTTTTACCAGTGGCTGCATTGGTGCCTGTGACCATGGCCCGGTTGCCATTGAATATCCCAATGGGGAATATGTACTGGGAATTACCAAAGAAGATTTACCGGAAATTTTGGACGGCTTGATGGAATAACGCAAACATCCCCAGGCTCAATATTTCCGGCCTGGGGAAGCCTGTTTTTATTTTTTACTCTGAGAACAGTAAGGCTTCAATCCATCATTCAGAAAATGCAACCAGGTTTTTTTTATTACTTCCGGCCAGCCATCCTGAACTTCACCAGAACCGTGCACTTCAACCGATACTTTGGTTGCGTGGGGACCAGATTCTTCGAAAGTCCAGGTAGTCACCATAAACAGGGCGTTTCCAGCCAAGCCGAGCGGGCCTTCGTATCGTAACAGCTTTCCACGGTTTGCAGCAGTGACCACCGCGTGCCGCACTCCATTTCCCTGCTTGTCGAAAATCTCCATGAAAGCACCGCCCGGATGAGCCTCCACGTAAAGTTTCTCCGGGTTTTCGGACATGGAGTGATCCCACCAGGAGGAAATATCACCTGTAGCAAAATCGTAAACTTCAATAGGTGTACCAGGGATTTCGGTTTCAACGGTGAATGAAAATACTTTGGCCGGAGTTGTTTCCAGGGCCATAACTCCTGAAGCGTTTGCAACAAGGAAAGCCAGGACAATAATTTTTATTTTCTTCATAATATTCCCTAATCTGGATAAATGAGTCTGGGCTGATTCCTTGAACGACCATACCCGTATTTGAGTTTCATTGTTAGACAATTATCAATCATTACCTATCTTTGCAGTAGGTATCCATCACTGGCGCTTGTGGCCTTAAAGCCATATCCATGATTGAAAGGACTCGCCTCAATGTGTCTTGCCATACCCGGAAAAATTGTGGAGAAGTTTGAAGAAAATGGGCTGCCTATGGGTCTTATTGACTTCAGTGGAGCGCGCAATAACGCCTGTCTTTCGTACACACCGGAAGTGGAAGTTGGACAATACGTCATTGTTCATGCGGGTTTTGCTTTGCAAATTTTGAACGAAGAAGAAGCTATGGCTTCTTTGAGGGAACTGAGCCGCCTTTCTGCTTTTATGGAAGCTGATGCAAACGCTGAAAATGAAGACAAGCCTGAAACCAACGATGAGGGCTCTGCATGAAATACCTCTCTGAATTCCGTGATCCGGAACTTGCCAAAAACCTCATCGAAAAAATTCAAAATACCGTAACCCAGCCTTGGGTCATTATGGAAATTTGCGGCGGCCAGACTCACTCCATCATGCGTCATGGAATAGACCAGCTTTTGCCTGAAGAAATCACCCTTGTTCATGGTCCCGGCTGTCCGGTTTGTGTCACTCCCCTGGAAACCATCGACCGGGCCCTGGCTATTGCTGCTCGTGAAAATGTAATATTCACTTCCTTTGGCGACATGTTGCGTGTACCTGGCAGTTCTGACGATCTGTTCCGCATCAAAAGCCGTGGTGGCGATGTGCGCATGGTGTATTCTCCTTTGGAATCGCTGAAACTGGCCCGACAAAACCCTGACAAGGAAGTGGTTTTCCTGGCTGTTGGCTTTGAAACCACGGCCCCGGGAAACGCCATGGCTTTGAAGCAGGCAGCCGCCCAAGGCCTTACAAATTTCAGCCAAATCGTCAGCCATGTTCTGGTTCCCCCGGCCATGGAAGCCATTCTTTCGGCACCCACCAACCGGGTGCAGGGTTTTCTGGCTGCCGGTCATGTGTGTGCCATCATGGGTTGGGAAGAATACGAACCCATCGCCGAAAAATATGGTGTCCCCATTGTGCCCACCGGCTTTGAACCCGTCGATATTTTGGATGGAATATTGAAAACCGTGGAGTTACTCGAGAGTGGCAATTCTGAAGTGGCTAACCAGTACCTGCGGGCCGTCACCAAACAAGGCAACCCGGCAGCCCAGGCTGTTGTGGATGAAGTTTATGAAGTGTGCGACCGCAAGTGGCGGGGCATTGGAAATATCCCCATGAGCGGCATTCGCATTCGTGAAGAGCTGGCTGCTTTCGATGCTGAAAAGAAGTTTGATGTTACCGGCATTACAACTGAAGAGCCGGCCCAGTGTATTGCCGGGGAAATTTTACAGGGATTAAAAAAGCCCGACGAGTGCCCTGCTTTTGACAAGGAGTGCACCCCCATGAATCCCCTCGGGGCAACCATGGTTTCCAGCGAAGGTGCCTGCGCCGCTTACCACAAGTACAGCCGAAAGGGATTGCTGTGAGCCAGAAACCAGACTTTGACAACATGAGCTGTCCCTTGCCGTTAATGGATCACGATACGATTCAGCTGGCCCACGGTGCCGGCGGTAGGCTGTCTGCCGATCTAATTGAAAAGCTGATTCTTCCCAGATTCAGCAGTGCCGAACTTGATCGCCTTGAAGACCAGGCCGTTCTTGACCTGCCACCTGGACGTCTGGCATTTTCCACCGATACTTTTGTGGTCAATCCAATCTTTTTCCCCGGTGGCGATATTGGCGATTTGGCCATCAACGGAACAGTAAACGATGTGGCCATGAGCGGCGCCGATGTGGCTGCTCTGAGTGTCGGGTTTGTATTGGAAGAAGGCTTTCCCCTGAGCGACTTCCACCGCATTTTGTGCAGCATGGAACGTGCGGCCAAAAAAGCCGGCGTGCGCATTGTTACCGGTGATACAAAAGTTGTGGGGCATGGAGCCTGCGATAAAATTTTTATCAATACTTCCGGCGTTGGGGTGATTCCCGCTCATTTGAATCTGGACAGCCGAAACCTTGAGCCTGGCGATAAAATATTACTTTCGGGAACCCTGGCCGACCACGGAATGGCCGTCATGACCATTCGTGAAGAACTCAGTTTTCAGGCTCCCATTCTCAGCGACAGTGCCGCCCTTAATGGGATGATCAAACAGATGCTGGAGGTTTGTCCCAACATTAAAGCCCTGCGTGATCCCACACGCGGTGGTGTGGCTACGACCCTGAATGAATTTGCCGATGGAAGCAAAACAGGAATTCGCATTGATGGTGAACAGATTCCTGTGCGACCTGATGTGAACGGGGCCTGTGAAATTCTGGGTATTGATCCGCTATATGTAGCCAACGAAGGCAAACTGATTGCCGTGGTGCCAGGACCGGATGCCGAGGCTGTGCTTAAAGTAATGCAAGGTCATGAACTGGGTGGCGATGCTGTTATTCTGGGGGAAGTGGTGGCCGGGCACCCTTGCATGGTTACGTTAAAGACCGGCTTGGGAACCGAACGCATAGTAGACATGCCCATTGGGGAACAACTGCCGCGAATTTGTTGATTTCGTCACCCAACCAGTAAAGAGTCAGTGTATCCTCTACCAATAATACTCTGGGTTAAAGCCTGTCTGGTTCGAATTAGTTTCAATAAAAAGGGAGGGCCCTAAAGCCCTCCCTTTTATTTTCCAAATCCCGAGAGATTTAGTAATTCGCCACCAGAACCGGAGTAGGCACCAGATCGAAATCGTTCTGAGCACTTGAGGTCCATTTGTGAGCAGTCAGGTCCGTATGGAACAAGCCATTGGAGCCAAACTTCAGGCTATAAGCTTCGTAGCCCAGCATATTCAAATATGCAGTAATTTGGCTACTGTGCTGGCCAGTCCAGCAATACACGATAATGGGCATGTCTGTGGGCAGATTACCCAGCATTTCGTCTACACCCAAGCTTGCATAGGGAGTGAATTGGAAAGCACCGGGAATGTGTCCGGGAACACCCGATTCACCCTCACCCAGATAATCAGCTTCGCTGAAGTAGTTGATGACAAAATAGTCATCCAGATAGTCTTCAATTTCAGTATAGCTTTTGCCTTTGAATCCACCGGCAAGCATGACATCAACACGGCCATCGAGGTCCTGACCCGTCAGGTCTGGATACACGTGCCAAGTTAAATCAGCATTGTTATTGTCGGTTTCAACAGTACCAAGATTGTCGGCACAGTTGCCAGTCCACGAATCCAAAGTGGTATTCCAGGAGCTCATACCGAATAACAGGCTTTTGGTATCTTCGTAGCCAGCCATTTCCAATGCAATTTTGGCGTGTCCGGCACTTTGGCCGGTATAGCAGGCAATGACAAAAGGCTTGTCGGTGGGAATATCAGTTCCAACATCGTCCATCAAAGTGGCCAAGCTGGAGTGGTGAGCACCATCGATATGACCAGCGTCGAAATCAGTTTCGCTCCGGATATCGATAACAGTATACAGATCAAGGTTGTCATTCAAATCTGAAGCACTCAAAACGCCAGGGCAGTCAGTACTGTCATTTACGTAGTCGACCAAAGCAGCAGCAATGGTATCAAAGGCATCGCCTGGAGCGTGTCCCATTTCCAAAGCAAAGTCGTTCTGCTGGGCAGAACTCCACTTATGTGCAGTCAAATCAGAGTGGAACAGATTGTTCGAACCAAATTTGAGACTATAAGCTTCGTAACCAAGCATGTTCAGGTAGAAAGTAACCTGGCTGCTGTGTTGTCCGGTCCAGCAATAAACGATAACCGGTTTGTCGGTGGGAATGTTGGGCAGCATTTCTTCAATGCCCAGGCTGGCGTAGGGAGAAAACTGGAAGGCACCGGGAATGTGACCGGGAACTCCGGAAGATCCCTGACCCAGATAGTCTGCTTCACTGAAATAGTTGATGATGAAATAATCATCAAGATAATCTTCGATTTCGGCGAACGATTTGCCTTTAAAACCACCTTGCAGCGTGATTTCTGCTCGGTCAACAACAACTGATTCAACATCTTCGGACAAAGTTGGGAATGTTTCCACAACCAGGTCACCATTGTTGTTATCAGTTTCAGCAGTAGGCAAATTATCGCCGGTATTTCCACTCCAGCTGTCCAGGGTGGAGTTCCAGGAACTCATTCCCCACAGCAGGGAAGAAACATCAGAATAACCCAGCATTTCCATGGCAATTTTGGCATGGCCGGCCGACTGGCCGGAATAGCAGGCTACCACATAAGGTTTACCCGTTGGAATGGATTTGCTGGCCAGGTCGGCAACCAGGGTTCCCAATGATGAATTGAAGGCACCGGGGATATGACCCGCCAGATAACTGGCTTCACTGCGAATATCGATAACAGTGTACAGGTCAAGGTTGTCATTCAAAACAGTGGCGTTGATAACACCAGGGCAGTCAACACTGTCATTAATGTAAGCTGCTCCAGCAGCTGCCATCGTTTCAAATGCAGTTTCCGTAGGCGTCCCCGGATGATCACCATCATCATCAGAGCAACCCCAGAACGCCGTCAAAGCAAGCATAAGAATAAGTAGCCAAGTCAGACGCGTTTTCATTTTTCGCTCTCCTTTGGAGGGCCGAATGGCCCGTTGTTGCGGAACAGTACTGTTCCGCTTTTTTTGGAGGGCCAAAAAAATTGACCCTCCGCCCTACTAATCATCTTCGTTAAAGACCGGACTATCGTCGGGAATAATCAGGTCAATATTTGCCTGATAATCAGGCAACGGATCTCCACCCAAATCACGCAAGTCACTTTCACGAAGGAAGAATCCTTCAGGGCTGTCTGGAGTACCGTGACAAGAAGCACTGCAACCCTGACCGTCCTCAACCGTGGTCTGAGGAGTAACCCGAAGAACATTATGAGGTGAAGCATACTTCCACGTTGGTTCATCCAGATAACCGGGAAGAGTCAGTCCCCAGTCGGCATAAGTGTCCGGGTCAACAGGCACATGACGAACTACGGCATAATCATATTCTGTGCGGTAAGGGCTTGGATTGTTGGCAATTTTGAATTGAACCACACTTGGGTCTATGTCGAATTTGTCCGCTTTTCCATCAGGCACAAGATTGTGACAATTGGTGCAGTTTTTGTAAGGCTGTGAGTGACAAACCTGGCATTGCAGGTTGGCCTCGGAAGCAAAACCGTCAACATGAGCATTATGGAAAGGGTTTTCTTCCAAATTGGAATGACAGGTCTCGCAGCGAGGCATGGAAGCCACTTCATAACGGTGGTTGTAATGGTCGCCCTGGTATTGTCCATCACCATGCATTTCGGTTCCGGAGTGACAAGCTTCACACTTCATACCATTTGAACGATGCACGTCCCGGGCGTTGCCTTCGAGAGATCCATTGTAATCGGTTCCCACTCGACTGCCGTGACAAGCTGTACAGTTTTCCGTCAAATCGGGAGTTCGGTTGAAACCGTGAGCGGAATAAACCACGCCACCAAATTTCGGAAATCCGCCCCCCACACTATTTGGCCGACTGACATGACATTGTCCACAAGTCGTATGGCAGCCACCACACTTATTGCTAAACATGTCTTCGTAACCACTGCCTTCAAATTCGCATTGACCACGCAATTCGATAGCAGCTTTTTCGCCCCATAAATTTGTATGCAGGCTGTTGGCTGCTGAATCGCTGATGCCCTCGTGACAGTGCTCGCAGGCTGTTGTCACACCGAACTCAGCATCGTGACACTGCGCACAACCCACATCGCCAGCAGCACTTGGGTCACGCACGATGCCCGTATGAGCTTCAGTCATGTCAGCAAAAGTATTGTCTGCAGGACCGTTGTGACACATCTGACAAGTCAGGGCATGCTCAATGGTATTGCCTTGGTAGTCAGGCCCGTGAACACTGGCCATGAACGAAGAAGTGGAACCGTTACTATTGGCGATCAAAACTTTTTCCCACGCTTCCAGCGCGGGTACTTCACCGCCTCAACCATCGCCCTTATTGGGCACCATCACTTTCGAGCCGCCGGTTTTGCCCAGGGCCTCCTCCAGCATTTCCCGGCTGGAGTGACAGCCGATGCAGGACATTTCCGTCACTTCGGGGCCGCCATCAATGTCACCATTGGTGGTGTCATTCTCACACCCCCAAAGAAAGAACAGTGGCAGCACCACAAGGACGCCTAAGATGAAGCTGTTGGTCACATAACTTCTCATGGGTTACTCCCGAGTTGGGCCGCATCGTCGGAAGCGGCACTATTGAACTGGCCTATGGTCAGGCCACGGGCAAAAATTGGAATGTTGTTGCAGATGACGTTTTCAGCCACGAATTCCTGATTGGTCAAAGTGGTCCATACGCCGGTGTTCAGGGCACAGTCCATAACCATGCCCACGAAGCAACGGCTCGAAGTGAAAGCATCCACACCAAGCAGTTCGCCTTTATCCTGGCGAATTTTCATTTCCCCGGCTAAAAACTCGATATAGGGCAGACGCACTTCCACAAAGAGAAGGCGGGCTGCCGGGCCGTTTTGAAAACTGTTGCGGAACATGAGTTGCATCAGTTGAGGGTCTTTTTCGGCCAGTTCCAGAATGTGGCCGGCAATGAAAGTCAGTACGTCTTCAATGGAACCCTGGTTCGCCTGTTGGTCCAGAGTTCCTTTGATGTCGTGCTGAGCCGCTTTCATTTTGATGACCGACTGATACAGGTCATCCTTATTTTCAAAGTGCCGGTAAATAGCAGCCTCGGTAATGCCACAATTCTTGGCGATGGCACGAATGGGAGTGCCGTCATAGCCTTTGGTTGTGAACAGAAGCGCTGCTTCGCGCTGGATTTGTTCCCGCCGGTCAGATGGTCTTGATTTGCTGGCTTCCATCACTTCATACTCCTAGAACCGGCCCGACAGGGACAGGCTGTAAAGGTCCATGATGTAGTCGTCCCAGCGGTTCTCATCGAACTCGTGACGGCGATAAGATGCCGTTACTTTCATGGTCTCACCCACGCGATAACCGGCGCGCAATAGAATGCGATTCAGATCGCTGTTCAGTTGGTTGCCTTCGTTGGCAGCATCGCCTGGATCTTCGAAGCGGATGCCTTCGTAATGGGCTTCCAGCTCCATTTTGTGCCCAACCTGAAGGATGGCTCCAGGGGCAAAGCGCAGGGTTTTTCCTTCGTAGGTTAGCGGCCCCATACCGGCTCCGGCTGCAGGTCCGTCTTCCACTTCGTATTTTTCGATACCGTAACTTCCGGTACCCACAAAGGTGAGGCGGTCGTTGGCCAGAACATTCAAACCGGCGTAAGCCCGATGGGTTGAATTGCTGGTCTTCACGCCTTCAACATCGTTGCGTTCGAAGTTCTGGCTGTAGCCCTGAAAGCCAACATCCAGTTTCACTTTTTTGGAAGGACGAGTCTGCAAGGCCAAACGTGCACCCAGGCGATCCTGTTGACGATCGCCCATGGTGTAGAACAAGGCACTGCTGCTGTAAGTATTGGCTTCATCCACGGTCAGGCTTCGCCAGTCGAACTGAGCTTTCAGTTTGACGGTTCGGCTGAGGCGAACGCCAGCCCGCAATTTAGCCTGATGGCTTTGACGGTCCTGGTCGGTGCTTTGGTAATCCCCGCTGCCTGCACCCGGAAGATTGTCTTCAGCGACCGTACCTTCGAGTTGCGTATTGCGGAAACGATAATCGAAACGCAACCGGGTTTTGTCCAGGCTGTTATTCGACAACGATACACTCAGGTCCTGACTTGTGCGTTCACGAGTCGATGCCTGAGCAATGGCCCCGGCCAGATCCGTCTGAGTGTCAGTATTCCAGGTGCCCAACCCTGCACTCAGGCGAGCAGTGGTTTTGGTTCCCAGAGAGGTGATGACAGCCAAACGGCCGTTGCTGGTTTTGGCTTCGCCAACCGGACTGAAGGTGCTGTTGTTCCAGTACTCGGTATTGGTTGTTTCCAATTTTCCGGTATTGGCCAGGCCCATCACAGTGGTGCGGGTGCCCAGTTTATAAGTGGCGTCCAGTTGAGCACGATAGTGAGTAGAGTCGTCAGTATATGAGTGGTCGCCAACAGCACGGTCACCTTCAGTAGTGCGAATATACCCATGTCCGGCCACACCCAGGCTGGTTCCCTGATAACCAAGGCCCACACTGAATTCATTGGTTTTGGTATCGAACAGTTTAACATTAGGAACGGAGCTGCCGGTTCCCCCGCGCAAGAGACTGCCTTTGCTGCCATCTTTGCACAGACGGTCAAAACCCAAATCCAAAGCAAAGCCTTTACCCAAATTGTAATTGAACTTTACATTCGCTTTTTTCCAACCCATGGAAGGCATGGTATCAAGTGCCGGTGGAGCCGGAGACCCGCCAAAACTGCTGGCCCGCATTTCGCTGGTCATGTCGGAGAAGGAATTGAAATTGCGGAAGTCGATGCTGACTTTGCAGCGTCCTGGCTTCTTGGTATCCAAGCTGAAATGGCCGGCAAAGGTACCCATTCCACTTTGACCAAACCCACGAACCTGAATATGGCGCCCGTTTGCCAGAATGGTTTTATAACCAAACAAGGCGTTGAGCATCAGGTCGTCTTCCTGTTGCCAGTCTTCGGCATATTTGGCTTTGTTGCCGTGAGGATCCCAGCTGGTCACTCCCAAAGTGGCGTGATTTTCCTGACCCACCAGATCACCGGCCGGAGCCCAAAGGCGTCCCTCTTGTGCCGGCAAATCCGCAGCCATAACCACAGCACTGAAAAGCAGTGCGGTCAGGACCAAGGATGTCATTGTAATAATCCGTTTCATGACTTGCCTCCCTTATTGGTCCCTGAACGACGGAGCGACGTTCGAGCCGTGAATTTCATTGTGACAGTCGTAGCAGCGGCCTTCAGTACCCAGCATTCCGCCGTGAGGTACCCTGGCCAGCGTCCAGTTTTCATCGGAATTAAATTCCGATTCGTAGTGACACTGCAGACAAAGAGTATTGCCGTCGGTGACGAGCATTTTGTCGTGAGTTGAACCGTGGGGCTTGTGACAGACGGTGCAGTCTTCGCTTTGCACACCATCGTGTTCAAAGACAAAAGGACCGGCCATTTCGGTGTGGCACTTCAGACAAGTGTCGTTAATGCCATTCCAGGTATCGGTGGGAAAGCCATTGTGCGGGTCGTGACAGTCGTTGCACGAAATCTGGTCTTCGAGAACACGATGACGGAAAGGCATTCTGAAATCGCCCACTTCCGAAGTGTGGCACTGAATGCAAAATTCAGATTCGTTTCTGAAGTCGGCTGCCGGTTTGGCTTGAACTTCAAAGTGAACCAAATCGGCATGGCAATCGGAGCAACTGATTTCCGAACCCTGGTGTGGACCACCGGCCCAGCCCACGTGGTTCTCTGTATGACACTGCAAACACATGGCATCTTTTTGGGATGAATCCATGGCTCGCATCATATCCACATTAATGATGGTATCGATGTCTTCCTCTTCGGAGTGAATGCTACCTGGTCCGTGACAGGCTTCGCAGGCATCGGCCTGTCCGCCGGGAACCATGGGTGCCAGTTCAACCGAGTGGGGAGTGTGCGCATATAAGTCGCCCACTTCTTCGTGACAATCGAGGCAGGTTTCCGATCCCACATATGTGGCATCTTCCGGCAAGTCAAAGCCGGAAGCAAAATTATCCAATGCCAAGACCTGGCTGCAACCAAGCAGGATCAAACAACTCAGCAGAGTCATTATTTTGTTTAGGGACGAGGAGCTCATCTGGGACCTCCGGGAAGAAGTAAACGTTTATTGATTTATGTATGTTAATTTGATGACAACTCAAGGTCAAGTAATTTTTAACAGGTTCTGTCAATTATTTGACACATAGAGAACCAAATTAGTTTGGTTTTTGGAGCAGCTTTTCCTGAAATTGGGTAGACATTTGCCGATAATAAAATCTTGAGTGTGTACAATCATACCATTTTCGGCCTTATTGACGTTTGGGAGCCAAATTAGGGATGTTATTCAATTCCTTTCCATTCCTTTTCCTATTCCTGCCCCTGGTCATTGGGGTGTTTTTTGCCCTTGGGAAGGCTCAAAAACCCCAGTCGGCCATCGCCTGGCTGGTTTTTTCGTCACTTGTCTACTATGGATGGTGGAGGCTGGAGTACCTGGGCCTCATCGTCGGGTCCATATTTTTTAATTACGCTCTCGGATGGGTTCTGGGTCAAAAACACGAAGCTCAAAATCCATCAAAATCTCTTCTTTTTATTGGAGTTACGTTAAATCTAGCCTTACTGGGATGGTTCAAATACGCCGGGTTTTTCGCTGCTAATTTGCGTCTGTTACCGGGAGTTTCCTGGGACCCCGGTCCCATTGTGCTGCCTTTGGCCATTTCCTTTTTCACTTTCCAGCAAGTCGCCTATTTAGTCGATGCCCACCGTGGTGAAACCAGGGAACACAATTTTCTTCATTACTGCCTGTTTGTGACCTTCTTCCCCCAGCTCATTGCCGGTCCCATTGTGCACCACAAAGAAGTCCTGCCCCAATTCAAGGAATCCCGACTTTTCCTGCCCAATCAGCAAGACATTGCCATTGGCCTAACTATTTTCCTGCTCGGCCTATTCGAAAAAGTCGTTCTGGCCGACCGGGCCGCCTCCTGGGCTACTCCTGTATTCACTGCCGCCGGTCAAAACCAGACCCTGAGCATGGCCGAGGCCTGGGCCGGTTCTCTGGCCTACACTTTCCAGCTGTTCTTCGATTTCTGTGGATACAGCGATATGGCCATCGGCATGGCCCGCATTATGGGTGTCCGACTGCCCATGAATTTTCGTTCGCCCTACAAGAGCAGCAGCATAATCGACTTCTGGCGACGCTGGCACATTACCCTGTCCAGATTCCTGCGCGACTATCTTTACATTCCCCTGGGCGGCAGTCGCGGAGGAAAACTCAAACGCTACCGCAACCTCATGGCCACCATGGTTCTGGGTGGTTTGTGGCACGGAGCGGGCTGGACCTTTGTTATGTGGGGAACGCTGCATGGTTTGTATCTGATGATCAACCATGGATGGCGGGCCTGGCGAGGTTCCGGTGAATCCACTGCAAAACTCAGTTTATGGTCACGCTTCTGGCCAACGGCCCTGACCTTCCTCTCAGTAGTCCTGGCCTGGATATTCTTCCGCGCAGAAACTTTCTCGGGCGCCCTGGTCATTCTTAAAGCCATGGTGGGATTTGGTTCCGGCATCTTCGGAGGCGACCTCTATTCCCACCGTGAAGCCGCCCTCATTTTGGTTCTGGGCTTCATTGCCTTCCGTCTGCCGAGTGTCATTGAATGGGCCGATGGCAATCCTTTGACCGGTATCTGGAACAAACTCAATTGGCGACCTCATTGGGCCTGGGCCCTGTTGGTCATGAGCGCAGGACTGATGGCCATTCTGGACATGGCCCGCATCAGTGAATTTCTGTACTACAACTTCTAGGAAGGACTAAGGCACACTTGAATTACAGCAACTACACCCGACAAATCCTCATCCTGGGAATTGCCTTACTTTTGGCATTGGGATCGTACACCGCCTACAACGACCCTTACTGGATTTTCCGCGAGTCGCCGCCCTGGTTAGAGGCTCATAAAGGCCACAACCGGGTTTTGGACATTCGTCTTCGCCACGCCAAAGCCATGCAGTTGCTGACTCGTCAACCCGAACACGTCATTCTGGGTAGCAGCCGGGTGTATCGTGGATTCGATATGAATCAATGCGACGGTTTCAACCTTGGCCTGCCCCGTCTGCGCATTGCCGAGGCCGAAGCTTACGTGCGCCACCTCATTCACTTCACTCCCGTCAAACGTCTGGTTCTGGGTTTGGACTATCTTATGTTTGACGCCGATGAAACTTTTATTGCCGGTTTCGACCCGGACCTGGGCAGCCGCAAATATGTATTAGCAGCCTGGCCCGCCTCGTTCTTTACGCGTCAGGCTTATGACGATTCAGAATTGGCGATCAAAAGCAAAACCCGCAACGATGGTTTCTGGCACCGCAACGGTTTCCGTTTCTCCATTGGTCGGGATCAAGAATCTCTTGAAGGAGTTTATAAGAAATTCCAACGCCATCGAATCACTAAAATACAGTATGACCAACTGGCTAGCCTGCTGGATCGATTGCTCAATGCTGAGGTGGATACAGCCATTTATTTATCGCCAATGAGCAAACCTCATTTGGAGTTTTTTGAAGAGAGTGGTGACCTGGGGAACTTTAATGTCTGGCGCACAACCGTTATTGGAATTGCTCGGGAAAAAGGCATTCCTGTTCACGACTTCAGCACCAGCAGTCCCTTCAGTGAAGAAGACATCAGAGAAGAATCTTCTGATCATTGGGTTGATGCTTCACACTTTCAGCCTATGGTTGGGGACTGGATTCTTGGGGAGATGGGACTTATTCCGCCTGAACTTTAGCCTCCCCATAAACGTTCATTTCCTATACAATGAAATTTGCAACGTACATCTTCATTCACCACCATTTTCAAGGCAGGCTCATGAGCTTAATCGGTCTGGATTTGGCCCTACCCCAGGTAATGCTCGCCGGAGCAGTTGGCATCAGTCTGGCGGCTGCCGTGGGTTTTCGAATTTTTGCCCCCATGCTGCTGGTCAGCATTGCTGCCAATACCGGGCACATTCATCTGGCCAGCGGATTTGAGTGGCTGGGTTCGGAAATCGCCATGGCCATGCTGGCCATTGCCGCCATTGCCGAAATTACCGCCTACTTTTTTCCTTTCTTCGACCATTTGCTGGACACACTCAGCGGACCGGTGGCCATGGGCGCTGGTACTTTGTTGATGGCCTCCACCCTCATGGAAATAGACCCCTGGATGCGCTGGGCCATCGCCCTGGTTGCCGGTGGCGGAACCGCGGGACTCATTCACTCAGCCACCAGCGCCCTGCGTTTGGGCAGCACCGCCACCACCGGCGGGTTGGGTAACCCTGTTTTTGCTACCATGGAAGTAGCCGGATCAACCGCCCTGACCATCTTGGCCATTGTCTTACCCGTGGCTGCTTTGGTGGTAGTGGTTTTCCTTTTGACCCGATCGGCTCGCCTGCTGGGCCGTGGCTGGCGAAAGGCTCGAGGGAAATAAACAATTTGTGCACCTTTTTCTGAAGGGGTGCGTAAAGGTTTCTTTCACTCCTTAAAATCCTAAGGATCCGGCTGTTGACTCAACGTGCCATTAAAAAACTCTTTGCCATAAAAGACCGGGAATTACCACCCGCCCTTTGGTCAGCCCTTCTCTTTTTTCTCATTCTCTGCGGCTATTACATAGTGCGCCCCTTACGTGAAGAAATGGGCCTGGCCGGTGGCGTAAAGAACCTGCCCTGGCTTTACCTGGCCAACCTGGGCGTCATGCTTGCTCTCGCTCCTGTGTTTGGCGCCGTGGCCACTCGCTGGGCCCGCAAAACATTCATCCCCGCAGTCTATCTGTTTTTCATGACCAATATGATGATGTTCTTTATGGCCATGCGCCTCATTCCCGAAGGCGAACAACTTCTGCTGGGCCGCATTTTTTATGTCTGGGTCAGTGTTTATAACATGTGGGCGGTTTCGTTGTTCTGGGCCTTCATGGCCGATGGTTTTGGCTTGAACAGTGGCAAACGTCTTTTTGGTCTAATTGCAGTGGGCGGAAGTCTGGGTGCCGTTTTTGGCTCCTCCATTGCTTCGCTCTTCATTGAATGGGTGGGCCGTCCGAACCTTATTCTTGTCTCATCATTTTTTCTCCTGGCCGCCGCTTTGGTCATCATTCGTTTGGGCAGGCTGATGCCCGAAACAATCAAAAATAGAACGGTCAAAAATTCGGCCCGCGGACACTTCTGGACCGGCATGACCGAGTTCTTCCGCTCGCCTTACCTGATGGCCATTGGCGGATACCTCTTTTTGTTCAGCCTGTCCTCAACCTTCCTGTATTTCGAACAGGCCGAAATTGTAGACGCGGCCTTCAGCAGCCGTGAGGCCAAAGCCAGGGTTTTTGCCAACATGGATTTCTGGGTCAACAGCCTGACGTTCCTGATCCAGATATTCTTCACCGGCCGCCTGATTTCCCGCCTCGGTGTGGGCGGCGTGCTGGTCATTTTGCCCATTCTTACGATCATCGGTTTCACCATTATGGGATTTGCTCCAACTCTGGCCGTACTGGTGGTTTTCCAGGTAGCGAGAAGAGCCACTAACTACGCCCTGTCACGCCCCGCACGCGAAACTCTTTTCACCATTGTCAGCCGGGACCAGAAGTACAAAGCCAAAAGCTTCATCGATACCTTCGTTTACCGTGGCGGAGACATGCTTGGAGCCACGGCCTTTTCGGCCCTCAGCAGTTTGGGTATTGGCTTGTCGGGCATCGCTTTTATTGCTGTTCCTCCAGCTTTGTTGTGGGGCAGTTTAGGACTTTTCTTAGGCAAAAAACAACTCAAACAAGGAGAAAACCAATGACCATGAATCGACGTTCTTTTGTAAAACGGGCTGGTCTGGGTCTCGCTGGCCTGGGGGCGTTTTCGGCCAGTTCTCTCAAGCCCGGAACGGCTTTTGCCGACATGAAACATCTGCGCAGCAACCGGCAATTGAAAATCCTCATCCTGGGTGGAACCGCTTTTCTGGGACCCGCCATTGTCCGGTATGCCCGCAGCCTGGGTCACGAGCTGACTCTCTTCACTCGTGGAAAAACCAATGTCGATCTTTTCCCCGATATTGAAATGCTGACCGGGGACCGCGATGGTGACCTGGAAGCCCTCAAGGGGCGCCGTTGGGATGTGTGTATTGATACCTGCGGCTATGTTCCCCGAATTGTAACCGACAGCGCCCGCCTGCTGGCCAAAAGCGTGGGGCAATACATTTTCATCTCCACCATTTCGGTTTTTGCCGACTTCAGTAAAAAAGGTTTGAACGAAGAATCTGAAGTTGGAGTTTTGGAAGACGCAAGTACTGAAGAAATCACCGGCCTTACTTACGGCCCTCTTAAAGCTTTGTGCGAACAGGCCGCTGAAAGAGAAATGCCGGGACACACCACAGTCGTTCGCCCGGGACTAATTGTCGGCCCCATGGACCGTTCCGATCGGTTCACTTACTGGCCGGTGCGCATTGCCAAGGGTGGCGAAGTCTTGACTCCGGACCGGCCCGACATCGTGACCCAGTTTATTGATGTCGACGATCTGGCCATGTTCATTGTCCATTGTGCCGAAAGAAACATTCTTGGCATTTACAACGCCACCAGCCCTGCTGAAGAAGTAACCATGGGCGAAATTTTCAACACCTGTAAAACCGTTTCCGGTTCCGATGCGGAGTTCACCTATGTCAGCGGCAAGTTCATGGAAGAATATGAAGTGGCACCCTGGAGCGACATGCCCGTTTACGTTCCCCTTGAAGGCTCCGATGCCGGCCACCCGTACATCGACGTCAGTAAGGCTTTGGGTCAGGGGTTGACTTTCCGCCCCATTTCGGAGACTATAAGGAATACCTTAGGTTGGTGGCGGAACGAGCCGGCCGAACGTAGGGGAAAACCCATGAAGTCGGGCCTTACCAGCGAGAAGGAAAGTGAACTTCTGAAAAAATGGCACGATAAATTCGATTGATTTGCAGAAGGGACGCTTCAGCATGAAAATCATTTGCACATACTGTTCCGGTGCCAAGACCACGGACGGCGGGTTGATTCCCGCCGTTCGTCGTTATCGGAGTGAGCGAATAGTCCAACTGGGCCATAGTGCCGACAATAAAGATCTGCAGTTCATGATTTTATCTGGGGAATACGGATTGATTGACCGGGAATATCCCCTTCCGTATTACGATCATTTACTGCAACCCGGGGAGGTAGATAAGTTAAGCAGCCGAGTCGCCACCACGCTTTGCATGGCTGGAGTGAAAGAGGTGGAGTACCATACTGCCGCTCCCGAAATTGTGGCCCCTGTGAGGACGTATTTGTCGGTCATGGAAGCTGCCTGCGGACGGGCCTCGGTGGCTTTGCGGGTGGTTATTTTGGAGGGCGACCCGGTTTAAATGAATTAAAAAAGTGCTCCCCGGGGAGCGAATTGTAATGAAAACAGAAAATTCTCATCAAAAAATCAAACTCGGACAAGACCGTACAATTTACCTTGTCTCTGCTCACAGGAACCAGTATTTTATTTGGAAATAGATCGCCCTTATTCTGAAGACAAACCTGAGAACAAAGGCCTTTCTCTGTAGCCATGCCATTGTTCCGAAAACACCTTCCCCTGATTCTTCTAGCAGTTGTTTTCTACCTGCCCGGGAGCTTCAATCTGCCTACCGATGCCGTTGCTCGTTGGTTAGTTCAGTTGCCTGGTGGTATGTCCATGTCATCCTGTGGTTGTCTGGACCCCCAGTGCGGGTGTGGCGCGGCCTGCTGTGCTTCCAAAAATGACGACTCCGGTGGCGGATCCTGTTGTGAAAGTGAAACCCTCACGAAAAAAGCCGTATTAAAATCGGCCTGCACCTGCGGTAGTGGCACCGCCCCCTATTTTGTGACCCTTGCTGACCAGATCTACTCGCTTCAGAAAACTAACCTTCTTTTCATTCCCTATTCACGTCCCGCCATACCCTGGATCCCCGTCATGGGATCTGTTAACCACCCAGGCCCTGCCGACAAAATCCCCATCAGCCTTCTGTTCGTCTGATCAAAACAATCTCAGCATTCTCCCAAGCCTGTAAACAGGTGTTGGCGGTATGCTCGTTTTAACATCATTGAACAGTAGGAGAAATTGTGAAAAACATCACATTTTCAAGTGCTCGCCTGTCAGGATTGCTGATTCTGCCTGTGCTGGCCTTCGCTTTGTTATGCCTGCCTCAAACCGGTCTTGCAGAAGAAAAACCAGAACCCAAAACTACCCATATTGATACCATGGTTGTTTCGGCTACCAAGGAATCCATTGCCGAAAACAAACACATCGTCAAAGAAGGCGAACTCATTGATCAGGTAATGCAAGACACGCCTTTCACCCTCATTCGCCGAGGCAATGGAAAAGTCAGTGACCTCTACTCTGACGGTTTAAAGCGAAATGACATCACCGTTACCATTGACGGCGAAAGGACCTGCACCGCTTGCCCCAACCGCATGGACACTCGTGTCAGCCAAGTTGATTTGGGTGACATTGAAGAAGTGGATATGTCTCGCAGTAGCGCCGGTCTTCAAGCAGGTCTTGGTGGTCAGGTGAATTTCAAACGCCGCCTGCCGGGTGAAGAAAAAATGATTTATGGAAAAGTCTCCGGCGCCTTCGATCATTCAGAAGAATTTGACGGAACTTTATCCGTTGAAGGAAACGGAATGCGCCTCAGCGGTATGTATACTACATACAACCCCTACACCGATGCCAATGACGGCACCTTCAGCGAAAAATATGGCTACGCCGAAGAAGTATCAACCACAGTTTATGAAGTTCGTGGCCATGCTGCTTTCGACGGCGGAGATGCCACCGCATCTTATAACAACGCCGAAGATGTGCTCTTTCCCTATTTGCTGATGGATGAGCGCACCAATGACTTGTACCAGGCCTCGGTCTCCTATAAGGGCAATCGTCTGTACTTCAATCATACAGCACACCTTATGGATAACTACCTTCGCAACAGCGCCAACATGACCGACATGGTAACCGACGCGACCACCACCATGATGGGTGTTGTGAGCGAAAATTATGAAATTTACGCACGCAACTGGGATGCCGACAACCACATCACCCCCCTGGCAAATCCTGCCATGGGAACAGTCAACCACATGCTGCCCGATGTGTGGCGCCTCGGTGGAAGGTTCAAATATGAAGTTGGCGACACCAACAACCCATGGTTGTTTATGCATGCCGGTGTTGTGAACACAAAAATTGGCGACGATGATCAGCTCGACCTGTATCGCCAACTTCAGCCCGATGCTGAATCTGACAGCTGGTCCATTCCTTTGGGAATCACCGCCACTCATATGGTTGACGTGAACAAAAAATGCGTCCTGACCATGGCTGCTGAATTATCTTCAGATGCACCGAGCATTGAGCAACAATACATCGCCACCAAAAAACCAGGCACCAAGCCCGACTGGGTGGGAAATCCTGATTTGAAAGATCCTGTTCGGGCCACGGGCCGGGTTTCTTTGCAACGCAGCATTTTCCAACTGGAATTCTTTGGAACTCATGTTTGGAACTATCCATACCTGGTGAAACGGTCGGCCAACAGTGCCATGTTCCTGACCTACGAAGGAATTGATGCCCTGTTAGCCGGAGCCAACCTGCATGGAAAATGGAAATTTATGCAAGCAGGCGTAACCTGGAACTGGGGTGAAAAAACCGAAGACAGCAGTGCCATGGCTGAAATTCAACCTTTGACTGCTTACCTTGGTTTGACCTCACCTCAGTACGGAATGTTCACCGGAACAGCCATGTACCAACATTCCACCGGACAGGATCGGATCGATGCCTCTTTGGATGAAGAAACCACCGGCGCCTGGAATCGTGTCGATGTTGGTGTGGAAATGGAAAAAGATGATTTTCTATTGAAGCTCAGTGTTGATAACGCCACCAACTCTTATTACACCCAGCACCTGTCATATTTGCGGAACCCGTTTGCTTCGGGTATTCGGGTTTATGAGCCGGGTCGGGTTTATCGGGTTACCGGTACGTTTAAGTTTTAGAGGTTTTGGTTTCTGGACCCAGGCAGGATTTTCTGCCTGGGTTTTTCTTTCTCCTGATATACCGACCCACCAAACAAAATCACCCACACTTATTCGGGCCAATCAAACTTCTGTCGCAAACAAGCCACCGTCCGGTCCCGATCCGGAATATCCAGAACAATGGAAATACTATTAATCGATGAACAAACCGTATGGCTTTTTATCCCTTCAACACAAAGCGCCGAAAAAACTTCACTGGCCAAAGTATGCCGTTCTAAAAAATGAGGTCCGTATAAAGTAAGAATTATAACCGGTGCATTAACATTTACTTTTTCTGGTTTGAATTCATCTTTAATTTCTTCAATAAGATGTCTGTTAGGTGCCAGGTCTCCAGTCTTCACACAAAAACTCATGTTCTTTTTTTCGTCAGCACCATTGCCGACACTCAAATATGATAAGGGAATGCTGGCCTCACCAAATTTGCCCAAAATCCCGCAAGCCTGACCGGGTCGCCAGTCAAACCCCAGCACCTCAACCAGACACAAGTCGCCGCGCTCCATGAGTCCACCGCATTGAAATTTTTCTGTCATGGCTCTGTCCTCTTATTCTTATTTTGTCTTTGTTGAGAGTCTCTCGGCAGTTCCACAGAGAAAGTCGACCCCTGCTGCACCACACTATTCAAGCCCAGTTCCCCACCAAGGTCCTTAACAAATTTTTGAACGATGGCCAACCCCAGCCCCGTACCCAGAGTGGTCATTTTCTGGGCTTCAACTGAGCGGAAAAATTCGTCAAAAATTCTTGGCTGATCTTCATCGGAAATGCCAATTCCTTCGTCGGTAACCCGCAAAAGCACACTGTGCCGCAGATCCTTCAAAGAAACAGTAACTATCCCCTGGTCCTTGTTATACCGAACAGCATTTCCTATCAGATTGGTTATTATCTTGTCCAGCATGGAAAGGTTGGTGGTCAATACAATCGGATCTTTTGGCATTTCAAGAACAAGGGTCTGGCCACTGCGGTCAGCCACATCGCGTTGTCGGTTGGCCAGACGTTCCACCAGTCGATTCAAATTCACGACCTGCAGGTTTTCATTTTTCAGCATCCCCCCGCGGGTTAAATCGGCAAGGTCTTTCACAATTTCAGTAGCCTGTTTCAGGCGCTTCACCGCCCGGGTTAACATATCCGAAACAGCGGGGGTCATTTCCGAACTACCCAACTCCAGAGCCGTTTCCACGGCACTTTGAGCCGTATTGACGGGGCTTTTTACTTCATGAGTTACAAAGCGGAAAAAATCCATTTTACTTCTATCGGCTTTAACCAATTCCAGTTGGCGCTGAACCAGTTCATCTTTAATGGCTCGGTTGTGTTTCATTATCGAGGCGCCCAGGTAAGCGCAAAAAAGCATCACCATCCAGAAGGAGGCCAGAGAAACAATAATAAAAGGCAATTCGTGGGTTAGCCCACCGGCACTCAACAAATGGTTATGCGGAACAATACCAAAATATTCACCCAGAACCTCGGCAGTGAACAGGATAATAGCCAACCACGCTATCTGATAAACTTCCGTTCCTTTAAACAGCAAGCTGGCCAGCATTACATGCACAACGTAAATGTATAAGAGTGGATTTTCCACGCCGCCGGTAAGATTCAACAACGTAGTCAGGACCAGCAAATCGCCAACCATTTGTAATTTCACCAAGCGCAATTCCGAGTCAATATCCACCGGTTTCAAACGCTTATTGCGAACCACGTAACCAAAATTTAAAATCAACAAGACACAGGCTGAAATCAAAAGTGCAATCAGGGGAAGTGTTTGGTCCAACCAGAACTCAGCCACCGCCACAGCCACCAATACACCAGCGGCGGCTCCCCAGCGCAGCTTGTTGAACCAATCAAGGCGCACGCGCAGGGAAGCCGCCGAAACAAACTGGGACGACTCTTTGGACACCCGTAGTTTCTTATTGCGAAAAGACGCCATAAGCTCCTGGTGTTCTAAAATTAAACGCTTGTCGGCAGATGCTTGCGCACCATATCAACCAACTTGCGCGGACTGATCGGTTTTTCCAGGAATTCGTCCACCGGCAAAAAGTCGGCATCCTTGTCCGGGTCAAAATCAAAACCGGTCTGGTCAATGACGGCGGTCAGCATCAGGATAGGAATATCCTTGGTCGATGCCTCACCCCGTAACTCATACGCCACCTGGAAACCCTCGTCAACCTTGCTCATCATTACGTCGAGCAAAATCAGGTCAGGATTTTTTTCCTTGGCCATGGCAATGCCACGTTCGCCGTTCTGGGCGTCGATTACTTCGTAGTTTTCATTCTCCAGGGTAACCCGGATGATTTCCACCAGATCAATATCATCATCTATGATCAGGATGGTCTTCTTGTTCATGCGGTTGCCTCCGCTTCGATCAGGGAAATAATACGGGGCAGTGCGGCTTTTACCGGCTCACTCAGCCCCTGATTGATTTCTATTCTGGCAGGCTGTACGCCCACAATGAGAACCTTTTCCGGCATGGTGCCCAATCGCTCGGCCATCTGAAAAGTTTCGCCCAGGCCAAAACCGTGCATGGACAAGTGATCGGACTGTATTTTCACTTTGACTTCGTCTGGCTTAAAAGCCGCCACTTCACCGGGCTCAAGGCCCATTTCCGCGGCATCGATGATGACATTCAGCTCGCCAGGTGTGAACTTGTCGAGCAGGGCCAGGGCGTCCGTACTGGCATCAAACAGTTCGGCTCCGGGGAAGGTATTTGCCTCCCTGATGCGTTCCAGAACGGCCACCCCAACCCCGTCATCACCATAAAACGAATTGCCTACAGCAAAAATTTTCATGCCTGCCTACTCTATGAAATCCACGTCAAGCATATGCACGGAACAACTGATGCAAGGGTCGTAAGCCCGAACCAGCATTTCCAGCTTCAGCGTGATCGCTTCTTTGGGTTCCTCAATAATTTCAGGAACCAGTTTTTTCATGTCATCGTCAATGTTTTCCAGGTTCTGACCCGTAGGAATAATGCAGTTGGCCGCCGTGATGCGTCCCTTACGGTCGTAGCTGTACTCGTGGTACAGAATGCCGCGAGGCACTTCAGTGGCGCCCACACCGGTTCCAAATTTGGTCGGTTCCTGGTTGGGGAGTTCATTTTTCAAGCCATCGTCAAGCAGCTGGTCAATGATGGCCACTGAATCCAACGCGCAATAACCCGCCTCCACCACTTGTGCAATGGTGTTCATGTACGGGTTATGGCAGTTGGGGGTCAGGCCCATATCGGCAGCGGCTTTCAAGGCCACTTCGGGCAGCTTGTCGTGGTTGTTGTTCCAGCGAGCCAAAGCTCCGGCAAAATAACTGCTGCGGTTGGCCTTGCAGTGCTTACTGGTGCTGTGCGGAACTACAAACTCGTTGGTGAATTTGCGGTATTCACTGTCCGGGTGCAGTCCGGTGTCGCTACTGCAGATGTCGCCATCGTACAGGGCGTATTCATCGTCACAGCGCAAGCTGATGTATTCCGTTTCACGAGTGAAATCGGGAATGCCACCGGCCAGAGCTTTCATGGTTTCCACGGTCTCGAAGAAGTCGGGGACCATCTGGTTTTCCAGACGCTCTTTTAATCCCAACAGCTGTTTTTTCGTGGGAATGCTAGTGAAGCCACCAGGCACCGGAGTGATGGGGTGCACAGCGCGGCCACTAACCACATCGCCAATATCATTGGCCAGACGTTTCATGCGCAAAGCACGAACCACAACGTCAGGATGCGATCCCACCAAAGGGAAAACCGAACCTTCACCCAGCAAATCCGGGGCAGCCAGGAAATACGCATGCAGAACATTGGACTGCATGGTAGCTCCGTTGGTCAGCAATTTGCGCAGCAGAACAGTCTGCTTGCTCACTTCCAGACCCAAAGCATCTTCCGTTGCTTTCAGCGATCCCATCTGGTGGCCCAGAGAGCAGATGCCGCAAATACGGGAAGTAATGATGGCCGCTTCATGGAAGCTGCGACCTTTAAGCATGGCCTCGAAATATCGCGGGGCTTCTACAATTTGCAGCTCCGCTTTTTCCAGCACGCCTTCTTTCATGTTAACCACGATGTTGCCGTGGCCTTCCACACGAGTCAGGTGCTTGACGTTAATATCCATGTTGCGACTCATGACTTCACCCCCTCGAGTTCTACAGCGTTATAAAGTTGCAGTCGTTTCCAGGCCTCGTCCACGCTCAGACCGTGACTGACCAGAATTTCCTCCATGCCTTTTAGGTTGGCATCGGGAACCAGTCCACGACATCCGGTGCAATACTGGCCGAAGTTGGTGCAATGTGAATCGCAGCCTCCGCGAGTGACAGGACCCAGGCAAATCATGCCCTTTTCGTACACGCACTCGTTTTCGTTAAGCTTGCATTCAACACACACAGCGTTTTTGGGTTCGATTGGCTCTTTGCCCATAACCAGTGAAGTGAAAACCTTGAGGAATTCCACCTGGGTCATGGGGCAGCCGCGAATGTTATAGTCTACCTTCACCACAGCCGAAAGAGGCAACGCCGGTAAAGTGGGGAAGAGATATTTATCTTTCCCGTACACTTCTTCGCGCACTTCTTCAATGGGTCGGGTATTTTTTAAACCGTTCACTCCGCCCTGCACCGCGCAAGCTCCAAGAGCTACCAGAACTGTGGCTTTACGCCGCACTTCGTGGATGCGTTCAATGCAATCGGGAGTGGAAAGGCTGCCTTCAACGAAGGCTATGTCATAAGACTCTGCCCGGTCATCCATGGCTTCGCGCCATTCCACAATGTCTACGTGGGCCAGGATGTCCAGCAGTTGGTCTTCAAAGTTAAGCTGATTCAACTCGCAGCCTTCACAGCCGGTAAAGTCGAATATTGCCACGCGGGGTTTCGCCATTACAAAGCCTCCTGCAGTGACTTGAGTTCAGGATAATTGTATACCGGGCCGTCCTGGCATACGTACGAGCTATTGATCTGGCAATGGCCGCATTTACCCACTCCACACTTCATGCGACGTTCCAGGGACATGTAAATGTTGTCCTCGGAAAGACCACGGCTTTTGAGGGCCATGAGTGCAAATCGGTACATAATGGGAGGCCCGCAAACACAACAAACCGTGTTCGCAAGATCCAGATCCAGACCAGGAATTAACGTGGTAATAACACCCGTGTTTCCGGTCCATTCAGGGGAACCATTATCCACAGTTACGTGGTAATTCACCTTGGGATTTTCTTCCCATTGAGCCAGTTCGTCGGTGAACAACAATTCCTTGTCATTGCGACTACCGTACACAATGTGCAGAGTGCCAAAGTCGTTGGGGTTATCGATGACGTAATTAATCATCGAGCGCATGGGAACCAACCCAATACCACCGGCGACAATGAGCACATCCTTGCCCTTGAATTTTTCCACATCGATGCCATTGCCGAAAGGTCCGCGAATGCCAACCTTCATGCCGGCCTTGTAGCCGTTCAAAACCTCGGTCAGCATGCCGACCCGACGAATGCCCAGCTCAAAGACACCTTTTTTTGTGGGTGACGAAGAAATTGAGAAAGGCGCTTCGCCCACGCCAAAAATAGACAACTCACAGAACTGACCAGGCTTGTGACCCAGTTCAGCTCCGTCGGGCAACTCGACGGTGTAGAGATTTTCCATCTCCGTCAACTTGCGCACTTCTTTGATTTCCGCCATAACGGGAAGGTAGAGATCCTTCAGGTCGGCGGGATCAGCCATTTTGAATTTATTCATGTCCCTCTCTCCTGAAACAGTCCGGTCCATCCAGGGATTCGCCAGACGAAACTCCATCACAAATTACTGACAGTGGCTTTTTCAAAATCGGCCACCAGCCGGTTGACAATGTTTACGATACTGATGTCTGCGGTGCAAGCAGCCGTGCAGCGGCCGCACCCGATGCACCATGGCTCTTCCGTTTTTTCACTGAGATACTTGAATTTTCGGAAGACACGGTGGCGCTGCCGGTCGGCAAGTCCTTCACGGAAGATTTCTCCTCCGGCGACTTCACTGAAGGTGCGCAGCATGCAGCCGTCCCAGTTTCGGTCGCGAGTTCCCTTGGTAGCTGTAATGTCGACGCTTTCATCAACGTCGAAGCAATAACAGGTGGGACACACCAGATTGCAGGTTCCACAACCCACACATTTTTCGGCTGTTTCATTCCATACCTCGTTGTCGTAGCTGTGCTCCATCACAGTGGACAGTTTAGCCTGGGGAAGATAAATATGCTGTTGGAAATGTCCCCTGGCCGGTTTGCCCGCTTCATGAGGTGGCAGTTCAAAACCTGAAAGCAATCCTTCGCCTTCATTGGTTATTGCCTCAACAATATAACCGTCGAGCAGTTTGGTCAAAAACACATCGAAACCGGCGGTGTCGAAAGGATCAATTCCTACCGATCCAGAGAAGTGATACTTATCTGGTTCGTATGAAACCCCAACGAAAGTCACCCCCTGTCGACGTGTCAGATAATTCCGTTCCGGATTACCTTCACTGAAGTTGTAATCAAGACGATGCACCGCTGCGAGGTCGTAGCTATGAACACCAAAGAAAATGGCATTCATGGGTTCCGCTTCGGTGGCCTTGAAAGAGTTATCGGTGAGATTGAAGCTCAGCAGCTCTTCTTTTGGAGGAAGGAAGAACTTTTTGACCGAGTGCATGGTGCGAGGATAATCCAGAACCACTTCTTCCGCCGCTTCCACTTCTTGGTAAGTGAAAGACTTTTGCCCTTTGGCATGCGGCGCAAAAACGGGTTTCTGATTCATCAGGTGGGACACAAAGTCGGCAACGCGACCTTGTTCCAGGAAAAATTGAACCATTTGAGAACCCCTCATGTTGGGCTAAGTACCCAGTTTTCAAAGGATGTGCGGCAACTCCTACTATTTAGGTATCGGCTACCCAAGCATAAATGTTTATATAATAACAAATGATGTCAAGAAATAAACAAGGGTTCTGGAGAAAAGATTTTCCAACCTATCAAAAATAAAAATCCCATATTGTGAAATATTGACCTAATGGCCAAAATAAAGGGCTTTCCCGGCAAATAAATTATGACTCATGTCAATCAAGTCATTACCAGGAAAGCCCCTGCAACAATTCGAAAACTAGTCCTCAAAATCTCCTTCAGGACCACGATCTCGTTGAACCATGCGGGCACGATACTTTTCTTCTGTCCACTCAGCTTCTTTTTCAATGCCGTCGGCCTTGGGTCCCAGGTCGAAACTGCCTGCATTTATGATAACCTCATAAGCCAAAGGCGCGGTATCACCAGCATTCATCACATTGACCAGCAGGTTGTATAAAAAGTCCTCCACGCCCTGTTCAATGCGCTCACGGATTTCCTTCGGTTGAGCCAGCATTTTATTTTCAAAAGGAAGATTCAACTTCTTAAAGTTACCGCCTTTGATGCCGTTTTTGTCAGCATAAGCCACCATCTCGGCCCACAACTCTTCCGAAACGCCCTGGCCTTCAACTTTGTCGAAGTTGCCGTTGCCGTCGAGTATGGCGTTACCGTATTCGTTCACTCGAACACCCCAGGACACCATTTGCAAGGCTGTTGCCACGTTGGCTTTTGTGGTTTTGGTTTCCTGGCATATTTCACGCAAACGGTCGTTGTGGTTTCCACTGGTTCCGTGCTGAGCTCCCGATACACTGTAATTTTCCAGCGCCTTGTGAATTTCCGCGGTAAGGCCCACCTGAATACCCTCAGAGCTGGCTTCTATACCGTGAGTAGTTCCATTATTCAAGGCAATCCAGTCAGGGAAAATTTTGTGGGCATTTAAGCCTTTAATCAAGTATTGAGCTTCTACGGCTGTGGACAAACCATCGGTTCCCTTAATCTCTCCAATTTCCGTTTCATAACCCGACCAGCTGGGTACAAACGGTGAAAGTTCCAGATTTGCCTTCAGATTATCGTCGTCCATCATGTGCGATGCATCTATTGCGATAGATGTAATTCCTGCTTCGAACATGGTAGGGATTTCCTGCTTGGCGGGTTCCACTTCGTCCCAGTTTTTTAACCCATAATGATCAGCATGAATGGCCACCGGGACAGTTATTTTCAATTCATTCATGGCCTGATCCACCCGGGAGGCCAGATTCCAGAAATTGGAAGCGCAGTAGTTACTTTCGGATTTGGCAATTTCAATGAGAATGGCCGCATTGGCCTTTTGGGCTGCCTTCAACGACCCGCGAATGACGGCCATGTTGCGCCCGTTGGCAGCAACCGTCATGGCATTTCCTTTTTTCAGCAAAGCCCGGTCAATAACCTTTCCACTAACAATTAACGCCTGCGAGTTGGGGAAAAGCTGGCAAATGTTCGGTGGCCGTCCCACTTCAAGAGCCTGTTCGAATAAATTCAGATAGGACATGGTCTGTTCCTTTCACTGAACCGAATGAGATTTTGGAGATTTCCGGTTAATGATTTAAGCCAAAGTTTGGAAAAACCTTAACACGATTTTTTAAAGGGGTCAAATCTCAGAGACTCCTCTTTCCTTTTATCTAAATCCCAGCAAAAAGCCCTTGATTTCTCAAAAATACTGCCCCATATTTACAGCCAGTTAAAACTTTAACAGGCGGGTTTTGCATGAATCTCTTGCTCTTGGTGATCAGTGCCATACTGGTCAATAATTTCGTTTTGGCTCGTTTTCTGGGAATTTGCCCGTTTTTGGGCGTTTCCAAGAAATTACCCACTGCTCTGGGCATGACCGGAGCCGTCATGTTTGTCATGACTTTGGCCAGCATTGCCAGCTGGTTAATCTACCACCTTGTATTAGCTCCGTTGGACTTAATTTTCCTGCAAACCATCACTTTCATTCTCATTATTGCCTCCATGGTTCAGTTTGTGGAACTGGCTCTGCAAAAGCTCAGCCCTCCTCTTTACAAATCTCTTGGAATATTTTTGCCCCTTATTACTACAAACTGTGCCGTTCTCGGTTGCGCCGTCATGAGCATCCAAAACGACTATTCACTCCTTGAAACAACCGTCTTTTCCTTAGGTGCCGGCATTGGTTTTGGGGTAGCCCTGATTCTCTTTGCGGGCATCCGCGAAGTGCTGGATTTAGCGGACACACCCAAAGCCTTTCGTGGTACCGCCATCGCTCTGGTTACTGCCGGTGTCTTGTCCATGGCCTTCATGGGATTTGCAGGTCTGGTAAAATGAACTTCACCCGGGAGATTGTCTCATGCTGACACCCACAGCTGTTCTTGCAGGCATTGGTTTGGTATCCGGATTGGGTCTGGCGGTTGCCGCCCGGGTCTTTGCCGTGGAAGTGGATCCCCGCCAGGAAGAAATAAACGACCAACTGCCCGGCGCCAACTGTGGTGGCTGCGGTTATGCCGGTTGTGCTGATTTTTCGGCGGCCCTGGTTGAAGGAAAAGTCCAGCCTTCGGACTGTCCCGTCTGCGACGACAATACCCGCCAGTTGCTGGGAAAAATCATGGGCGTTGAAGTGGGCGAATCCATTAAGGAAGTGGCCCTTATTATGTGTCAGGGAGGAAGCGGAGTCGCCCACCTGGATGGCCGCTACAACGGACACGCCAGTTGCTCCAGTGCCGACCTTATTGGCGGTGGCGACAAGCTCTGCCAACATGGTTGCCTGGGACTGGCCGACTGTCAGGCTGTTTGCTCTTTTGGTGCCATGGAAATGGGCGAAGACGGCATTGCTCATGTCATTCCTTCACGCTGTACTGCCTGTGGAAAATGTGTGGCCGCCTGTCCAAAAAAATTAATTAGCATTGTTCCTGCCGATACAAAAATTCATGTGCTTTGCAACAATACCGACAAAGGCGCTGCCGCCCGTAAAGCCTGCGGAGTTTCCTGCATTGCCTGCAAAAAGTGTCAGAAAACATTCGACGAAGATCCCCGAATTAAGGTTCAAAATTATCTGGCCATAGTGGACTACAAACATCCACCAACCGACGAATCAATAACCGAAGTTTGCCCCACTGGAGCACTGACCATCAGACTTCTGAATTCAGCCACCGAAGAACAGAGGCCGTCATGAAATTCAAAGGCGGCATTCATCCGCAGTACAACAAACTGACCGCCCAAATGGTCACCAAAAAGATGCCCTTAATGAAGCGATACATAGTGCCTGTTTCTCAGCACATTGGGGCGCCCGGTGAAGTCATTGTGGAACGCGGACAAGAAGTTAAACGCGGACAACCGCTAACCAGGCCCAACGGTTTTGTTTCGGTGCCGGTTCACGCACCGACCAGTGGCAAAGTCAAAAAAATTGCGGATTTCCCCCATCCCATGGGCAAACCTCTGGCCGGTATTGAAATTACTCCCGATGGTGAAGATGCCTGGTATGAAGAAGTTTCCGGACACGGGCCCTGGCGAGAAATCAGCCCGGCCGATTTAAAAGATTTTATACGCGATGCGGGCCTGGTGGGTTTGGGTGGCGCTTCCTTTCCCACTCATGTCAAACTCAGTCCGCCCAAAGAAAAACCCATCGACCTGCTCATTCTCAATGGTGCGGAATGCGAACCCTATTTGACTGCCGACCACCGGGTCATGGTTGAAAACCCCACTGAGGTTATGGAAGGTATTGGCCTGCTCATGCGCGTTTTGGGCGTTGACCAGGCCATTGTTGGAATTGAATCCAACAAGGCGGATGCCAAAACAGCTCTCGATGCCGCCTGCCCCGGTGACCTCGATATTAAAGTCCAGCTTGTGGAAACCAAATACCCCCAGGGCTCGGAAAAACATCTCATTTATGCCCTGACCGGACGCCAGGTGCCCGCAGGTGGCCTACCCATGGATTCCGGCGTTGTGGTTCAAAACGTAGGCACCGCCCTTTCCTGTTTTGAAGCAGTGGAATTTGGCCGCCCTCTTACCGAGCGGGTGGTCACCGTTACTGGTAGCGCCATCGAAAAACCAGCCAATGTCATGGTGCGGGTGGGAACTCCCGTTGCCGATGTTGTGGAGTTTTGCGGAGGCCTTAAAGACGATGTGGGAAAAGTGATTTTTGGTGGTCCCATGATGGGCATTGTTCAGTTCAATCTGGAGGCCCCGGTTCTAAAAGGAACCAGCGGAATTCTCGGTTTGGTGGAAGATGAAATTTCTCAGTTCGAAGGCAACCCCTGCATTCGCTGCGGCAACTGTGTCGACGCCTGTCCCATGTTCCTGGTTCCCAGTGCCATGGGCCTTCTGGTTGAACGCAACCGCTTCGAAGATCTGGGCGACTACAACATTACCGACTGCATAGAATGCGGAAGCTGTTCCTATGTCTGCATCAGCCACCGGCCGCTGGTGCAATTTTTCAAACGCGGCAAACTGGAATGGCGCGAACATCTCAAGAGCCTGGAGGCCAATTCACAATGACTCCCTCTGCCCCCGAGGATCGCCAGTTCATAATAAGCGCCTCACCTCACGTCCACAGCGGCACTAATGTCACTACCGTAATGCGTGACGTGATCTTAGCCCTGATGCCTGCTGTTTTAGTTGGCATCTGGTACTTTGGTTTCGATGCCTTCCGTGTTCTCGCCCTGGCAACTCTTGGCTGCATGGGTTTTGAAATGGCCATGAATTTTGCTCTGGGTCGTAAATCCACAATACGCGACTTGAGCGCTGTCCTTACGGGAATATTGCTGGCCATGAATCTCCCTTCGGCGAGCCCCTGGTGGCTGGTTATTGTCGGCAGTGGCGTGGCTATCATTCTGGGAAAAGCCATTTACGGCGGACTGGGCTACAACCCTTTCAACCCAGCCCTTGTGGCGCGGGTATTTCTTCTGATTTCCTTCCCCGTACAAATGACTCGCTGGGTGGTTCCCCAGGGACCCACCACCGGTTTTGATGCTGCTACCGGCGCCACACCCCTGGGTGCTGCCAAGGAAGCTGCAAGCCTGGGAACACCCTTAAGCAGTGTCGATCTTCCTGGAAATATGCAACTTCTGGTTGGAAATGTGGGGGGCAGCTTTGGTGAAGTGAGCGCTCTGGCTCTGCTCCTGGGAGGAGCTTACCTTTTGTACCGGGGAATCATCCGCTGGCAAATCCCCATTGGGTTCATTGCCACCGTTGTGGTCATTACCGGCGTAGCCCATTTGGCTCAACCGGACCGCTACCTCAGCCCTTTGGTTCATGTTCTGGCCGGTGGACTCATCATTGGCGCTTTCTTCATGGCCACCGACATGGTCACCAGCCCGGTGACCCGCAAAGGCATGCTCATTTTTGGCATTGGCTGCGGCGTTTTCACCAGCGTGATTCGACTTTGGGGTGGTTATCCCGAAGGAGTCAGCTTTGCCATTTTGTTGATGAACGCCATCACTCCGCTCATTGACCGCTACACCAAACCCAAAGTCTTTGGCCAGGTGCAACGCAAGCTTTATGAAGAGGGAGCCAGCAAATGAAATCAACATTGAACATGGCCCTTCGCTTGTCTCTGATTTGTGCTCTTGCTGCCCTGGCCCTGGCTAATGTGGCAGAAGTCACCCGGGCTCCCATTGCTGCATCCGAAGCCAAGGCTCAACGTGAAGCTGTGGAAGCCGTCCTGCCAGCCTTTGCCCAATTGGCAATCGATACTCTGACAACCGAGCAGAAACTTCCAACTTTTTACTTTACCGGCATTCAGGACGGAACGGCCAGTGGCACCGCTTTCACTTCAGTCAGTGGGTTGGGTTATTCGGGTGAAATTGAAATCATGATGGGAATTGACAACGCCGGGATAATTAGCGGCGTAAGGATTCTGCGTCATGCGGAAACCCCCGGCCTGGGAGCCAACTACGCAGACCCGGAACTGCTGAATAAGTTTTACACAGGGCGTGGAATGAATGACAACTGGAAACTTAGCAAAGATGGCGGTCAGGTCGATGCAGTGACCGGAGCCACGGTTACCGGCCGAGCCATTGCCGATGCTATCGAATTGGGTGTAGATCAATATCTGGGCCATAAAGATGACATCAAGGCCGAGGTTTCTTCAGTTGCTGATACTTCCAAAACCATTGCCCCCGCCACTAAAAAAGGACAAACCCCATGAGTTATGCCCAAACCTTTACGCGGGGCTTCTGGAAAGAAAATCCCATCTTCCGTTTGTTGCTGGGGCTGTGTCCCACCCTGGCTGTTACCACCAGTGTGGAAAATGGAATAGGCATGGGTCTGGCTTCCACTTTTGTTCTTATTTGCAGCAATGTTCTTGTTTCTCTGCTCAGGGATTTTATTCCCAAAAAAGTGCGCATACCTGCCTACATTGTCATCATCGCTTCCTTTGTGACCATTGTCGATCTGGCCATGCATGCCTGGTTTTTTGAATTACACAAAAGCCTTGGGCTGTTCATTCCGCTCATCGTGGTTAACTGCATTATTCTGGGTCGGGCTGAAGCTTTTGCCAGCCGTAATCCTTTGCCCCTTGCGTTGGTCGACGGTATAGGAATGGGTTTGGGGTTTACTTTGGGTCTGGCCGTACTTGGGGGCGTGCGGGAAATTTTTGGATCGGGCAGCTTGCTGGGACTTCCTGTTTTTGGACCCGGTTACCCTCCGGCTCTGGTCATGATTTTGCCCCCGGGAGCTTTCCTGTCTTTGGGGTTTCTGCTGGCAGGCATGAATAGACTTGAAGAAAAAAGAGCTATTCGCGCCGGAGAAGCCTACAGCCCCCCAAAAGAAATGGATTGCGGCAGTTGTGTACTCTGCAAACTTGATGAAAATATTACTGAACCTGACGAGAATGAATCTGCAAAAAAAGACCCCGAATCAGACTGATCTGATTTCGGGGTCTACTTTTTTTCAAGTATTTATCAGGTGCCAACCATCTCGCTGAGAGAAACAACAATCTCTTCAATCTGACACACCTGCGATTGAATATCCATACTGGTTGCGGCAGATTCTTCACTGCTGGAAGCAATGCCCTGAGATTCGTTGTCCATGTTGGCAATCATTCCGGCTACGGCCTGAACCCGGTCTGCCGACTGAGCTGACGAGCTGGAAATAGACTGCAAACTTGTGGAAATTTCCCGACTCTGAGAGCCCGCCTTGGTGATGCCCTCAACAGCTTTGTTCACCACAACCATTCCACTGTTAGCCAAGTCTGAATTCTTGGTAATTAGAACGGAAGTGCTTTGAGCCGCTTCGGCCGATCTCATGGCCAAGTTGCGAACTTCTTCAGCCACTACAGCAAAACCCTTGCCCTGTTCCCCGGCCCGAGCTGCTTCAACGGCGGCATTCAGAGCCAGCAAATTGGTCTGAAAGGCAATCTCTTCAATTGTCTTTATAATACCCGATGTTTCCACGGAAGATTCCTGGATTCCGATCATGGATTCATCAACTTCAGACATGGCTTTTTCAGCTTCGGTAATGGCCTGCAGAGTGACAGCCATCTGATTGTCCGCTCCATTCACCAGTTCCACATTTTCTCTGCTTTGCCTCAGCAACTCCTGCAGCGTTGCCGATGATTCTTCAACACCGGAAGCCAAACTTGTTGCACTGTTAGCCAATCCCTGGCTGGAGTCAGCAATTTGCTGGGCCCCTGTACTTGAAGTTGTTGAACTTTCAGAAAGAGAGTTAATGATTGACCCGAGGGGATAAATGATAACCTTGTTGGTCAATACCAACAAAGTCAGACAAAGCAAAAGAACGCCCACCAAAGATGTCCCGACAATGATCCAGGTAATCGTGCTCAGAGATTCTTTTCCTTCATTACGCATTTTCAGAATCTCGGTGTTGATGCGTTCTTCCACGCCGGCTTCCGCTGCTTTCACACTCTGGAAACCCACTTGCAACTCAACCTTGCCAAGCTTGTCTTTGTCATCACTGAGAATATCAAGACTTATGACCTGGGCGCCTTCAACTATTTCCGCCTCTGTGGTCAACGGTCCACCGCTTTCGTCGTAGAAAACAATGGAAATAAAATCCTTGTCCACAATGGCGCCCTGAGCCAGAACTTCCAGCATTTGGTAATCGAAATTCTGAATAAACGACACCGCATTAATGGCCATTGTGGCCCCAAGAGTTTCTGCTTTTCGAAGCAAGGCCCGACTAAGCATATCTGCTTCCTGCTGGCCTTCATTTTGCATCATGTGCAAAGCAGCAGCTTCCTGATTGGCTTGCATTCCCTGCACTTGTTTGAAAATAATGCCAGACAAAACCGCCATCATTATTACAACTGCAAGAGAAGCCACCAAAAGGTATTTTTCCCGGATTCCCAGTTTATTTATCACAACTTATTCCCTTCACAAATTCAGATTAGGGCGTTGGAGCGGCAGTTCCCGCACCTACAAAATTTTGCATAACCACGGCTTGACCTTCAGCCGACAGAGACCAGGCAATAAAATCCCTGGCAGCCCCTGCAGGTGCACCTTTGGTAATTAAGTACAAGGGACGGGTAATAGGATAATCAGGATTGGTCACGTCAGGAGCTTGGCCATCGACCGAAACTTTGCGCACAGTTGACGCCTGAGGATGATTGGCCCCCAGGGCAAAGCTCAACTGGCCGATGCCGTTCGGATCGGCCGCAACCTTATCTACAATGTTTGGATCCGGGCGTACAGTCTGTAAGTTTCCGCCGTATTCCGAACCGTTCAAAATGACCTTACCAAATACTTTACGGGTGGCCGATTGAGGATTCACTACGTAAACAGCAATGGGAGCATCGGTGCCGCCCACTTCATTCCAATTGGTGATTGTGCCGGAAAAAATTCCAGCCAGCTGGGTCGTGCTTAAATCCTGAACTGGATTATCCTGATGCACCCAGGCCCCAATAGCATCTTTGCCAATGAGAGTTTTTACAATTCCTTTAGCCATTATTTGAGGTTTGACTTCCCGAGCCACTCCACCAATGTCAGCATGACCGGCAACTGTAGCGTTCTCTCCGCCTCCGCTTTCCGGCTTGGTATTGATTTTAAAATCGGCGGCAGTATAAACTTTTTCCGCATCCTGAATAAATTTTCCGACTGTTGAAGACCCTACGTAAGTAATTGTATCAGCCGTAGCCAGACCAGCCCAAGCGATCAACACCATTCCAGCCATCAGCAAAGTTATTAGTTTCTTATTCATTATTTCGGCCCTTTCGACAGTTTTTCGATCCCGGCATCATGCCGGGAATTACAGGAATTCTTCATTATTCCAATAGCTCCCGTCTATATCGGACCCATCCGGTTTTCCTTTAAGATTTTTTTTGATTAATATTTCTGTTTTGCAAATTCAAGCTTGTATTCAGCCTCAAAACCAGACATTAGGCCAAGACTACCCTGAAGACCATGAGTCCCAATTACCTTTGCCCGGTGTCCATTCTGACCCGGAACCACCAAAACTGCCTCAACGGTGGGATAATGAGCCTTCAAAAATGGCAGTGCTTTTTCCGGACCTAATACAAAAAGAGTGGTCGAAAGCCCATCGGCCAAAATGGCGCTATCGGCCACAATGGTGACACTGAGCAAGCCTTCGGCCGGACGCCCGGTTGCCGGATTCATAATGTGCCCGAGCCGGCGTCCATCAATTTCCACAAACCGTTCATAAGATCCACTTGTGGCCACCGCCTTGTCGCTGACCTGCAGTGTGGCAAACAGTTCATCTCTGTTTTTTGGATCGCGAATTCCCACTCGCCAGTTACTCCGGTCAGGGGCGCCACCCATGCAAAATAAATTTCCGCCCAAATCGATCAATCCGTTATTAATTCCCGCGGCTTGTAGTTTTTCCACAGCCTGGTCAACGGCCAAACCTTTGGCAATTCCACCCAGGTCAAATCGGGTTTCAGGCTTGGTTTTCCTGATTCCCTGACTATGAGAGTCGAACTCCCACTGTCCCAAATCCGCCAGAGCAGAATCAATGGCAGCAGCGGAGGGCAAACGGCCTTCTCTTCGATAAAACCCCCATAAGCGCATTAGGCTTTCCGCGGTTGGGTCGAAAGCACCTTCACTTTTTTGATTCAATTCGTATGATGCTTCCAGGCAGGCCCGCATTGAATTGGAAATATGAAATACAGAATCGGCAGGAGCTCTATTGAGGCGGCTAATTTCTGAGTCGGGGAGCCATGTGCTGAGAGTTTTGTTCACTTCTTCAAAAGAATTTTGCACCACCAGCCTGGCCTCGGTTGCCGGCAATTTGGCAGGAAGAACCAGGGAACAAGAACTAACGGTGCCCATGGTTTCAAATGAAAAATCCGAAACCATGGGCTCTTGACTGCAAGCAGAAAACACCAGCAACAACAAAAGAAAAATCCTGGTATTCCTGCGTCTCAAACTAATTATCCCGTTTTTTAAATTCTTCCAAAGTAAGCAATACAATGGGTTTTTGTTCCTTCTTCACTAACTTCTTATTCAGTTTTTCCAATTTCTGTGCCGTAAGCTCTACAAAGTCTTCATTCGCCTTTTGAATTTCACTCCGGAAATCTTCCAGACGAGAGAGTTGGGTTTCCGTGGGCAACCCTCCGAAACCACTGATGGCCGCATACAGACCCACCACTTTTTCCCGAAGTTTTTTATCTCCACTTATTCCCTGAACCTCATCGGTCACCATCAACGTGCCGTAAAATTCATTAACTTCCTCGGCAAACTGGCGTAGCTTTTTGGAAAGCTTGTCTTTTTCACCCAACGTCTCGGCCCGTTCCTCGGCCATCTCGCGCAACTCAGACGCCGCCTCCGACACATACGCCATTCGCGACAACATTTCATACAGCTCGCTGACTGTTTGCTGTTGCACGGCTCGAACTTCTTTATCATGAGGATATGAAGCATCATAACCCACATTAAAAAAGCCCTCGTAGGTTTTTTTCCCTTTTGTAATAACAAAGGTGTATTTGCCTTCGGGTGCGGCTGGGCCCATGGCTCCGGCATATGAAGTTCTTGGATCAAGAGTTGGCGATGGTGCAACCTGGGGAGGCTTCAAACGCGGTGACCAGGTTACAAAATTCAACCCTTTGCGCTTACTGCCAGGTAAAGTTTTTAATAACTCCCCCTCGGGTGAAAAAATCTCAATTTTCATGGACCCGAACATGTGGCGTTTTTTCATGTAGTAGGTCAGTACTGCAGAAGATGTTGCATTGCCGGACGCGAAGTGAGTATTTCCCGGCGATTGTGACTTACCGTCGAAAATGCGAAGCACGGCCGATTTTGCCTCCAGAACCGTGAAATCAGCATCCATTGTCGCTCGAGTCAGTTGTCGCAAGGGTGTTATATCGTCGATAATGCGAATGCCCCGGCCATGGGTTGCTGTAACCAAAGAGTTTTCACGTTGTTGAATAACCATATCCCGAACACTGGCTTGCGGAAAACTCTCTTCAAAGCGAGCCCAGTGCAAGCCTTTGTCCAGGGTAATGAAAAGGCCTTCTTCGGTGCCCAGAAACAGCAGATCCTCATTGACCGGATCCTGACGAATAACATGAGCGTAACCTGTGATTTCATCGGTGGAAATACTTTGCCAGGTGCGACCCATGTCTTTTGTATGGTACACATGGCTGGCCATATCACCTGTTCGGTGACCATCAAAAGTAGCAAACGCCTCATTGGGGTTGTGATGTGAGGCCTCCACGCAGCTGACCCAGGTCCCTTCGGGCAGGCTCTTTATATTTTCATTCACCCGACGCCACTTTTTTCCATCATTTGCAGTAACCTGAAGATTGCCGTCGTCGGTTCCCACCCAAATTGTATTTCGGTTCAGCGGTGACTCACAGATGCTGAAAATGGTGCAATGATTTTCTGCAGCTGTATTGTCCACAGTAAGGCCACCGGATTGTTTCTGACGCTGAAGATCTTTATTGTCTGTGGTCAAATCCGGGGACAGGGTTTCCCATGTATCGCCTTTATCGGTACTGCGGTGCAAAAACTGCGACCCAACATAAAGACGGGTTTCATCGGTTGGGCTTAAGGCAATAGGTGTGTTCCAGTGGAACCTCAGGTCCGGTCCATCGGTCCAGGGCAAAGGTTTGATATCTTTGCTTTCTCCGGTCCGCAAATCTTTGCGGTTGATGTTTCCACCCTGCCATTCCCAATAAACAATTTCCGGATCCTGACGGTCAACCTGAACACAGAAGCCGTCGCCACCGCCCAGGTTTTCCCAATCGGAATTTTCAATACCCGAAGAGGAACGAGAAGGAGCAAACCAGCTGCCATTGTCCTGCAAGCCACCATAAACCCGATAGGGTTCGCGGTCATCAACACTCACCCTGTAAAACTGACTGACAGGTAAATTACTGACATGCCGAAACCCATCGCCCCGGGCATAGCTTATATAAACACCGCCATCGGTTCCCAGAACTAAATGACGCGGATTATTGGGATTAACCCACAACGCGTGCCCATCGGCATGCACCCAGCCGCCCAGCCCCTGAAAGCGCTGACCTCCGTTGCTACTGACCAGAACGAAAGTATTCATTTTATAAATTCGGTCGTGATCCTGGGGGTCGGGTACTAAATGGCTGAAATAAAAGGGACGCCCTTTGATGGGTTTTTCATCGGTGGTCTGATACCAGCTTTCGCCCAAATCATCGGACCGATAAAAGGCCGAGTCTTTGCTTTCAATGGAGGCATAAAGAACACTGGTTCTGGAAGGCATTACCGCCAGGGCAATGCGTCCGAGTTCGCCCTCAGGCAAGCCCTTTTCCAGCTTCTTCCAGGTTTTGCCACCATCACTGCTTTTGTGGATTCCACTGCCGGGGCCTCCGCTTTGGAAAAAGTCAGGAGAACGACGGAATTGCCACATGGCTGCGTACAAAATATCCGGCTCCTGCGGATCCATGGCAATGTCAGTACAGCCGGTGTCCTGATCCACATAAAGAATTTTCTGCCAGGTTTCGCCACCGTCGCTGCTTTTGAAGACACCACGCTCTTCGTTGCTGTCCCATAAATGACCCAAAGCGGCCACGTAAATAATTTTGGGATCCGTGGGGTGCAAAATGACTTCTGCAATGTGCTCACTGTCATTCAGTCCCCGATTTTTCCAGGTCTTGCCGCCATCAGTAGTCTGGTAAATACCATCGCCCACTGAAACGCTGTTGCGAACCCAGCTTTCACCCGTACCAACCCAAACAGTATCGGGTCGGGCCTGGTCAATGGCCACCGACCCAATGCTCTGGCAGTGATCGTCAAAAACCGGTTCAAAATTGATGCCGCCATTACGACTTCGCCAGACGCCACCACCACTGGTGCCGATGTACATCAGGCGCGGGTCGTCGTCCAAAACATCGAGAGAACTGATGCGACCACTCATGACCGCTGGTCCCACAGCACGAGCGCGCATGTCACCAAACGCGTAAGTGCCAATGGGAATTCCTTCATCCTTTACCGGTTCTTCAGCAAGAGCCAGCCCCGAAAAAAGGAGACACGCCACCAGAGCAAACTTCTTCACGGCATTCCCCTTTATTTTGTGGTTGCTGGTGCGGCTTCAGCAGCCGGCATTTCGAACAATCCTTCTTCAAATTCAGTGTCCAGTTCAACCTTTTCGATAACAATTTGGCTGGCCGCAACGCCGCCCATGCGGGTCTCAATGGAAAATGGCATAATCATGCCTTCAATTTCCTGAAAATCGCTCATGTAGGTTTCAGACTCATTAACTTTTTCTTCCCAGGTAATAGCTGTAGTCATTTTAATGTTCAGGAAGTACTCCTGGTCGAAAAACAGGTCCATGACGATATCATCGTGAGTATCGACTTTCAGTTGATAAGCAGGGGTTCCTTCAACATCGGCTTCGCCAATGTATTCCACGGTATAACCCTTGTCTTTGTAGTCCACAAGCAAGCCATCCATATTGGCCTGTAACTTGAAAGATTTGTTTTCAATTTCAGTCATGTCCTGAGCCACGGTGATGCCGGCCATGGGATTAATGGTCCAGCCTTTTTCACCATCGAAAGCCTGTATCATGGTCATGCCCATGATTTCCACATCGAGGCGCAAATAATTGGGCCGCAGAGTGCGCATCACGAAAGGAAATTCCATTCCCTGGACCAAGGCTTTACCTGTGGCATGGGAAGATTTTACCGATTTAATTTTGTCGAGGCCACCGGTGGCTTCGAAGCTCTTTTTGATTAGTTCGTCCGCATCCATGGCCATGACAAAACCGGCGCTTAGAATAACGGATAACGAAACAATCAAGGCGATAGCAAATGACTTTTTCATGTCATCTCCCTTTGGGTCGGGGTATAGAACCAATTCATTGTGGTTCATTGGATCAGGCACTACGCAGTACCCGGTGAGTGTGTTCCGTATTCATTTTCCGATATCCGGAACTTTGATTTTCTTTTCAGGCTTCAATTGTTTAGCATCATTCTTACCCAACGTGAATGTTTTTTTGAGACGTACAGCGAGAATTACAAATATTCAGGCATGGCTATTTGTTTTTCACTGCTTCGTTTTCCTGAGGTTTTTTCCTTCCTGTTGTACCAAAGACTCAACACCCATCCTCTTTCGCGGGCGATTCAATTTGTTTGAATTGCCCCAGAGCCAGAAGCCAGCTCGATGCAATGGCAACCAGGACTCCGCCGTAAACAATCCAGCCAAAGCCATTTCCGAATTCCGACCAGCGTTGTATGCCACCCAAAATAATACCCCGGACTATCCAGTCATCGGTCAGGCCGGTAATGTAGGTCACAAGGTTGGCCAAGTGCAGGGCCATCAGGGCTCCCAACAGAATCCAAAAAGTGATTCGCCCCTTCTTGAAAGATGCCTGGCGACGGAGCATTCGAAAGTGCAGAGACAGGACCAGCAGGAAAAATACAGTGACAAAGCCAAACAGTACGGGAAAGACCGTCCCGCCCTTTACTTCACTCCATTGAGGATGATCTGCTTTCAGATTCAGTCCCCGGGACAAGGATTTTACATGCCCCTGTGAATCAATTTCCAAATATTGGTCCGAGATTTCCTGTGGTGATACCTGCTCCCCAAAAACATTTTCAATGGCCCGACTCATTTGCCAGGCCACATAGTCCAAGCTGGCCCCTTTTGGAGTGCTGTACGGTTTGTAGAAGAGCCAGGGCAAGCCCTTGACCGCAACCACGGAATCGGCCTGGTGAGTTTCTCCACTGGGAGAAGTCACAAAGGGAGCTTCCGCGCTGCGTATCAATCGAAAACACCTGGCCGGCACTTTCAACCCATAGCCGGAGTCTTCATTGACAAAAGATAATGGTTCCGTCGACGCCTTGGATTTGGCCGCCTGGTTTTGCCCAAATCCGTAACCCAGGGCCAGAGTGATCACCACTGGCCAGACCAACCAGGACAACATGGTACGGCGGGCCACGGGCAGGAAATCCAGGAGATGAAGCTTCTCGGTGAAGTGCCCGCCTCCGGCAGCCAAAATATAAATGCACATGAATAAATTGGAAAATCGCAAAGCCTCTGGTTCATCGCTGATAGGATTATACCCGCCCAGCAACATTCCAAAAAAACCTATAAAGGGAATCAAAATCAGCCAATTGGTGGGCCATTTAAAGAGCAGGCGAATGACAGTAAAATGCAAAAGAAATGGATTCCCTGAGGCAGGAGATGAAGACGGCCAAATAGTCTCTTCATTGGCCACCGCCTGAACCGACGGCAAACTCAAGGTGTCGGGAACCTTGATTCGCCTCAGTTGCAGGGCCAGTCCTGCAAGAAGAACCAACAACACACCAGTCAGGCCCAAACGGCTGGTAATAACAAGCAGAATCGTGGTTGAAATTACCAATATTGCAACCCTCTTGTTCCAGCCTTTTTCCTGGCCGGGCATGGCCGAGGCAGGTCTCCAAAGGGCCACCAGATCTAAAGTCATAATATAAAATAAAAGCGGTATGCCCCACATGTTCAACAAGGTTTTAGCCATACTTGATCCAGCATTTTGGAAAATCCGGACTTCAGAAGGATTGTCCACCACCAGCAGCAGTAAAGGGAAAATCACGTACAAAAGCATGAGGCAAATACCAGCCAGCAACAAACTATAGAAATGACTTTGCCACCAAAACTTCCCCGGCACAGGCAAAGATAATTCCCATTGCCGGCAACGGCGGCCTGCTTCCGGAACCATCAGAACAAGGCAGGCACTCAGATAGATAAAAACCTGAAAGCCCACGGGCATCCATTCCAGAATTGCGGAGCCGGGTTCAAATTCTGACCGGAAATACAGAGTCAGGTTGGAAATAAATATTGCCAACCCGAATGTGACCAGAAGAAGCTTCGGCAAACGCCGCATCACCTCATGACGCAAAACCGATTGCAGCATCATGAGGACCTCCGCACCAATTCGATGAACATTTCTTCCAGATTAATGGTCCGGCACTGGCTGTGTTTCAGCAGGAAATCTTTGGCCAGAACGCTTTGGCAGGAATCTGGATCCATTTCAAAAACTGCATGCACTGCTTCGCCAGCCTGACGGGCGCACAAACAATGATCGTTGGCCAACAGAACTTCCGGGTCCAACGATTCTGACTGGGGAATTTGAGCCAGACAGTAACCCTGACGGATATCGTCCAGGTCGCTGTCGATCCATTTTTCCTTTTCGTGAATCATGACCAGACGACTGGCCAAACGCTCCACGTCGTTCATATGGTGCGAGGAGAAAACAATGGTTGTGCCTTCTTCGTTCAGCAGGCGAATGGATGTTTCAAGAAAGTCACGCCGGGCAGCGGGATCCAGCCCTCCGGCAGGTTCATCAAGAATCAGAAGTTCAGGTCGGTGGCTCACTGCACACAACAGAGCCACCTGGCGGGCCTGCCCCCGGCTCAGATCCTTGATTTTCCTGTCGGACGGCAGCTCGAAACGGTTGGCCAGGTCGGCGGCAAACTTTTCATCCCAGGTGGAAAACAAACCGCGGTAAAGCTGTATTACGTCGCTGACTTTCAAAAATGGCGGCAGTTCCTGATCTTCGGAAACATAACCAATGCGTTTTTTCACCTGCACCGGTTTTTCACGCGGGTCCAGTCCAAAGACACGGACCTGGCCCTTGTCTGGAGCAAGCAAACCCATCATCAGTTTGATGAGCGTGGTTTTTCCGGCGCCGTTGCGGCCCAGTAAACCCAGTACATCGCCTTTTTGAACCTGCAGATCTATGCCGCCGAGAACTTCCTGCGAGCCATAGGAGCGGTGAGTGTTGTTAAATTCCAGAATGCACATGGGTTAATCCTTTCGGGGATTTATTTTTCGCCGGAATTTGCCAGCAGGTTTTTGAAAATTTCGAGAGCTTCGTCGGGATTGATATCCAGCTGGCGAGTCAGGGTGACAGCCGGTTGAAGACCCGATTGCAATTGTTCACGCCGACGGTCGGCCATTTGGTTGCCGTCGACTTCGGCTACTATAAGGGGAAGACCTGGGCGTCGTTCAAGAACATTGTCGTGGACCAGTAAATTGTAGGCTTTGCTTATAGTCATTGGATTGACTCCCAGGGGTATGGAAAGGCTGCGGATGGACGGAAGCTCGTCGCCCGGCTTTAATAAACCACTGGCAATTTGCAAGCGCACCTGGTCTACGATTTGCCTGAATATGGGAACTCCACTTTGTGAATCGACGAAGAACAAATTTGGGCTCCTTTTGGCGGTTTGGGCTGAAACAATGAACTAAGTTGCCATTTTTCAGTACTTTAAAGTCTGTGCATTGGTGCATATGTAAGGTAATGCACCTATTGTATACGACGATGTTTGCTTTGGGTTACAACTTTTTTAAGATTTTTTAAAAAAGATGGATTTTTTTTGCTGTTAAAGAAATTGGGCTACTAAAGTTACAGTATGCGAAACATTTGCGTGCTGGATTTAGAGTACCTTCTCCAAGCTTGGGGAAGGTGCTTTTTTTGTGGACCGTGTCCGAATTGAGGAGAGGGGAAGTGTCACTTACTTTTCTGGTGAAAAGGCGGACATGTTATAATGGACGCTACAATACTGCTGGTTCCTCGTTTTCCTGAAAAGCCGTAGAGGGTACGACCATCATAACATACCCACTGATTAATTCTAAAATTAAACAAGTTCTCCTAAAAACCCTCCAACCGAAACATATCTGATACCTTTGTTGGATAATGTGTCCGAAGTGGTCTGGGTATCAATTTGAACAGCTTGAACATCAGGATATTTTTCTTTCAAATATGAAAGGCCCCGATGGCGTTTTCCTGGTGAAGACTTGCACTCAATGAACATGATGGGGTTGTTTTCTTCAAGAACAACAAAATCAACTTCACGTCCAGTCGTGTCCCGGTAGTAACGTAACTCCACGTCCCTGCCTTCGGTATCCTCTAGAAAATGGCACCATTTTAAAATATGACATGCCACCAGATTTTCCAATCTGGCTCCCAGATTCTTAACTACAGTCCAATCCAAATGATAGTGCTTGGCTTCCTTTTTAACAGCCTTGATGGAAGGAGCTCCAAATGGATAAATTCTAAAAATCATATAAAGATTTTCCAGGATATTCAACCACCTGGCGACGGTCTGATGGGCAACTTGCAAATCTTCCCTCAGGGAATTGATAGACAGTGGTGCGGAGACCAATTGGGGTAATCGTAGAACCAATTGTTGAACCAGAGCGATGTCTTTGACTTGTTCAAGGTCCTGGAGATCTTCGATCACCAGGCGTGAACGGTAATCTCTACTCCAGCGACGGGCTTGCTTTTCGGACCCGGAGAGGAAGGGTTCCGGAAATCCACCGAGAGTCAGTAGATCTTTCAAGTCCGATGGGGAAGATGCACCAAGTTCAGCATAGGTCAGTGGGTGGAGACGGTGAAAATGGTACCGTCCCTGAAGAGAATCTCCGCCGTGCCGATAGTGATCCAGTTTGGCACTGCCGGTGACCAGGATGGAGATTTCATCTCCCCGTTTGTCAAAGAGTCCCTTTACGACCTGACGCCATCTTGAGTATTTGTGGATTTCATCCAGAACCAGCAAGCCGGGACCGGTTGGAAAGCGTTCCTCCAATATTAAATCCCTGTCCCGGAGGGAGTCCCAGTTAAAATAGCGGGTGGGGCCGTTAGGTTTTTCAGCTCCAAGAAGCTTCTTGGCCAAGGTCGTTTTTCCACATTGGCGAGGCCCTGCCAGTAAAACCATTTTGTTGTTGAGGTCTTTCAGAATGGATTTTTCCAGATAGCGTGTGATTGTTTTCAACTTTAACCCCAGTACAAAAAAACCTAGACTTTTTTAAACCCAACAAGAAAATAGCACGGATTGTTAAAGTGCGCAACCTCATGTCAAATGGTTTGATTACCCCATTACAGTGTTAAGCAAAAAGGAAACCACTTTGTTGGTCTGTGCGATTGGATGTTTTGCGGTAGTTCGAGTTAGACGAAAACAAATGCTGATACTTGTGGGGGACAGTTGGTTCGTACACTGTCCCCCAGGGGCTACCATACTGCCCAGTGTACGAACACCAGGAATCCGGGAAGTCGGTACCAGGATTCAAACGTAGCCGGTCTTCAATAAACACCGCCTTCACGAGTAAGTGGCGAAGGTGTTTTTTGGGGGTATTGGGACGGTGTGGACCACGTGTCCATTGTGCCTGTTCCCTGTGTCGTTTTATTAAAATTTGTCCAGTATTTAATCCTGTGATACACTCCAATAGTCCACTTTAACTCCAGGTTCTGACAACCCTTCCGGTCAACCTTTGCCACCACTTGAAATGGGGGAAAAACCATGAAATCAGTGCACCAGTTAGTATCCGCAATTATCCTGATTGCCTTGGCCATTCTGGCCGCGGTGCCCGGGATGGCCCAGGTTCCGCGAGCCGTATTTTCGGAGATGAGCTCTGCCACCTGGTGAGGCTACTGTCCGCGCGCTCGCGCCGGCCTGCAGGTCATGCAGAGTCGTTATGACAGTAACGAATTCGACACCGTGGAATACATGGCGTCAAGCGGCGGCCTGAGCTGCCCCGATGCTGATGTCCGTATTGATTACTACAATGCCGACGGCTACCCCCAGCTGGAGTTCAACGGTGGCAACACCATCAGCGGCGCCGGCGTCGAAGCCACCAACGGGAGCGTGTACGACCCCGTAGTTCTCAGTCTGCTGGATGATCCGACACCCGTTGCCATGAAAATCCTCGATTTCTCATTCTCCGATCTCAACCCGTTCATTACCGTTGAGATCGAGCTGGAAGGCAACCTCCCCCCCGGCAGCGACATGAAACTGAGGGTGGCCCTCATCGAGGATCATCTGAGCTACGGTTCGTCGAGCTACCACAACATCCTGAGGGATATGGTGCCAGACGTTAGTTTGACAATTAGCAACAGCAGTGAAATTCAGACTGAGACCCTGAGCCTTGCCATTCAGCCCAGCTGGGTTCTGGAAAACCTCCGAGCCGTGGCCTTCGTCCAAAATGATGTGGACCGCGAAATTTTCCAGAGCTGCAACACCTTGCCCACTCCCGATTTCTCCATGCGTTATTTCGCTCTGGGACCGCGTACGGTGGTTGGAGGACAGTCTAATACTTTCGATTATACCGGACTTTTCAATACCGGCACCCAACCGGCCGCCTACACCGTCACTGTTGCCCCAACCAGCATCCCCGGCGACGGGGAAGCTTATTTCATTTATGACAACCAGCAGCACACCAGCACGACCATCAACCTGAACCCCGGCGAGCGGGCCTTTTTCAGGGTCGTGATCAACAACGGCACTGGCAACGAGGGTGAAGCCCTTCTTACTCTTCACTCCGACAACGGAGGCACAGGTGACCGGCAACTGGCCTACAAGTTGATCTCGGACGAAACAGAAATACTTGTCGTTGATGACGATGGGGCTTTTGACTACGAAACCCTGTATTTCATCCCGGCTTTGGCCGGCACCGGCAAGACCGTAGCTACCTGGGACCACAACTCCACGGCCCTTGATGCAGGCATCTTGATGTGCTTCGACACGGTCATCTGGAGCTGTGGCTGGGCTTTCCCGTCATTGGACGCGGACGATCGCGCTGCCATTGCCGAATACCTCGATACTGGCGGCAGCCTGTTCATCACCGGCCAGGACATTGGCTGGGACATGTATGACCAGGGTGGTGCCGCGAGGACCTGGTACAACGACTACCTGCACGCCGACTACATCAGTGACGATACCAACGACCTGACTCTGGATGGCGTTGCCGGTACCTTCACCGAAGGTATTATGCTGAATCTCAGTGGCGGCGACGGCGCCAACAACCAGGACTACCCCAGCGACATTGACCCACGCGGCGACGATGCCAGCTCGATCTTCACTTACAGTGCTGGTCGCAACGGCGGGATCATGGCCGATGACGGCAACCATCGCGTGGTCTACTTTGCCTTCGGGTTCGAGGCCATCAACAACGCTGATGACCGAGCGGCGGTCATGGAAGGCATCGTCAGCTTCCTCAGCGGTGGAATTTCCTCTGTTGGCGAAGACAACCTGCCTGGTTTGATGGCCCTTCTGGGCAACACCCCCAACCCTTTCAACCCGCAGACCGAGATCAGCTTCAACCTGGCCAGCGACACCAGGGTCAAGCTTGAAGTGTACGATCTGCGCGGGCGACTGGTCCGCACCCTGGAAGATGGAGTAATGACCGCCGGCCGGAACGAAGTGAAATGGGACGGTCGCAACGACGCGGGCCACGAGACTCCCAGCGGCGCGTATTTCTACCGTCTGACCGGTCCCGAAAAAACATTGAGCGCCAAGATGATGCTGGTGCGCTAGCACCGGTTTTTCGACAAATCAAAAGCTCGGTCCGTCACCCTGACGTCGAGACAGGTTGTGCCGAATCAAATATCACACTGCGGGAGGAGTTTGCTGAAAGTCGTCCCCTGGTCAATATGGATCAGGTTTTTACTCCATTTTTTACAACCCGCAAACAAGGACAGGGAATTGGCCTGACCATGGCTAGAAATGAAGACTGAAAGCTACGCCGGGTTTTCGATCAATTGCCGTGACGTCAAAGCCCACAACCTTGTCACCCTGTTCAAGCTCGAACAAGTGCCCGAACTGTGAATGTTCGGCTTCTCTGTTGATCGAGTTGGCCGAT
>JAAEOA010000292.1 GCA_024223715.1 bacterium | reverse complement strand
GGAACCAGCACTTGGTCATTTGTGAATGATGGAGCCACCGCTACCAGCGTTATCGACACCTGGATCAAGCACCTCATCCATCGGGGAGAAAAATCACAGTTTACCGCTGGTTTGGGGTGGCACTACTCATCAGTCACTCAATTTTCTCCCAAAGAATTTGCCGAACACATTGCCGAACACATTGCCGAACACATTGCCGAACAAATTGCCGAACAAATTGCCGAACAAATTGCCGAACAAATTGCCGAACAAATTGCCGATGGCGGGGAAATTCTGTGTGAAGTGGATTTAAAGGAAAAATACAACTTCCCCATGGGAATCACGCTGGGGTATTTTAAATCATACCCCATGGGCCCTGCTTCGGGTCCTTCAGTTTTTGTACACCGGCAGGAAAGACTTCAGCATAGGTCTGGAAACAGGATTGCTGGATGTTCCTATTGGCCAAGCTGAAAATACCATTGATGGAGCCTTCGGCGTGCTCAATGTTCAGTACTATTTCTAACCGAAAGACCAAAATGAAACGCATCAAAAGTAACATTAATCCTGCCAGCGAATCTTTCCAGGAAAACGACCGGTTGAACAGGGAGCGGTTGGGAGATTTGACCTCACTTCTAGGCAAAATCCGCCAGGGTGGCAGTGAAAAAGCCCGCGAGCGTCACACCAGTCAGGATAAGCTAATGGTGCGCGACCGCATTGAAGCTCTGCTGGATCCAGGATCGCCTTTTATGGAGTTCTCAACTCTGGCAGCACACGAGGTCTATGATACTGAAGTTCCAGCTGCTGGTGTGGTTACTGGCATTGGGCAAATTCATGGCCGGCAAGTCATGATTATAGCCAACGATGCTACCGTCAAAGGGGGAACCTATTATCCCCTGACAGTAAAAAAGCATTTGCGGGCCCAGGAAATTGCCAAGGAGAACCGGCTGCCGGTAATATATCTGGTAGATTCAGGCGGTGCGTTTTTGCCATTGCAGGATGAGGTTTTTCCAGACAAGGAACACTTTGGCCGCATCTTTTTTAATCAGGCAACCATGAGCGCTTTGGACATACCTCAAATCAGCGCCGTTCTGGGCAGCTGCACAGCCGGTGGAGCGTACGTTCCGGCCATGAGCGATGAAGTTGTCATTGTAAAGGAACAGGGCACCATTTTTCTGGGGGGTCCACCTCTGGTTAAAGCTGCCACGGGTGAAGAAGTGACTGCCGAAGAGCTGGGTGGTGCCGATGTGCACACTCGCATCAGCGGGGTTGCCGATCATCTGGCCAACGACGACGCTCATGCCCTGCGTATTGTGCGTGATATTGTGGAAAATCTGGGCCCTATTCGTACGGCCACCATTCCCTGCAGCACACCCGAGGCACCCCACTACGATCCCGAAGAATTGTATGGTGTGGTCAGTCACGACCCTAAAATCCCCTTCGATATTCGCGAAGTTATTGCCCGTATGGTCGATGGCAGCCGCATGCATGAATTTAAACCTCGCTACGGAACCACAATGGTTTGTGGTTTTGCTCGCATTCATGGTTACAGTGTCGGACTTGTGGCAAACAATGGCATCCTATTCAGCGCCGAAGCGTTAAAAGCCACTCACTTTATTGAGCTTTGCAATGCCCGAAAAATTCCTCTGGTATTTGTCCAGAACGTTACCGGGTTTATGATTGGCAAAGACTACGAACACGGCGGAATTGCCAAAGACGGTGCCAAAATGGTGACGGCTGTTTCCAATAGCACCGTCCCCAAATTTACGGTCATTGTAGGCGGCAGTTATGGTGCTGGAAATTACGGAATGTGCGGCCGTGCTTACCAGCCCCGTTTGTTGATGATGTGGCCCCAGGCAAAGATTTCGGTCATGGGTGGCGAACAAGCCGCCGGTGTTTTGCTGACAGTTAAAAAAGACCAGGTGGCACGGCGCGGGGAAGAACTCTCCGCCGAGCAGGAACAGGCTATTGTTGATCCCATTATGGCCAAGTACGAAAAAGAAGGGCATGCTTATTACAGCAGCGCCCGATTGTGGGACGACGGTGTGATTGATCCAGTACAGACACGGGACATTTTGGGTTTGAGTCTGGCCATGAGCCTGAACGCCCCCATACCGCCGGTAAAATATGGTGTCTTCCGCATGTAATAGGCCGGTAGTAGTTTTTTGATTCAAACACAAACGGATGGTGAATTATGCCGATCAAACAGAATGCCGTCGGCCGGGTGCTTGTCGTGACCATCGACAATCCTCAGGTCAAAAACGCTTTCGATAAAAACACAATAGAAGAATTGTCTTACCTTTTTGACAGTATCGCTTTTCGTGACCCGCTGCCGGTCGATTCAACCGGTGAACCGGATGTGGGGCCGGATGGTCGTTACCGTCCTCATGTAATTGTCTTGCAAGCGACTGGAAATGTTTTTTGCGCTGGAGCCCATCTTGGGGAAATGAAAGCCCTTGGCGAAGCCGATTATCAGGAAAATGTGGCAGCGGCAATGGCCATGGGCGGCATGTTTCGCTCGGTAAGGAATTGCCCGGTGCCCGTGGTTGCCAGGGTTCAGGGACCTGCTTTTGGCGGCGGCGTGGGACTAGTTGCTGCCTGTGACATTGTTATTGCCGGCCCCAAAGCACGCTTTGCCTTTTCGGAAGTTCGTCTGGGCATTGTGCCAGGTGTGATCAGCCCCTTGGTTATTGATCGCATTGGGCAAGCGGCTGCCCGCACTTACTTCCTTACCGGTGATGTCATTGAATCCGATGAAGCCTTTGGCCTGGGCTTGATTGATCGCCTTGCTTCAGGGGGTGATGGCCCCGGGGGATTGGACGATGTTTTGAATGCCACCGTCGATTCCCTGCTGAAGGGTGGAGCAGGTGCTCTGTCCTTGTGTAAAAACCTGCTCGAAGGTGCGCAAAGTCTTGGTTTTACCCGAAGTGGCGAACTGTGTGCCCGCATGATTGCCGAAGCTCGGACCAAAGAGGAAGCTCAGGCTGCATTGCAGGCCTTTTTTGAGAAAAAGACGGCTCCATGGGTGCAGGAAGATTCCTGGGCCGGGGTGCCGGATAATTAATTTGAGTAGTTTTTTCGGCTTTAGCAAAGAGCTTTATCGTTGCAACGTTTTCATCCAGGGGCTATGGTTTTCATTGCCATTGGGGCCCAATAGAGAACCTGGGGAAACAGAGGTTTTACGCAAAGGATTATTTGATGACATCAGAAACATCTGAATTGGCTCACCGCCCCATAAGCCGGGTGCTTGTTGCCAACCGGGGTGAAATCGCCGTCCGCATTATTCGCGCCTGTCGCGATATGCACATTGGTACTGTGGCTGTATGTTCTGAAGTGGACCGGCATGCCATGCATGCAGAGATGGCCGATGTTTCCGTGGTTATTGGTCCGGCTGAACCTGGAGAAAGTTATCTCAGGCCCGACCGAATTCTGGAGGCGGCTCAGGCCACCGATGCGGACGCTATTCATCCGGGATATGGTTTTTTGGCTGAGAATGCAGACTTTTCCCGAGCCTGTCGCGATGCAGGAATACTCTTTATTGGTCCCAGTCCTGAAGTCATTGAGCAGATGGGTGAAAAAACAGCAGCCAGGGCTATCATGGAAAGAGCAGGAGTGCCGGTGGTTCCGGGTGCCCTTTTACCCGAACCCGACGCCGAGGGAAATTTTCCATCCGAAGAAGTTTTGGCCATTGCCGAAAAAGTGGGTTATCCGCTCATGGTGAAGGCTGCTTTTGGTGGCGGTGGTAAGGGCATGCGATTGGTTCCCTCAGCCGATCAGTTGCTGGCCGCTTGCAGCGGTGCCTGCCGTGAAGCCACCGGTGCTTTTGGCAACGGCACCATCTACCTCGAGCTTTTTATTCAACAGCCACGTCATGTGGAATTCCAGATATTTGGCGACAGTCAGGGAAACGCTGTTCACCTTTTTGAACGCGAATGCTCCATTCAACGCCGTCACCAGAAAATCATTGAAGAATCGCCTTCAGTAGCCCTGACTGATGACTTGCGCCAGGAGATGGGCAAGGCTGCAGTGGCTGCTGCTCAGGCGGTTAATTACGAAGGGGCCGGAACGGTGGAATTTCTGCTCGGCCAGGATGGTGGTTTTTATTTCCTGGAAATGAACACTCGCCTGCAGGTGGAGCATCCGGTAACTGAATTGACCACCGGCACCGATTTGGTTCGCACCCAAATTCAAGTGGCAGAAGGTCGGACTTTGCCTTGGACTCAGCATGAACTGACCAGCCAGGGACATGCAATAGAGTGCCGGATTTATGCTGAAGATCCACAAAATGACTTCATGCCCTCGCTGGGCGAAATTTTGCTTATGAGCGAACCCACTGGCCCTGGCATTCGCATCGACAGTGGCATTCGCCAAGGCGATGAAGTGACTATGTACTACGATCCCATGATTGCCAAATTGAGTGTGCACGCGGGAAGTCGCCGTAATGCCATTGATCGGGCCATTGGGGCCTTAAAGCAGTATGCTGTGCTGGGAGTGGTAACCAACGTGGAATATCTTATTTCCATTTTGCAGGAAGGTCGCTTTGCCGACGGAGATGTGCACACGGGCTTCCTTGAAGAAGAAATGCCTGATTGGCAAAGCGACCTCGCTGACGATGCTGATCTGGCTATGGCTGTGGCAGCTGTTCATGAATATAATCGTTTAGGTGAGGGCCATACGGCAACTGCTGGTCCTGGCTCCGTTACTCAAGCTACACCATGGTCAAATCTGGGGCGCTTCCGTCTGAACGGGTTGGGTTAACAGGATTTTCAGGCCCCATGCATTCTGTTTCGAAAGGATTTTCCTTTGTTATTGAATTTTAGAACCGATGAAGAAGATAGAGAAGTTCAGGTTCAGCGTAAGGACGGACGCTGGGTGTTGACCATGGCCGACCAGGAAATTCCCCTGGATGCTGAGCAGGACACCCGTGGCCGCTGGCTTGTCGATACTCACCAAGGTCGCCGCCGGTTGTGGGTTGCCGTCCGCGGAGACGAACGGCTGGTTTTTTGCGAAGGAAAAGTTCACACCTTTCGTTTGCCCGATCCTGAACACGACGATGCGGAAGATGAAAAATCCGGCGGGCCAAACCTGTTGGCGGCAATGCCCGGGAAAATTGTTCGGGTCCTGGCTGGGGTTGGTGCCCGTGTAGAGGTTGGCCAAACTCTGGTTATTATGGAATCCATGAAAATGGAAACTGAAATCACGGCTAGCATGTGTGGTGAAATAGCCGGGGTTCATGTGCAGGACGGTCAAGTTGTGGCACAAGGTGACTTGCTGGTTTCCATTGTAGAAGGAGAATGATATGCACAGTAATTTGGAGGAGTTGATCAAAAAAACCAGTGAACTTAGCTCCCTTCCGTCCACGACCATGCAGCTCATGTCTTTATTGGATGATGAAACTGTTGAAGCCAACAAAGTCCTCGAAGTAATAGAAAAAGATCCCTCCCTGACAGCCAATCTTCTAAAACTGGCCAACAGTGCTTTTTATGGGCTGCGACGGCAGGTGGGCTCGGCCCGGGAAGCTCTGGTTCTTCTAGGCAATCAAACCATTGTGAATCTGGCTTTTGCCACCAGTATGGGCGATGTCATGCGTGGTCCTCTGGCTGCTTACCGGTTGGATCGAAATCAATTGTGGCACCATGCCCTGGGGACGGCTCTGGCCGCAACCTATCTTGCTTCTCAGGAAAAGAGCCAGGAAATTCGGCAACAGGCTTTTACTGCCGGCTTGGTTCACGATATCGGCAAACTTCTGCTGAACCGACCTTTGAAGAAGGAATTGGATCAGTTGCCTCCCGACAGCGATTTTACCTGTATGCTGGAGGCGGAGAAAAGCATCCTCGGATTTAATCATGCCGAAGCTGGTGCCCGGTTGGGTGAAAACTGGAATTTCCCGCCTTATCTGGTTCATGCAATCGAATACCATCATGAGGAATCTGACGAATCGGAAAACAACAAACTTATTAGAGCCGTTGCCGCTGCCAACCTCGTGACATGTCATTTAGGTTGGGGTGGGGGAACTGGTCCCATTGGGGAAGAGGGCTTCTGGGCCGCGGTCCAGGATTATGGTTACAATCAGAGTTGCATTGAAGAGTTACTGGAAAAGCTTCCCGCTGATTTGGAAAACATGCTCAATTTGATAGGGGAAACTCTGTGAAGGTTCTTTTTGTCTGCACGGCCAACAGTTGCCGCAGTCAGATGGCTGAAACCTGGGCACACCATTTGTTCCCGCCAGACTGGAGTGCTTTCAGTGGGGGGTTGCTCACTTATCGTATTACCGAGAAAACAAAATTCACGATGAAAGAAGTGGGCCTGGATATGACCGGCCAGGACACGAAAACCATTGATACTTTCGACCTGAACAGTTTTGATCTTGTGGTGACTCTCAGCAAAGAGTCTACCCAGTTTCTGCCACCGCTGGCCAATCCCGCCCGTCACATCAAACGTCCCATGCGCGACCCCATGAGTGCTTCCGGAAATAGCGACGAGGTTCGTTTGGCCTTCCGTACCGGTCGGGATCACATCCAGTCGATTGTTCAGGACATTGTGGCGGGAATTATTCAGGAAGGTGACTGAAATTCTTTCGGAAAATTGAGTCTTGAAAAAATCTTCAAAATCCTGGAAATTCTCTAATTCCCTTAAAAAAACACTAGATACGGATTTCTTTAAGTCGGGTGGATTCTGACTATTTCCGCCCGGAAAGTTGGACTGTGAATTTATCCAAAAATTCTGGAAGAAATCCACATTTGTTTTTCTGGGGTTTGTTGTCTATTTGAAAGCTGTTTACGGTGATTTAGAAAAATGAATATTCTCAATTTGAAGATTTCCAATTTTTTTCTTTGATACAAAACCGGGGTAGCAACTATTGTCCGGTTCAGCCACAAGGTGCTGTGGTTTGAAGCGTAGGTTGGCCCTATATGTTGGGGTTTAGCTTCTTATGGAAAATCAAGTCAAAACGTATTTTTCCTCAATTTTGGAGTTGGTTTTGACGCAAAACAGGCCTCTTGAGCTCTCTTGGGAGCCAGCAATTATGCCTCAAACCAGCCAATAGGAACACCGTGGCGCCTTACGTGACAGCAACAGTTTAATAGCGGTACAGAACTCAATACATTTCAAACGGAGTTGGCTGGAATTTTAGTTTTTCAGATGGATCTGAAAGAAGCGAGAGAAGGGCACAATGTCAGAATCAAAAAACAATAAGAAAACCATGGCCGCTGCAGAAGGTGGTTTGTTTGAATCCGAGCCTTCAAGTATTGAATCGTCAACTTTGGAATCCGCTAATGTGGATCTCGAGGGTTTGACTGCCGATGGCGAAAAAGCTGCTCGTGAAGACGGTGTCCATGGCAAAAACCAGGTAGGCATTTCCCAGCCCAAGGGAAAGGGTCTGAACATGGAGCGACGCTTTACCAGGCCAGGCGTGCATCCTTTCGACGAACTTGATTGGGAACTGCGCTCAGCCAGCATTTCCAATGACAAAGGTGAAACTCTTTTCTGTCAGAACGATGTGGAAATTCCCACCATCTGGTCTCAAATGGCTACCAATGTTGTGGTCTCCAAATATTTCCGCGGGGGCGAAGGCACTCCTGACCGTGAAACCAGCGTCAAACAACTCATTAGCCGGGTTGCAGACACCATTTGTGACTGGGGTATTAAAGACGATACCTTCAGCACCATGGAAGACGCAGAAATTTTCCGATCTGAGCTGACCAGCATTCTGGTCAACCAGAAAGCTGCTTTCAACTCGCCGGTCTGGTTCAACGTTGGCGTTGAAAAAACTCCTCAATGCTCTGCTTGCTTTATTAATGAAGTGGAAGACAGCATGTCCAGCATTCTGGACCTGGCCAAAACTGAGGGTATGCTCTTTAAATATGGCAGTGGCACCGGAAGTAACCTATCGACCCTGCGTTCCAGTAAAGAATCTCTCAGTGCCGGTGGTATTGCCAGTGGACCGGTATCGTTTATGCGTGGTTTCGATGCTTTTGCAGGCGTTATCAAAAGTGGTGGAAAAACCCGCCGGGCTGCAAAAATGGTCATCCTAAATGCAGAGCACCCGGACATTGAAGAATTTATCGATTGTAAAGTGAACGAAGAGAAGAAAGCCTGGGCCCTGATGGACCAAGGGTATGATGGCAGTTTTAACGGCGAAGCCTACAATTCCATTTTCTTCCAGAACAGCAACAACTCTGTGCGGGTGACTAACAGCTTCATGCGCGCAGTGGAAACCGACGGCGAATGGGAAACCAAAGCCGTGGTCGATGGCCGCAAAATTGAAACTTACCGGGCCCGTGATTTGATGGAAAAAATTGCCAAAGGCACCCACATGTGTGGTGATCCCGGTATGCAATTTCATACCACGATCAACGACTGGCACACTTGCAGCAACACAGCGGAAATTGTCGCATCCAATCCCTGCAGTGAGTACATGTTCCTCGATAACTCAGCTTGTAACCTGTCATCGCTGAACCTAATGAAGTTCCGTCGTCCTGATGGCGAATTCGATACCGATGCTTTCCGTCACGCTGCCCGGATCATGACCCTGAGCATGGAAATTATCGTTGGGAACAGTAGCTATCCTCGTACTGAGATTGAAGTTAACAGTCATGAATATCGTCCACTGGGACTGGGTTATGCCAACCTTGGCGCCCTGCTCATGGACCGTGGCCTTCCTTACGACAGTGATCAGGGACGGGATTATGCTGCCGCCATTACCGCTCTTATGTGTGGCCAGGCTTATTTGACAAGTGCTGAAATGGCCAGTCAAATAGGAACTTTTGATGACTACGATCGCAACCGCGAACCCATGTTGAATGTCATCCGCAAACACCGGGCTGCTGTGGGTAAAATCAACCGCAACCGGGTTCCGGAAGATTTGTTGGACGAAGCCGAAAATGTATGGCGTGAGGCTTATGCCCTGGGCCATGATTATGGTTACCGAAATGCTCAGGTTACCGTGTTGGCTCCCACCGGAACCATCGGCTTCCTTATGGATTGCGATACCACCGGTGTGGAACCCGACCTGGCTCTTATCAAATACAAAAAGACCGTCGATGGCGGCCTGATGAAAATTGTGAATAACACAGTACCGCATGCTCTCGAAAAACTGGGGTATGACGAGGCTCAGGTTGAAGCCATCGTAAAATACATCAACGAGCACGAGACTATTGAAGGGGCTCCCGAGCTGAAAGATGAACACCTCTCGGTTTTCGATTGTGCTTTCCGGCCCACCAATGGCCAACGTTCCATTCATTACATGGGACACCTGCGCATGATGTCTTCCGTGCAACCCTTTTTGAGCGGCGCCATCAGTAAAACCGTAAACCTTCCTCAGGAAGCCACGGTTGAAGATATCAGTGAAACGTATATGGAAGCCTGGAAAATGGGTCTCAAAGCTGTGGCCATTTACCGGGACAACAGCAAGCGTCTGCAGCCCATGAATACGAGCAAGAAGAAAGAAGAGCCTGCTGAAGAAGAGTTGCTCTCACCACCCAAACCCCGCCGGGTTCGTTTGCCGGATGAGCGCACAGCTGTGACCCATAAATTCAGCATCAGTGGTCACGAAGGTTACATTACCGTGGGTATGTATCCCAATGGCAAGCCTGGTGAAATGTTTATCTCCATGGCCAAAGAAGGTAGTGTGGTCAGCGGACTGATGGACAGTTTTGCCACCAGTGTTTCCATCATGTTGCAGTATGGGGTGCCCCTGAAGGTTCTGGTAAATAAATTCAGCCACGCTCGTTTCGAACCATCCGGCTTTACCAGCAACCGGGAAATTCCCATTGCCAAATCGGTTATGGACTACATTTTCCGTTGGATGGACCTGAAATTTGGTGAACATCTGGGTGATGCCGACGGTACTATTGCCGATGGCGCTGCAGATACTAAAGAGGCCGCAGTGCTGAAAACTGCTGAAGAACAGGTGGCCAAAGGTGTCAAAGCCATGGCCGCGTCCAGTGGTGGAGGCAATCGCATCACCATGCAGGAAGAAGAACAAAGCGTTTTTCAGTCTCAGGCCGACAGCCCCCCCTGCTCTGAGTGCGGGTCCGTAACTGTGCGTAGTGGGGCCTGCTATAAGTGCCATAACTGTGGAGCAACTACCGGCTGTTCCTAATCGGAAGCTCCTGTTCGATGGCTTGATTAAGTTTCGATGGAGCGAGCACTTGGCAACGGATTGCCGTGAAACCCGGAGGGAAGGGAATCCCTCCGGGTTTTTATTTTTTATTGCACAGAAAAAGGCACAAAACTAGATTTGCTTGTCTGATGAGGACCTTTGGTGCCTGGAATAATCAATTGTGGCCTTTTCCCGCCTTTGCGAAAGACAACGGCTATGAGAATTGAAGCCTTAACATTCTTCCGCTTCCTGGCTGCAGTTGCAGTGGTGTTTTTCCATTTTGGCAGGGAATTAAAGGTTCCCGAAGTCATGAAACCTTTATTAAATCTGGGTCCCGAAATGGTGACTTTCTTTTTTGCTCTGTCAGGCTTTGTGCTGATGGTTTCCAGTTCCCGTAAAAAATCTTTCTCCACCCGTCGTTATCTCCAGGCTCGTTTTGCCAGAATATATCCTGTTTACCTGGTGGCACTTTTTGTGGCGACGGCTCTTTCGTATGGGAAAATTTATAACTGGGGCTACGGCGTGAACAACCTGAAGGCATTTTTTCTTAATCTGACTTTGACTCAGTCGTGGGTGCCGCCTTATCCGCTTTCGCTGAACGACCCGGCCTGGTCTTTGTCGGTTGAGGCATTCTTCTACCTTAGTTTCCCGCTGCTGTTTTTTGCCATTCGGTCCAGCGAAATTTCCGGCCGGCGTTTGGCCGCCTGGGCCCTCTGTTTGTACGTGATAACTCAGTTGATTTTGTCCCACTATATGTCGCCTCAATTTTATAAGGGGTTCCCTTCAGCTTCTCATGATTTGTTGTATTATTTCCCTCTGGTTCATTTTTGCAGCTTTGTTCTGGGGGTGACAGGTGGCCATATCTTTATACAAAACAGTGAAAAGTTTCAGCAGAAGGGAGGGCTTCCATTTGCGGTTTTCCTAACCGCTTTGCTGTTGACTTTCGCATCTCTGCAATTCCAGCCCCAGATTGACAGGTGGTCCAGTATTCCGCTGGTTTTTGATGCCAGTTTTTATTCGCTGATTTTTATTGTCTTCATTATGGCGGTGGCCTACTCGGATAATTTTTTGACCCGGGCGTTTTCATGGGCTCCTTTTGTTGTGCTGGGAAATTCCAGTTATGCCCTCTACATTTTGCAAAAGCCCTTCAATCTGGTTTTTCATAAGTTGCTGTTGCCATATTCGGGAGATACCCCCAGCCAGCAGTTTTCTGTTTATCTGATCCTGTTGATCCTGATATCCGTTGCGACTTATTATCTTATCGAAAAACCAGCAAAGAAGCTGGCAATGAAGCTGTTTTCCCGTTAAAATGGATCTGTTGGTGGCAGGAGGCCATCTGTCTGGTTTGACTCAATGAAGGAACAGAAGAGGAAATTATGAATTCCATCCCGCGCACCCTTTCCGCTTTTTTATTGGTTCTCTTTTTGTTACCAGGTCTGGCAACGGGGCAAAACGCCAAAATCAGAGATTGGAACAATCAAGCTGACCCCATGCATAGTGCCGTGGGTGTTCATTACGGATCCTTGGCTGGCCATGGCCTGTCTTTTCGCATGCCCATAAAATGGTATTTGTACGCCCAGGTGGGCGGAGGCGTCTGGCATGTTTCCGATGATAAAAAACACAACCTCGGGTTTGAACTGAACTACCTATTGCGCCAGGACGATCGCTTACGTTTGTTCCTTGGAGCAGGCGCAGGATATTTCTATCACCAAGAGCTGCTAGACGATTCCGGTTCGAATGAATCCTGGAAAACCACCAAAGAATGGAACACTGGAGGGGGTGTGGGAGTTGAGTACCTGATGGGGACACGTTGGGCGGTTCAGTGTGAAGCCGATTTTGTTCACAAAGGAATCAACGGCAACATTACAGTGGCTCCCCAGGTGGGTATCCATTATTACTGGTAAAATGAAATCATTCTTTTTTGCTAGGATGCAAATCTGATTCAATTACTGCCAGTTCCTGTTCGGTGAATAATTGATGATCGGCTTTTTGATATCCTGTTGCGGTGCTTGCACAGCCCCAAGTCAACAGGATCAACAAAGCAATAATCACTACAATGGCAATTTTGATCCCCATGGGTGTTCTCCCTCTTTGAAGTTTGGCGGCTGCTTTTGGTGAGATTGGTTGCTGCCGTCGGGCGATTCGTGCACTGCAAACTCTATACCAGCTCCAGTTTCCCAATTAACAAGTTGGGAAACAAATCCTTAGGAGGGACTACGGTTTTGAAGAAATTTGCAACAGTGGTTTTGAGAGCAATTCCCAAAGGAATTTGAGTTTCAAATGAAACAAAAACGAAACACTGAAATGACAAACAAAGTGCCAAACGGGCAAATCATGAAAGCCCGGCAAGCCTGGTGTCTCTATGAGTGGGCCAACAGGGCTTTTGCAACCACAGTCATGGCAGCTTTATTTCCTCCTTTTTTCAGCAGTCTTGCCCAAAGTTCCGGTGCAACGGCATCAGAGGCCACTGCCTGGTGGGGTTACATTACGGCGGGAACTCTTTTGGTCATTGCCTTGACCGCTCCGGTGCTGGGGGTTCTGGCAGATCAGGGAGGATCCCGAAAAAAATTCCTGGCCAGCTTTGCCCTCGGGGGAATTTTGGCCACAGCTTTCATGTCATCTCTGGGAGCAAATAACTGGCAACCGGCAGCCATTTTGTACGTTTTGGCAAATTTTGGTTTCTCTGGATCTTTTATCTTTTATGAATCCCTGTTGCCCCAACTGGCCTCGGGGAAAGAAATGGATCGTTTGTCGGCAAAAGCCTATGCCCTGGGGTATGCCGGGGGAGGTCTCCTGTTAATTCTCAACCTGTTAATGGTCACTTATCCCCATTCATTCGGCATGCCCGATACCGGTTTTGCTGTCAGGGCATCTTTCCTGACGGTAGCCCTGTGGTGGGCGGTATTTTCCCTCCCTCTTTTCAGGCAGGTTCCCGAACCATTAACAGCCTCCGGATCAAAAACTTCGAAACAAACCTCACTGGTCGGGGCTTTCTCCCGGTTGCGCCAAACCTTCAGTGAGATTAAAAAATATCGTCAATTGAGCCTCTTTTTGGCTGCCTACTGGATTTACAATGACGGCATTGGCACCATCGTGAAAATGGCAACCATTTATGGGGCGGAAATTGGCATCGGCATGACCCATCTGATGGGGGCTCTGGTCCTGACTCAGGTTGTTGGGATTCCCTGTGCCATGCTCTTTGGGCAACTTGCTGGCAGAGTGGGGCCTCGCCGGGCTATTCTCATGGCTTTGGCCATTTATGCTGTCATCAGCGTAGGAGGGTTCTTTCTGGCAAATGCCCTTCATTTTTATATTTTGGCAGGCATGGTGGGTATGGTTCAGGGGGGAGCCCAGGCTTTAAGTCGGTCCCTGTTTGCCAGCATGGTGCCCCGCCATCGCACCGCCGAATTTTTTGGTTTCTATTCCACCAGTGGAAAACTGGCTGGTGTTGTTGGGCCTCTGGTTTTTGGTTTGGTGGGACACTTGACCGGAACCAGCCGGCTTGGAATCCTGTCTCTGGTGGTCTTTTTTGTCTTGGGCGGGTGGTTGCTGAGTAAGGTTAATCCTGAGGAAGGACAAAATACTGCCCGGCAGGCGGAAATTGAAGCTGGATTACAATTGCAGAAATGAAGAAAGTTTGATTTTATCAAGCGTAACCATAGGGGCAGGGTTTCTTGTCTTTGCTGAAAAAGTGTTCAAAATGACTGGAAGGATTTTGTAATGGCCGTCAACGAAATGCCTGAAATCACCCAAGACCCCATGTATCAATTGTTGCGGGTGGACAACGTTAAGGCTTTCAATATCAAGAAGGAAGCTGGTGAGACCTGTTCCCTGGTCAACGTGAACCTGCGTGGCCTTGATATGCGTGGCCTCGATGCCGACGGACTCGATTTTACAAACAGCTACATGCGTAACGCCGATTTACGGGGGATTGATTTCCGGGGTGCCATTCTTGATGGGGCAAATATTCGAGGCGCAAAAATTAGTGGTACTTTTTTTCCGGTGGCTATTTCCGCCGAAGAAATTCGAATGTCTCATGAGCATGGCACTCGTCTTAGGTGCTGCCCTCTGAGGAAGAAGATTCTGCAGGATGATTGAACAGGGCTTAATTGTTTTGGGAGATATTGCCCTGGCGATATGGAATGTTACGGCTCAGATGTCGGGTTTTTTATTGCTGGGTTTTCTTGTTGCGGGATTGTTATCGGTATTCATTGATCCATTATGGCTTGAACGTCACCTCGGAGGCCGGGGTGTGGGGCCGGTTTTCAGGGCTTCATTGTTTGGGGTTCCATTGCCTTTGTGTTCCTGTGGTGTCATTCCGGTAGCCGCCGGTTTACGCAGTCATGGTGCAAGCAAAGGCGCAGTGACTGCTTTTTTACTGTCCACTCCGCAAACCGGTGTCGATTCCATCATGATCACTTACACTATGCTGGGCCCTCTGTTTGCAATTTTCCGACCGCTAATGGCTTTGCTGACCGGTATTCTTGGAGGGACTCTGGTTCAGGCGAGCGACGATGAAAAATCAACAGGTTTGGACCTCTCAAAATCTGCTTCAAAGCATAAACCCACCGGGTTTTTTCCCCGCGTAAAAGCAGCTCTCGATTATGGTTTGGTTACACTGCCTGGCGATATCGGCAAGCCTTTACTTATTGGTGTTCTGATTGCCGGTTTTCTTGGGGCTGTTATTCCCAATGATCTTTTAGCGCCATTTTTGGGCCAGGGGCCCCTTTCCATTGCCCTGATGATGATCGTAGGCATCCCTCTTTATGTTTGTGCAACGGCAAGTGTACCTTTGGCGGTGGGGTTTATTCTGCTGGGAGCCTCGCCAGGAGCAGCTCTGGCTTTTCTCATCGCAGGGCCAGCGACCAATGCAGCCACCATCACCACCATCAATCGGGTATTAGGCAAAAAGACAACTTTAATATATCTTGGTGCCGTGGCCGCAAGCGCTTTTGCCGGTGGCTTGTTGCTGGACCTTTTAATGACCTGGGCTGAAGCGACAATGCCCCTTCTGACACCCGAGGTTCATCAACACGGAAAACCCAGTTGGTTAGATCAATTCAGTAGTCTGGTTCTGATAGTGGTCATGACCCGGGCATGGTGGCTTTCCCGACAGCGTCATTGCGGTTGTGAAGGTGAAGAAAACGGAACCTGCACATCAGAGGGGAATGACTCTTTGACCCCGCAATCAATGAATCTGAACATCGAAGGCATGAATTGCAGCCATTGTTCCAACAGTGTTCAAAGAACTCTCAGTGAAATGGCGGGAGTCACAGGGGTTCAGGTTTTCCTGGATGACAAGCAGGCTGTTATCAAAGGCGAAAATCTCGATTCCGAGGCCTTGGTAAAAGCCGTTAACGGATTGGGTTTCAAAGCCAACCTAAAGGATTGAAATGGATACCAAAGCAAAAATTGAAACGGCCCTGAAAACTGTTATGGACCCAGAACTGGGAGTCAATATTTTTGATCTGGGGCTTATTTACGGCATTGATATTGAAGATAAAAATGTTGTGGTTACCATGACTATGACCTCAGCAGCCTGCCCCATGCACAACCTCATGTCGCAACTGGCCGACAACGCTGTTTACGAGGCACTGGATGAGAAATATGAAGTGGAAATAAAAGTTGTTTTCGAACCGGCCTGGACTCCAGATCTGATGAGTGCTGCTGCTCGTGACATTTTGAATTGAACACAAACAAATTCATTTGAAAAAGGAAATAAAAGTGAACCAGATTGCTGAACAGAAGAATTCAAAAGTTAATCCTTTACCTTTTATTGCACTGGGAGCCGCCTCTCTTATTCTTGCCTTGTGGGCAGGACTGGGACGAATTCCCTTTGCTTTGCCAGTGGGGATGAACTTGGGAATGCTACACGGACCTCTCATGGTTGGCGGATTTTTGGGTACCGTCATTGCCGTGGAAAGAGCATCGGCCATTGGCCAGCGCTGGGTCTGGATGGGGCCCGCGTTAACCGGTTTGGGAACGGTGGGAATGTTGGTCCATACTTTTGCGGGAAATCTTCCTGCTGCGTACCAACTCGGCGGTATTCTCTTTTTTGTCGGGGGACTCTTTTATTTGGCGGTTTTTGCCCTCATCACCAAACGCCAACCCACGTTGTTTAACTGGGTCATGGGCCTAGGAGGGATATTCTTTGTGGCGGGAAATCTGATGCTCTTTTTGGGGCACCCGGTTTATAATGTGGTTCCCCTTTGGGCTGCTTTTCTGGTTTTAACCATTACCGGTGAACGCCTGGAATTGAACCGGTTGCTTGCACCCAAAGCAGGTGACAGAGCTCTGTTCTTTGTGGCTCTGATTCTTCTTTTTGCCGGAGTTGTCTCTGGTTTGGTCAACAACACATTGGGCAGTCGCATCTGGGGCATGGGCCTGATGGTGATGAGTGGGTGGCTTTTCTGGCGCGATATTGCCCGAAAAACCATCAAGATTCCCGGAGTAACCCGCTATACAGCCGTTTGTCTGTTGTCAGGTTATGTATGGCTGTTCCTCAGCGGTGGCCTGAATGTTTTATTTCCCGGCACCATGGCTGGCTTTGAATACGACGCCGTTTGGCACGCTCTTTTTGTCGGCTTTGTTATGACCATGATTTTTGGCCACGCACCCATTATTGTGCCCGCTCTGACCGGGGTCCTTGTGCGCTGGCGGAACGTGTTTTATTTGCCTTTGGCACTGCTGCACATTTCCCTGTTAATGCGCATTCACGGCGATTTGAGTGTCTCCTTTTTCATGAGGAAAATTGGCGGATCGCTAAATGCCCTGGCTGTTGTCATTTTTATGGTGGTTCTGGTTACCAGCTTGCAGAAGTTGAAAAGGCGAGGGCGCTAGATATCCAGAAAATTTCCAGAAAAATTCCAGAAAACCTTCTGAAATATTACTGAACACAAAAAACCCCCGGCCATTTCAAATGACCGGGGGTTCTTTTTACTGATTTTTCAGTGACAACGAAATTCGTTTTCTTTTCATATCTATTTCCAGAACCTTGGCCATGACCTTCTGTCCCACTTTGACAACTTCATTTGGGTCACGCACAAAACGGTCGGCCAGTTGGCTGATATGGGCCAGGCCATCCTGATGCACTCCCACATCAATGAAAGCTCCAAAGTTGGTCACGTTGGTTACGATGCCGGGCAGGCGCATGCCTTCGTTCAGATCGTCCATTTTTTCGATACCATCGGCAAAGCTGAACGCTTCAAATTTCTGACGCGGATCCCGTCCGGGTTTAACCAGCTCTTCCATAATATCCTGTAGCGTGGGCAGGCCAACATCATCGGAAATATAATTCTGGAGGCGTATACCAGCAGTTTGTTGAGGGTTACCCACCAGTTCGGCAACAGCGCAACCGGCATCCGCAGCCATTGTTTTTACCAGACTGTAACTCTCAGGATGAACCGAGCTGGCATCCAGGGGATTGCGGCCTCCGTTGACCCGCAGAAAGCCGGCCGCCTGCTCAAAAGCCTTTGGACCAAGCCGAGGCACTTTTTTCAATTGGGCACGACTGGTGAAAGCACCATTTTCCGTGCGGTATTCCACAATATTACCAGCCAGTTGGGGCCCCAGACCGGAAACATAAGTTAACAACTCCTTACTTGCGGTGTTTAGGTCCACACCCACGGCATTCACGCAGCTCATCACGGTATCATCGAGTCCCCGTTTCAGGGCCCTTTGGTCAACATCGTGCTGGTATTGGCCCACGCCAATGCTTTTGGCGTCAATTTTGACCAATTCGGCCAGTGGATCCATTAGCCGCCGGCCAATGCTGACAGCCCCACGGACGGTCAGATCATGATCGGGGAATTCATCACGGGCCACTTCACTGGCTGAATAAATACTGGCACCCGATTCATTGACCATTACCACAGTCAGGCCCTGAGGCAGACTCAGGGCGCGCACAAAGTTTTCCGTTTCCCTGCTGGCGGTTCCGTTGCCAATGGCCACTGCTTCGATGTCGAATTTTTTTATGAGATGTTCAACTTTAATCCCCGCTTCATCAGCACCCCGGCCACCGGTATGCGGGTAAATGGTATCGTTGTGCAACAGGTCGCCCTGCTCATTGAGAACGACCAGTTTGCAACCGGTCCGAAAGCCTGGATCCAGAGCCAGGGTGCGCCGCCTGCCCAAAGGAGCAGCGAGCAAAAGTTCGCGCAGATTTTCGGAAAACACACCAATGGCTTCTTCGTCAGCGGCTTTTTTCATGTCCAGACGAATTTCTGTTTCCAGAGCCATGGAAAGCAGGCGTTTGTAACTGTCGGCAACAGCCAGGCGCATTTGTTCTGCGGCCCGACTGTTATTGCGTACAAACATGGTCTCCAGCAAATGAAAAGCTGCTTCTTCAGGTGGGCCGACCCGCATGGTCAGAATTTTTTCTTTTTCTCCCCGGCGCATGGCCAGAACCCGGTGGCCGGCTATGCGAACCACGGGTTCATCCCAGCCAAAATAATCGCGGAATTTGGCGCCTTCTTCTTCTTTTCCAGTAATGACTTTACTGCGCACCATACCCGCATTGATGAACAAATCACGAACAGCAGCGCGTGCCTTTTTGTCTTCATTAATTCTCTCAGCCATAATGTGACGGGCACCGTTGAGAGCTTCTTCAGTATTGGTGATTTGTTTTTCGTCGTTCAAAAATTCTTTAGCCCGCTCGACAGGATCATCATCGCGTGCGTCCCGTGCCGGGATGGAGGCTTCTTCAAACAACCATTTGGCCAGAGGTTCGAGACCCGCTTCCCGGGCGATGGTTGCTTTGGTGCGTCTCTTGGGACGGTGGGGCAGATACAAATCTTCAAGCTCATTTAGATTGTCCGCTGCAGTGATGCTTTTTTTCAGCTCGGGATTGAGCAGATCACGTTCCAGCAGACTTTTGAAAATGGCTTCGCGCCTTTTGTCCAGCGTGGCCAGTTGTTCCAAACGGTCCCGAATGGCTGTCACCGCCACTTCATCCAGGCTGCCGGTGGCTTCCTTACGATACCGGCTAATAAAAGGAACCGTAGCACCCTCTTCAATAAGAGCAGCCGTTGCGGAAACCTGGCGACCAGCCAGGTTCAATTCCCCGGCAATGCGATCTATATGTGTGTTGTTCATGTATCCTCCGTGAACGAATTGGGTTCAGGAGAAAATGAAGGAGATGGGGTTTTTTTTCAACCCGAGACATTCAGAAAATGGGCATTAGTATGTAAGTGGAGTTGTGGCAGGCACGAATCCGAAAAGAAAACTTTTATTCTTCCGGCATGTTGCCTTCGCCGAGAGGCAGAATTTTTATAGATTTTTTCCGCAACAGAATTATTCGTGGTTTGAGAACAGATGCCTTAACCACCATTTGTTCGTTTCCAAGTTGAATGCTGGTCCCGGACCACAGTTCTTTTTTGATGATTATTTCAAAGACCCCAATTTTCTTGGCCTGAGTCTTCAAGTTTCTGATGGCCATGTAGGTGTCAGCCAGAGATTGTCCAATTTTATTGTTCTGCAGTTCCAAACCATCAGATGTTTTTATTTCTTCTTCGGTGTGGGTTGGTTTTCTGGAGCAAACCTGCAGGGCATGTTCAATTTTTTCCTGAGCTTCTTCCATTTTCAGGATTTTTTCTTCCAGCTCATGGACTTTCTTCTTCAGAGTGTGGTCAATTCCAGCAATAAGTTTTGTATCGGATGAGCCACTGGCCCCGGCTTCGGCAACCTGAATGCCTTTAAAGGCCAGGTTTGTGCCTCCGGCAATGCGTCCATTGGGGACTTTTATTTGCCCGGCACATAGAATATTACTATGGGCAATTTCATTGCCAACAATGACATTGCCTTCAATTTCAATACATGCCTCGCTGATGTATTTGGCCATCAAATCACCGGTAATTTCAAGTTTATGCTTATTATCGCCGAGGAGGCCACCGACAACCGTGAGGTTGCCACCACACTTAATGTTGCATGGTTCAATCATGCCTTTGACCATGACGTCGCCGTCGGCTTCAATGGAGGCTCCACCGCAAACATCACCTTGAATCATGACCGCACCGGTGTGAACAATGTTTCCGGTTTCCAGATTCACGTCACCTTTAATAACATAAAGATCATCTACGGTGACGGTGCCATCCTGTTGCCGAATCCGGCCATCGCAAGTGGCGATGTAAGCCACATACCCATCTTCTTCAACGGTGGTTACGTTTTTTCCTGCCCGTAATTTTTCCTTGCTTGGTTTGGTGACGGGAATTTCGTTCCCGAATACATTGAGGCCCGCAACTCCCTCGACTGGATGATACAGCTTGACCAGAACTTCCTGATCCTTGACTCCCCGACGCTCGTTTTTTGACCAAAAATCGATGGTTCCACTTTCTTCGTCCTCTGCCCAGCCTTCGGCAAAATAGTCTTGTTGCCATTCCAACTTTCCATCTTGTGAAGGGTCTGGCTTTTGGCCCATCATGATGACATTTTCCTGAAGATATTGACCGGGTTTGCAGGAGGATTTTAGAATTTTTTGAAGGATTTGAGCATCGGGAAAAATTGGAATTTCCAGAATTTTAAAATCAGCAAGGATGCGCTCAATGAGACTCTCGACCTGGTCATGGGGATCCGGACAATCGAGAAGGACAGCCACTCGGTCTCGGGAAACATATAACCGATATTCAGGTGCCGTAATGGTTTCTTCCTGAGTATCCAGGACAGTCGTTTCGGTCATGGTCAACTCCTGTTTTTCCCTCCGGAGATGGTGTTCCAATCGTTATTTTTATCGGCCGGCAAAGGGTGGAATTTAGGAAATTATTTGATTATTTTCGGCGGGAAAATTTAAAACTCGGATGGCGCATTTGAAGCTTGGACAATTTTCGGCTTAATTGACCCAGATCCGCTAAGTAGGTTAACAGGGGAGTGGTACTGGCGGCGGCTGCCCTGGCTGCTGAAAGGGTGGATTTGGCTTTTTGCCATGCTCCGTCAACTCCCTGGCACATTTGACGGCTCAATTCGCTGTTTTTGCCGGCGGCCACTGCCATGGCTTGGCTTTGGCCGCCTGCTTCGGCAGCCACTTCATCAATGCGGGTCAAAATTTCCGCGGCTCTGGAGGCCGACTCCACACCGGCATGGGTGCGGGACCGGCTTTCACCAATAAGATTGTTGGTTTGGTCGGCGGCTTCTGCACATCGGGAAGCCAGGTTGCGTACTTCTTCGGCAACCACCGCAAACCCTGCTCCGGCTTCTCCGGCCCGGGCTGCTTCCACGGCAGCATTTAAAGCCAGCAAATTCGTCTGGGTGGCGATGGAATTAATGTTGCGAACTATGACTTCTGTTTCGTTTGCTGTTTCCTGCAAATCGGCCATGGTGCGGTTTAAATCTCCCAGGTTAACAGCTGCGTTGGCTGCATCTTGACCAATGTTTGCCATGGCCTTAGCTGAAAGGGTGGAGTCCTTGCCGTGAGTGACCAGAGATTCGTTCAGTTCACCCATAAGGCGGGACAATTGTTTCAAACCCTGGTCCAGCTCCTGTCCATCTTTACCCAAAGATTGACCGGCCTGGACCAGTCGCTGGCTTACCGGATGCAAAGCATCAAGATCTCGCTGAAGCCCTTCGCTGACATCTTTTAAAGGGGATCCAAATACGCGACGGGCAGTAATGACCGCAAGAACGGCCAAAGCCAAAATGACGGCCGCGCCAAACAAAGCGCTAATAGCCACAAAACGAGATTTTTTGACCCACGATTGTCCCAGACTTTGGGCCAGAAACAGGTGCTCATCCAAATTCCTTCTGGATTCAGCCAGCCAGACACTGCCAGCAGAGGCCAATTGGCTGTTAGCCTGATCAAAGGTCTGTAAGGACGAGACCCATTGATTGACCAGAGGCTTCAGCTCAAGTAGCGGTGGCATAAGCATGGCCAGAGAACCGGTTTGCGGCGACTCCCGGGTGGACGACAGCATCTCCAATTGCCGAATAAGCGGTTGCACCGTCAGGTTGTTGGAACGAGAATAAGAGCCGGTTGTGGTCAGGTCCATCTGCTCCCAGGACATGACCACCTGATTGACCGTCGTTATGCGGTTGTTGCGTTCCTGTCTTGTTTGGGCTGGTAAGTCTTTGTTGGCATTTTCCTGAGTTTGTAATCTTAGTTCGTTAGCCAGAAAAAGCCGAGCTTGTTCCTTAAATTTATTGGAAAATTTATTCAGGTCTGATTTTAGGAGAGTATGGGATTTAAATGCCTCTTCAGTGGCATTGAGGGCCAAATTCCATTCTTTCAACGCCGGAGAATTGGCTTGAAAACTGTCAGCAGTGGCCGCAAATTGCCGGGCCTGGGTCAAAAAATCCGGGTTGCCTTCAATGACATATTCCCGGGACCAGAAAATGGCCTGGCCGCACGCTTCCCGGGCTTGTCCCCGGCTGAGAGTGGGTTCTAGGCTATCCTGAAGCATTTCCCCGGTTTCCTGACCCTGATTCCAAATTTGCAGGGACAGTGAAATGCATAGCAGACAACTGAGGCCAGCCAGTGAAATAATCACCAAGTTGATGGTAGATCCAGGTTTCATGCTCAGAGGACAGCAGTATGTGTGCCAAATTCAGCCAATGTCCGGGTAGTGACAGGCCTTTTAGCGGACCAGCATCATTTTGATGTCCCGTTGTTCCTGGCCTTGCCGCAAACGGGCTTGATAGACACCGGAAGCACAGCCACGTCCGGCACTGTCGCGTCCGTCCCAGCGAATCTGGTGTTCTCCCACAGGAAGGTCCATGGCCGTGAATGAGCGAACTCTTTTTCCCCGCACATCAAAAATGTCGAGTTCCACAGGGAGGGAATCATCGGCAAGGCTGAATTTCAAAACGGTGATCGGATTGAAGGGGTTCGGTACGTTCCGCATAAGGTGAAGTTTGCTGGATGACTGAGGTGCATCAGAAAGGCCCGGATGTGCAGGCTGGCTTTCATGGCCCTCGTGATTCACTTGAGTCAGCTGGTAATACCAGTGGGATTCAGTTTCATCGAAATAGTCAGACTCCGTGGTGACGGCAAACAGGGTACCGGGTTGAACGGGAGTGTCCTGGACCAAAGATCGATAGACCCGGAAATGAGCAAACTGGGGGTCGTCCGAGGGGTTCCAGTCCAGCTGGGTTCCATTGGCAGGAGAATAGTCAACAAACCATCCCGTTGGGGCCGCCGGCTGCAAATTATTTACGGAGTAGCCGCTGTCTGGGGGAGAATCGAAGAATACGCCGTGGACAGTGGTTCTGGTTCGGACAAAGAAAGCCGTCCAGTTGGTACCCGTGCTGTTACTGTCCGCCAGTGTGGGCACTACTAAAGAGTATTGGCTTTCGAAATCAGCTGGAACTGTGGACAGATAGTCCCATTGACCTGGAGGATAGGGGGCGCCCGGTTGGCTGCTTTTGGCACTGGCACTTTGTGCCGCGCCATCGTAACGACGGTAAATGGAATACTCGGTAATAGTGTGTTCGCCTCCCTGGGCGTCGTGCCGGCTGGCCTGCCAGCTGAGGCGCACTTCACGCCCGTCATCGTTGGCAATGTCTTCGACACTACTGATGGATCCATAGCTGGACAGACGGTCCAGTGACAGGCGAACCATGTCCAGAATAGGGCCGTTTTCGCCACCGGCTTCAGTGGCAACCAGATTCGCACGCCAGCGGACATCGGTGCCGGTTTCGGGGAATTGAAAAAATCCATTTTCGGGAATGATGGAGTGCCAGGTAGTGCCGCCATTGACGGTGACCTGGAAGGCAATGGAGTCGCTGTATGCAGCGGTCAAAGCCACTCGGGCCACGGGGTCATCGTCAGTATACAGATCAATCGATTGGGCCTGGTTGTCATCTGAGTTCAGTCCTATGGGGTCGAACTCATAAATACGCAGACCTTCCGAGCCGGTGGACAGATAAATCAGGTCATCTTGTAGTACCACATGAAAGGCGGGCCCTACGGTACTGCGGGTATCGAGGATATCGTAATTTTCGGGGTCGCTGACTTCAAGAATGGTCAGACCTTCGGTATCGACTGCGGCATAGACAGTATCGCCGCTGGTGGTGGCTGTAGCGTGTCGGCAATTGCTCCACTCAGAGATTTGGCCCAAAAGTGAGGGACTCAGCAAATTACTGATATCAAAAATTTGTAAGCCGCTGGCACCGCAGGCTACAAAGGCCCGGTCGCCGGCGAAGCTGGTTTTTAAGGCGGTGCCATCGATGGGTGTATCGGAAGTCAGTGAAGGGTCCAAAGGATCTGTGAGATCAAAAATCAGAAGATTGTTGTCCGAAACAAAGAGATTTCCATTGGAGACAGCCACATGCCGGGCCCAGGAAGTGGTGCTGACATGGCGCACAAAAACCGGATTGGCTGGAGAGGATATATCAAAAACGGCCACTCCGGAGTTGGACTCAGCTATATAAAGAGCATTCGAATAGATGGCCACCGCTTTGGCAAAAGCAAGATCTGGATCGAAAGATCCCTCGTCGGTCATGTTTTCGGGGTTGGAAATATTGATAACCTGCAGGCCGGCCGAACCCACTGCTACATAGGCATAATTGCCGCCAATGGCCACGTCTTCAGCATTGCCGGCACAGACAAGGGTGTGGGCGGTGGTGGGGGAATCCGGGTCAGAAATATCGATGCTTCGCAAGCCTGCGGAGCCATCGGCCAAAAACAAATGTGTGGGTCCCATAACCGCTTGAAAGGCGTTGGTTGTGGGCAGATTGCCCCTGGTGGTCAGAATTTGTGGAAAAAGGTGTACATTCAGAGCCGTAGTGTCCCAATCGGCGGTGGTTGAGGTCACATCCCGATACAAGGTGCTTGAGAATTCTTCTTCGATGGTCAGGATTTCACCAAGGCAGATGCCTGAAGGAAGCAAAATCATCAAACCTAAAATGGTGGTTAACGTCTTTTGCCATAGGGAAATGGGCTTCACGGTGCTCTCCTGGCCGGGGTGGGGGTCTGTTCTCAGTGTATCAGAAAAGCAAAAATCGGGTCAATATGGAATTATTTTGAGATTATTTTCAAATTTTTATTCATCTTTTGATAGTTGGAGCCGATAAGGTATGGGTGGTTGATAATACGCCCATCAACCAGTCTAAGAATATTTCAAAACCCTTGGAGGGATTTTGCCCCAACCCGATCTTGAAGAACTAGTGGCTTCTACGGGAAACCTTGGAACGCTGCCCGGCACAGTGGTTGAGCTTTTATACCTGCTGAACGATGCCACCGAATGTGCTGAGAATGTGCAAAAAATTATTGAACGTGACCCGGCAATGACGGCCAATGTTTTAAAACTGGGAAACTCTGCCTTTTATGGTGTGAAGAGAGATATTACCAGCGTTCGGGATGCCCTGGTCTTGCTGGGCAACCGCTGCGTCGCCGCATTAAGCTTTGCCACGGGAATGTCCACGGTCTTGCGTCAGGATTTAACTGGCTATGGCTTGACCCGTCATGAATTCTGGACTCACTGCCTGATTACCGGGGCTGGGGCTTCCGAAGCCATTCGTCATTCCGGGCAGCCCCAGTTTTGTTGTGAAGCTTTTACTGCAGGTTTGGTTCATGACATGGGTATGCTGGTTATAGATCCTTGGTTAACCAAGAATGAATTGGTCATTCGCCCGAAAGGACCCATGCAGGGAGTCTGTACTCAGGAAATAGAAATTCTGGGTTTTGATCACTGCCTGGCAGGAAAAACTCTGGCCAGCAGGTGGGGATTTCCGGACAGCCTGCTTGAGCCGATTGCGCATCACCATTTGTTGGACGAGGCTACAATGGGGACTGAAATTTGTCGTGCAGTGGCGGCTGGAAACATTATGGCTGAAGGTCTCGACGATGGACTTGAGGGTGAAGGCAGCCCGGAAGTTTCACAAAGTTTGACACAACTGGGTTTCAACAACGATCTTCTGGAAAAGGTCCGGCTGGACCTGACGACCAATCTGGAGAAAACTTTGGTGCGCGCAACCAGCACTGCTCCAGTGGAAGTCTGAGCCATTTCATAGAATTATCAGGAGTTCGTTTTGACCCCCGTTGCCGATCCAAGAATTCGCTTCCTCATTGACCTGGGCAAAGCCTTGCACAGCTATGGCATTCCGGCTCATCGCCTGGAAGATGCCATGGAAAATGCTGCGGATCGTTTGGGCATTCGGGCAGAATTCTTTTCGGGTCCCACCTCTCTGATTTCATCATTTGGCGAACCCGGCGATCAGCATACAGCCCTTAGCCGGGTTCAACCCGGATCTTTGCAACTGGACAAACTGGTGGAACTGGATGAAGTGGTGGAGGCCCTTTACAGCGGGGAAATTCAGGTCCAGGAAGCTGACCAGCGATTATCTGAAATCGAACAGACACCGGAACGTTATGGGCCGGTTTTGACAACCTTGGCTTTTGCTGTTGCCAGTGGAACCGCTGCCCGATTTTTTTCCGGCGGTTGGATGGAAATGCTTCTGGCCACCGGGTTAGGTCTGGTCTCCGGGCTGGTGGCCTGGGCTGCCTCCCGATTTGTTTCCATTGGTCGGATATTTGAATTTCTGGTTTCGCTGCTGGTGACCTTCCTGGCATTGGGTAGCACTTTGTTGCATCCTTTGGCAACCGATGGGCCTATTCTGGCAAGCCTGATCATTCTCTTACCTGGTCTGACTTTGACTCTGGCTCTAAACGAACTGGCCACCGGCCATCTGGTTAGTGGCACCGCCCGTTTGACCGGGGCTATGATGTCTTTTCTGAAAATCGGTCTGGGTGTGGGCATTGGTACCAAGCTGGCCGGCTTCCTGCCGGGTGGACCCCAAATAATTGAACCGCAAATGCTGCCTCAGTGGACTCTTTGGGTTTCCCTCATCATTACACCTTTTGCTCTTTCCATATTGTTTCGGGCCCGGCCACAGGAATATTTGTGGATCATGTTGGGAGCCATAGTTGCTTTTTGGGGCGCACGCCTGGGAGTGGTTCTTTTGGGTGTTGGTTTTGGTGCTGTCGTGGGTGCATTTTTTGCAGGAATGATCAGTAATTTATTTGCCCGCTGGAAGCGTCGTCCGGCGGTGACTTTGCTTGTGCCTTCCATTATTCTGCTGGTCCCGGGAAGCATTGGCTACAAGGGCATGTCCATGATGATTGAAAGTGATGTGATGAGTGGAGTGGATACTGTATTTACCGCGATGCTGGTGGGGGTTTCCCTTGTGGCTGGGTTGTTATTGGCCAATGTGATGCTACCAGCGCGCAATGCACTGTAAATCCAGTGTAATCTCTGGAAATCCTTGTAAATCCCTCGTAAATCTTGACATCAAACCGCCCTGCCCCTAGAATCAAATCAACGGAAAAACCTCGCTCTTCCACCTGATTTGCGCCTTTC
>JAAEOA010000291.1 GCA_024223715.1 bacterium | reverse complement strand
TGAACCAGTTTTGAGCCGTTTGTCGGCTCTGGAAGGAACGTTTAACCCACAAGTAGGGTTTGATGATGCTATTGACCGTTTCGGCGGCACAACTGGTGCGGATGGTTCGCTCCAGGATGGTCATCAACTGTTGAGCCCGGGCAGAGAGAAGCGGGTCATCAGCAATGATGGCATCCAGCAAGGCTAAGGCTCGTTCCGATGCTTTGCGGAAAGAATGATGACCGTTGAGTACGGCTCGTTGCAAGCGCCAAGCCCGAGCAGTCAGCCGTTCAAAAAAGCGCACATCGGTGGGACTGAGGTGCTTATAGGCTTGCTCATGCCAGGCATCAAGGCCGACTTGGAGCCAAGCAAGAAAGGTAAACAGGTGCTTGGATTGGTTCTTGATATAAGTCAACCATTCACTGATTTTGGGATGATCCAGGTCGGTCATGAGTTTGATGGTTTCATCCAGTAGCCATTTATTAATACTGCTCTCTCTAATTTCACCTGAACGCCAATCGACCAGTTCCAGACTATCACACACACTTCCGTAGCAGAACCGGAACTGAGCGGACAAATCAAGCAAGGCCTCAGCTTTCAGTTCAGCCACCAGCCAATCATCAACCCGTTTGTCATCTTGAACGCCTGGGGCTTGAGCCAATTTTTCAGCCCGTTCCATCTGAGCCAAGGCTTGTCGTTCCAAGGTGCGCAAGACGGCGGCCCCTTTGTATTGCAGATGCCAGACATCTTTCTGGGTTTGGACTGAAAACTCTGCATCCAGTAAGTGAGCGGCTTTTTTCAGCGAGGGGTCATAGAACAAGGCGGCATCTTCGCTGAGGCCGACAATCTGTAAACCGTCTCGACTTTGATCCAGAGCCAGGCTTAAACCCCAAATCTCACTATCACACTGCTGTTCCACTTGTCCGCCCAGTAACACATAGCTGTGGGGTTCCACCGCTACCAGAAAAACCAGATCATTGAAGTAGGTTTCATCTCGAGCCAAAATCACTTTTCCCAAGGGGCTGTAATCCAGCTTATCCAGAATTTGACCTGCCCGCTGCCCCGCTTCGGTGATGAACTCTGACAGATACCCAGTGGATCGGCTAATATCTAAGGCGACGTTCAAACAGTCTTGCATCGCTTGCAAACTGGCCCCACCCGGCAACAACAAACTCAAGATCGTTCGTTTGAGCCGATTGTCATTGACCCTGATCTGTCTCCCGTAGCCCCCAACTTCCGGCTCGGGCAACAGTTCTATGATCATCGGCTCTGGTTCGGGTTCACCCCGACCCAGCAAGGCCTGACTTGTCTGCCGACCAATATCATAGATCGTCTCTCGACTGGTCAGATACATCTCTGCCAGCCAGGTGATGGCTCCCCACGGTCGTCGCCCATCTGGCAGATTGACCACCGCTCCGATGAACAGTCGATCTGATAAACCAATATCTGGTCGTTTCCACCTCAAGACCAAATCTGATTTGGGCGGCTGAACCTGCCACATTAATTCCATCGGTTCCGGCCATAATGTTGCTGGTTGGGCTGTTTCTTGGTACGCTATCATTGAAGGTAGTCTCCTCTTGTATTTTGAGTTTTTGCTGACTTTACTATACACGATTTGAGCTTACCTTCATCGGGTATAGAACGCAAAAGATGGTAAAAACAGAGTAATAAATAGGGTAACAAAGCAAAAAGACACAATTTTAGCTCAAAATAATCGAGTTTTCTGAAAAAATAGAAAAGAATTAAGTTTTAGCTCTATCGAATAAGTGCTTCTGAGTTGTCAAATGGCGAAACTGGGTTAAAGTTCACATAACAAATCTGAACATTAGAGAGGATTGTTATGCTGGAAGCCCCAACCCAACCAATCCCAGCCATTCTTGATTTAGAACAAGCGATTGACGAGTTACGTCAAACTATTCAGCCCCTAATTGACCCCAGCCAAGAAAAAAGCTGGGATGGGGTTCAACTGAAAAGAAAAGAAGCGGCAATTCTTCAAGCCTGCCTACAACTAGCTGGACATTGCATTGCCATCTTGATTTACCAATTGGTGTTGAGCCAGAGTGTCCAAATGTCAGCCAATGTGAGAGCAACCGGCAAGGCTGGTCTGCACTACACGAGTGAAGGGTTCAAAGAAGTGACAATCAGCCTGATTGGAGGGGTTGAAGTTCGGGTACAAACCCTGTACAAACTGGCTCGCAAAGCCAGAAAGAGGAAGGGGCGAAAAAAGAAACGTGGAAAACGAGGTAAAAAGAACGGACAGGGCTTCTATCCGGTGTTGGTTTTATTGGGCATCAGTGAGCGTACCACTCCTTTTGTTCGCAGTTATGTTACTCAGGCCGCCACCCAGTCACCCTCCTTTGAGCAAGCCCGCCCAGTGGTAGCCTGGTTGGGGCTGGATTTCAGTAAAAGCCGTATTCGGCGGATTAGCGAGGCCTTTTGTCAAGTTGGATTGGCGGTCAGAGCCAAGCAGTTGGCCCGTTTTGCCACCGACCAAACAGCCGCAGGAACTGCCCTTAAAGGCAAACGGGTAGCTCTGGCTGTAGATGGGGGGCGGCTCAACATACGTAAAACCCATCGTAAAGGGCGCAAACGAAAAAGTGGCTGGCCCGGCTATAAGGCAGATTGGCGAGAACCAAAACTACTCATCATTTACATCCTGGACGAGGAGGGACACAAGGTAACCCGCACTGATATACCGTTGGTGGCTGACGGAACGCTGCTGGGGCTGGCTGAGTTTATAAAAATATTGGAGATGTGGCTACATCAATTGGGCCTGAGCCAAGCCGAAAGTATCGTCTTGTTGGGAGATGGGGCTGAATGGATTTGGAACAATATCCCCACCTTATTAGAAAAACTTGGTTGTCAACCCGCCCAAATTAGCCAAATTCTGGATAATTGCCATGCCACTCAACATCTTTACACCTTAGGTGAGGCTCTATTTGGAGCTACCGCAGGTAAGGCTTGGGCCAAAAAATGGACCAAAAAGTTAAAAAAAGGAAAAGCCAAAGCATTGGTCAGCGAAATCAAACACTTTCTGGACAACAAAAAAAACAAAGACCAGGAAACAGTGCAGACTGAATACAACTTTTTCCTCAAACACCAGAAAAAAGGACGCCTTGATTATGCTGATTTTAAGGAGCAGAAGTTGCCCATTGGCAGTGGGGCAGTCGAGAGTTTGATCCGCCAAGTTGTTAATACCAGGCTCAAAAGTTGTAGCAAAGCCTGGCTGGAGGAAAATGCAGAAGCCTTTCTTCATGCTCGCTGTCAGCGGACTGTTCACAAGTGGTCTGATTTTTGTGACACCGTCTTGACTTTTGGTCTTACTCCTCCTTTCACCAGCTAAATTATGAAATTTACCATCTTTTGCGTTTTACACCCGTGGAGAAATCAGTACCACTAAATTCAAGTGGCTGACCAATTTCAAGATAACCACCCTAACCGTTGATCTATTAGCCAACGACGGGGCACGCCTGCGCTGGAAAATAGAAAATGAAGGGTTCAACAGCCAGAAAAACGGTGGATTTGAAATGGAACACGCTTACAGTCAGGATGAAACCGCCGGCAAAGTTTTCTATTTCCTGATGCAACTGGCCCATCTCATTTTTCAGTTGGTTGAAAAAGGCAGTCTGTTTC
>JAAEOA010000290.1 GCA_024223715.1 bacterium | reverse complement strand
GTCCCTCCCAGGCTGGCAGGCTGCCTTCTTTCCGTGGAAGGCGAGCAGCCCAAAAACACGGAGTTTGTGTACGTGCGACCGGAGGCGGTTGAGGTCTTGACAGATTTGCGGCCGGGTACTAACCGCTTTCCCGGCCGGGTAAGCAAGACCACTTTCCTGGGCACTTCAACCCGAGTTGAATTGGAAGTGGGTAAACAACATTTGGCAGCTGAACTTAGATACAAGGAGGCTTCGATCTTGCAACCCGGTCAAGAGATAACGGTATACCTCCCACCCGAAGCCGTATTGACCATAGCCGAATCCTAAAGACATCCGCAATGCAGGCATCAATTTCTAAAACATTACTGATTTCTTGGATAGACGATCGAAAGCTTCTGCTCATTTTCGCTGTCTTGGTTTCAGTGTTGCTCGTCATGTTTGTCGCTTATCCCCTGTGGTCTATCTTCAGGATGAGCTTTCTTTCCCCCCAGGGAGGATGGAGCCTAAACAATTATGTGTTCTTTTTCTCTGAGCCCCGACTGGTCGGAATTGTGGCCAACACCTTTGCCATGACCATCACAACCACGCTAATCACCATGATCTTGGCATACCTGTTTTCATTTGCCATGATTCATTCGGCCATCCCGTTCAAACGCATCTTGACCTTGATCGCAATGTCCCCCCTTTTCGCCCCCTCCTTGATCCATGCGCTGGG
>JAAEOA010000289.1 GCA_024223715.1 bacterium | reverse complement strand
TTCCGGTTTGGTGAATAACCCGGGTACCTTGACCTTCAATAACAACAATACCATCACAGCGGACTTGAACAACAGCGGGACGATCAATGTTATCCATCAGAACAATAGTTTTAATGGTGCTTTGGCAACAACTGAAACATCCCTGCTGAACCTGGACATCATCCAGAATGCCAATCCCCAGATTACTTTTGCCACCGGTTTTACAAACCACGGTAATATTGAATTGAACCAGAGTATTGCTTATGGCAGAACCACCGCTTTGGCAATTACCAATGGGACATTGATCAACAGTCCCTTGGGTACAATTGCTTCTGGTGGTGTGAATGGTGCCCGAGGAATTCTGGCAGATTTTGAAAACAGAGGACAAGTTTTTCTGGAGTACACTCTGACCATCGACAGTTCTTCAGCTTACAATGCTCCCGGTGGAGTTTTTGAAGGTTCTGGTTCTTTGACCATGACAGGCACAAATCTGGTCAACGGTGGTCATTTGAGTCCAGGCATTCTTGACGAAGAAGGTCAACTGGCTTTGTTCGGCGATTTTGAACAGGAAGAACAGGGTGTGTTTTCAGTGCGAATTGGTGGCTTGGATGCCGGCACTCAATACGACAAAATGGTGGTCACCAATGCAGCCGTTTTGAATGGTACTCTGGCCATCGAATTGGCCGATGACTTTTCTCCGGCCTATGGCGACAGTTTTATCATTGTTGACCACGATTCACGAATGGGAGAGTTCTCTGCTCTAAGTGGTCTCGATATTGGCAACGGCTTGCTCTTTAACATCGCTTACCGCCCCGGATATGTCGTATTGGCTGCCGGAGATTTCTTGCCTCCGGCGACCCGCATCATCACAGCTTCGGCAGGAGTTGGCGGAGAAATCTCCCCTGACGGCGATGTCTATATTCCCGACCACGGCGAGGTAACTTTTGCCATAAACCCGATTCCTGGCTACGGAGTGGGCGATGTGCTGGTCGATGGCCTGTCGGTTGGACCGGCTGCTCTTTATCACTTTGCCGATGTTACTGCCGACCATACAATTGATGCCTTTTTTACTCCATCTGATTTCGAATACGAACAAATCAATATTGGCTCAGTAACAGACATGAACGGTGTTGATTATGGCGATCGCGAATTTGGAGTCATTGTGGGCGATGGCGGTGAAATACGAATAACCAATGATGGCGGCCTTTCCTGGTGGGCTGCAGAACATGGAGTCACTTCAAATCTGAACGACGTGCAGGTTATTGGAGATATCATATTTGTAGTAGGGGAGTCCGGAACGGTTTGCATATCCTACGATGGTGGCGTGACCTGGATGCTTTCACCAACGGGCGTGAGCTCATCTCTGACGGCCATTGAAATGGTTCACAGTGGATACGGTTATGCAATTGGCGATGATGGGACACTTCTGTGTTGGGACGGCATTTCCGGTTGGTCCCCTCAAACAGTGCCTGGTTTGCCTGCCGGGTCAGATCTGACCGACATCACCATAGTTGACGGCATTGTCTATGTCGTGGGTTCCAACGGTTTGGTCATTCGCCGAGACAGCCCTCAAACCGATTGGGCAGTCATGTGGAGCGGTCAGGGCTTTCATTTTGAAGCCGTCTCATTTTACAACGGAAATTCAGGTTACGCCGTGGGAAGTGGTGGCCAGGTATGGCACACAATTAATGGTGGCTTGAACTGGTCTGCAGTCGATGTGGGTGCTGTGGTGAACTTCCACGACTGCTTACATTATTCCGAAGACGTTATCTATATCGTGGGTGACGGAAAGTTCATACGTACAACCGATTCAGGGCTCAGTTGGCACGAAATTGAGTTTCCCAATGGCGATGGTTTCCAGGCTCTGACCATCGCTCAGTGTCGCGGTGTGGTTACTGGCCTTCTTGGAGAAACCTATGAATATGAAACCGAGGGTTGCGTGGAAGAACCGGGCGCCATTCAAGGGTTCGTTTTGTTCGATGGCGTGGGGCAGGAAAGCGTCACCATCAACCTGAAAGATGCTGATGGTGTAATCGTTGAAAGCATTTTGTCGGACAGTGAAGGATTCTATGAATACCTGGGGCTTGCACCTCAGTTCTACAGTGTTGAAGTGATTCCTCCTCATGGGTATGTGGCCGAGACAGCGACCCACTTTGTTTTGGTACGGGCCCATTCCACAGCTCGCTTGGATTTTGTACTTCTTTCCACATCTGGTGTGGAGCAGGAGCAATTGCCACAACAAGTTTCCTGTGGCGCGTATCCCAACCCTTTCAATCCAATGACCACCATCAAATTCGACTTACCGCGGCAAGCCGAGGTCTCCCTTGAGATTTACGACAGTGCTGGTCGAAGAGTGAATAGGTTGCTGGCTGGGCAGGCATTCACCGCCGGTCGTCACACACTTTCATGGCGAGGGGTGGATGGCAACGGTCGGCAACTGGCTTCGGGGATATATCATTACCGATTACAAGCGGGGCAAGAACACCGAAAGGGTAAGTTGACTCTTTTGAAGTGATCGATTGAATGATTGATCAACCGTTGAACCCAAAAGTATGGCCCGGTAAGTTCATTCTTGCCGGGCCATTGCCAAAAGGAGACTCGAATTTTTGTCCCGGAGTAGTGGGGTTTATCCATAAGTCCTGCATACACCTGACCGTAGAAGCACTGGCAGAATGGCTATAATCAAATGATTGGAACATCTGACCATCCTCAAGGTCACTCTAAATTGGCTTACAATAACAAGGTCGGTGACTGTTCATCAACCGTCTCTTCAATATAGTGGCGGTTTTAACGTTTTGATTTTACCATCGGGATATGCGTTGAAGCTAAAGAAAGGAGAAGTTTCTGCTTCAATTTCAGTAATGTGTCATAAACTAGGACTGTGGACTCTGGTGTGGCTTGATACACACTCAGAAAATTCTCCGGAGGGTCGAGTCACAGCCTGATTCCCATGATGCAGAGGTAAGAATTATGACTACTCCAAGAATACTAATTCTGCTGGCGATCTTCGTAATTTGCCTAACTCCTTCTGGCTGCTCCGACTCGGATACCACCATCATTGAACCCCCACTTGATACCGTGCCCCCAGCAATTCCCACAGGTTTGACTGTTTGTTCAGGCGATTGTGTCATCAAGCTTTCCTGGGAGGAAAATGTAACCGACTCAGATTTGTTAGGCTTTCATGTGTATCGGTTGAATTCTGAAAATTCATGGGTGCTGACGGTCACTCCGGTAGAAAATTCATATTTTGTGGATTGTTCACCAGTGGGTGGCGACTGCATGTACCGGGTCACTGCTGTGGATCTGTCCGGGAATGAAAGTGCCTGGGCTGAGGTCGCGTATCGGCGCGCGCGAAGTGACAGAGATTTAGACAACCCTTAAGGGTTGTTGGATTTGCACCTATGCAAGTCATAGGTGCATGATTTCAGGAGAGCCGGCTCAACTTTGCTGGGCAGGTGGGGTGTACTGACTTGCTTCATTTTCCTGCTCATGTTTCCAAGCTTTGGTAAACCTATTGCCAAACCAAGCCAGCGACCAGCCAAACCGCGTAAACATCCAATACAAAGCAGGAACGGCACTCAAAATTAGCACTGTACTACTGGTCAACCCACCAATGGAGCTAAGGGCAAGGTTGTTCCATATGTCATTACCCGAATCGCTACTTTTAAATACCAATGGAATCATACCGGCAATGGTTGTTCCACTGGTCAGCAAAATAGAGCGCATCTGAATGCGAACCCCTTCGCCAATAGCTCGTGATAAAATTGCCTGCCGTTCGGAAGCTTCCACCCGCCACAAATCGAATCCACCCAAACGTCCTTTGGCCGGAACAATATTACCCAGCAGATTTTTTTCTTCCACAATTTCACGGACCTGCAGACGGAAGCGGTTAATTAGCAAAATGGCATTATTGACCACAATACCGAACATCAGAATCAAACCAATTTGCGCCGATGTATCAAACTCGGTATTGGAAGCCCAGTAAATGCCGCCCACCCCGGACATGGCCATGGGCAGAGTCAGCAGAACAAGCATGGGCAAAAAGAAACTCTCGAACATGGCGGCCATGGCCATGAAGATGAAGATGATGGTCCAGTACAGTGTTTCGCGCATCTGTTCTTCTTCTTCTTCGGTGACCTGTTCTCCGCTCATGTCTTCGGCGGTATAGCCATAAGGCAGTTCAATGCCTTCGACAATATTACTCAAAAAGCGACGCTTCATACTGTCAGTCCCAATGTATTCCCAGTTGATCAACTGACTGTAGCGCTGGTCATGCCGGGTTATGGAACTGATCTCAGGGCGACTCTCAATGGAAATCAAACGACCGAGTTGAACTTTCTGACCCCGGCTGGTGGTGATGATGCGTCCCATTATCATGTCGTATTCGATTTCTTCGGCATCGTCGTAGGTAAGCATCAGGCGCTGGTCTTCACCATCGAGGATCATGTGCCAGGGGTTGTCAACACCCAGCAGTCGCCGGATGTGACCCATCATTTCAGCCATGCTCAGGCGGTGTTCCGCCAGGACGTCCCGCTTGAGAACAATGACTGTTTCTTCGGTGCCAGGCCTGGAAAAACGGCCGCCATCGCTAAGCAGAGCGTTGCGCACGCGACGGTTTTTTTCCAATCGGGCCAGCACTCCGTCGCTTATCTTTTTCAGTTCCTTGCTGTTGTATCCGGTCACGCGAACGGTGGAATTGCTGCGGTTTCCGCCCATGCCACCTTTCATGTAGGGGTCACCAAAGCCCCGGATATAAATGAACATGCCGCCCAATTCTTCAGCCAGGACAATGAATTTATTGCGGTACATTTCAGGGTAGGCGGTGTTTCGCATATCTTCATCGAAGTCCATTTCCATATAAGCCTGATTACCAAAAGCGGTGGCTTTCATGTGCACGCCTTCGGGAAGTGGCAGAACTTCTTCTTCAAAAAGGCGCATGGTTTCGCTGGAGAGTTTTACATCGGTTCCTACTGGACGACGAATGTACAAACCAATTTGGTCAGGAGACGAAGGTCGCCAGAATCCGCCGGTGCGAACTTTCTCGGTAAAGACATGATACGTACCGTAAAACACACCCATGGTTAGTAAAACCGGTAGCACCCAGAATCTGATATGGAATCGAGTCAGGCCACCAACAAAACTGACAAAAACACCCACAGACATTAGCAATGCAAAGGCCACTCCGGCCCAGGGCAACGCTTCTGTAACCGTGGTAGCATTGGTAGATAGAATGGAGCGAAGATATATTCCCCCCAAGCCCAGCAAGGTGACGCCAACCATACCCAATGCCCAGCGCCAGAGCAGAGAAATGCCACCCAGTGAAATTTCATCATCGGCGGCCTGGCTGTGACGCATATCTGCTTCCGCTGGTCCGCGCAGGGCTACGGGAATCCAACCAAAGGCAACAAAAATTGAGGCCAGCATGGCAATTCCCACACTGATGGCCAGAGGCACATAAAACAAACTCAAGCGATCGGTCATAAAGATGAAAGAAAGAAAAGCAACCACTGTGGTCAGAGTCGTGGCCATTATTGGGAAGGCAACTTCATGAGTTCCCTGAATGAGGGCCTCGCGAGCTTCACCGGACTTTTTCCCGGAAAGGCGTCGGTGAATGGCGTCCAAAACCAGAATACTATTGTCTAACAACATGCCAAAACAAACAGTCAGGCCACTAATGGTTATAAAGTTCACGGAAATGCCAAAGAGATAAAACATGCTCAGGCAAATGAGAATTGCCAAGACAATAGACAGAATTACAATGCCAGTCAGGCGCACTTTCTTAAGGGCAATAACCAGCATTACAAAGAGCATCAGCAAAATGATGCCCGATCGAGTGACCAAGTCGGTCAATTTTTCTTCAAGATCCGCACCTTCGTCTTCTTCAATTTCAAACTTGATGGGAAACGGTGCCGAAGCTTCAATGACCGGCAATCGGTCGCGCAAATCCTGGCTGACGGAAATGCTGTTTTGGCCACTGCGTTTGGTGATGATCATGGAGATGACGTTGTCACCATTGATGCGTGTAAAGTAACCAACATCTTCGAAATCAGGTCGCACTTCGGCAACATGATCCAGAGTAATGGCCTGTCCGCCAATGGTGCGCAAAACAGTATTGTGAAGCAGGGAAACCGAGGCACTGTCGCGAACACTGACGGTAAATTCCTGCCCGGCGTTGCGAATGGATCCAGCTGGAACAATGGCGTCCAGGTTGCTTATTCGAGTATTGATTCCATCGGCAGTCAGGCCGTAGCGCTCTACCAATTCCAAGTCCAATAAAATACGAACCAAAGGACGGGCGCCTCCGCGCAACTCGGCATCTGCCACTCCGGGAATGGCCAGGAAACGAGGCAATAGCCAGGTCTCAGCACGATCCCGTAATTCATTCATGGAAAGGGGAGAAATCAAATTGAGAGAGAAAAAATCTTCACTGGCCAGTTCTTCGGGCACAAACGGTCTAATCATTGGCTGACTGACCATGGCGGGCAAAGTGCGCCGCACCGCACCAAGCCGCTCAGACAATTCCAGACGGGCGAATTCCATATTGGTATCGCGTTTGAATTTTACGGTGACTGTGCTGCGACCGTGTCGGGAAACACTGTCCAGGTCTTCCACACCATGGCACCCGGCCACTGCTTCTTCAATGGGCAGGGTCACCGAACGCAGAATGGCACTCGGACTGGCACCACTCCATCCCGTATCGACCGTCAACTCGGGAAGGTCGGTCTCGGGCATGGCCTCAATGTTCAACCTGGGCACGGCGTAAAGGCCAGTCACCACCAGGGCTGCAAAAAGCATCCAGGTGGCAACGGGGTGGTCAACAGCAAAACGAATCATCGATTAGTACTCCCGGTCGGTTCGGCTGTGCAGCATTTCATAAACCACAGGGGTTAAGAAAAGAGTCAGCATGGTGGCAATACTCAAGCCCCCAATGATGGTGATGGCCAGCGGACGCTGCATCTGTTCTCCGGTGCCCAGTCCAAGTCCCATGGGCATCATTGCCAGCACTGTTGTAACAGTGGTCATAATGATGGGGCGGAAGCGCAGAGTACTGGCTTCAAGGATGGCTTGGCGTCCAGGCAAACCGTTTTCACGAAGGCGGCGAATGGTGGCCACTTTTACGATGGCATCGTTTACCGCAATACCCAGCAGGGCAATCATTCCGATAAGAGAAATGATGTTCATTGTCTGGCCTGTTAAATAGAGAGTGGCCAGAGCACCGGCTATGCCCACGGGCAACACAGCGGAAATAATCAGCGGATCAAGGAAACTTTCAAACTGAGCGGCCAAAATCATGTAAACCAGCAAAGCTGAAAGCAACAGCGCCCACCCCAAATCGCGAAAGCTGGAATTAATTTCTTCCTGCTCGCCACCGGTTTGGAAAACAACTCCGTCGGGTGTTTCAGCAGAGGCCAAAATATTGTTTACATCGGTCCAAATGTCAGCCACGGCACGGTCGGTGACATCGCTGGTCAGAGTGATTTGGCGACGCTGGTCCCGGCGAACAATTTCCCGAACCGGAATGCCGGTGGTTTGTTTCACGAACGATCCCAAAGGAACCGTTTTGTCTCCCACAGCAATGGGGGAAGCCAGTACAGAAGGTAAATCGTAGCGCACATCGCGAGGCAGCCGAACCGCAATATCAATGCGCTGTTCCACTTCATTAAAAGTGGTTGCCACTGTACCCTGAATGCGATTCTTGAGTTCCTGAGCCAAGTATTCCGGTTCCAAACCAAAACGAAGGGCTTTTTCCCGATCCACACTCACTTCAATGGTTGGGTTGCCCATCATGCGGTCCATTTCCACACCTTGTAAGCCTTCAACTTTTCGCAGCTCAGGCAAAATCAATTCAGCGGTTTCCAAAGCATCCGCACTTTTTTCAGCAGTGATGCCCAAAGTGAATGCAGCTTCGCCACTGGCAAGAATTTCCCGCAGGCCGACACCTTCTTCATGATAAGTGAAAATAGTGCCTTCCTGGTTTTCCAGAAGGGGTTTCAGACGCTTTTTTATGAGGGCCAGGTCATCTCTTCCCTGACGACTGGGTTTCAGCATGACACGAATGCGAGCCGTATTGGCGGCACTGTAATCTTTCAAACTCGCCAGAGTGCGTTCGGTAATTCCCACCTGAGTATAAACCGAGAGCACTTCATCCATGGGAGCCAGGAAACCAGCCAGATTGCCGGCTGTTTCGCTGGTTAATTCCAAAGGAGTACCGGCGGGTAATTCCAAAGCCAGGGTGAAGTCGCCCCGTGTGCGATCGGGCATGAAACCCAGGCGCATGGTGGAACCAAAATAACCGGCAGTGGCAATGGCCAGAATGAGAATAATTAAAAAAGCTGCTTTTTGATCCATGACCTTTTCCAGCAGTCCGTGATAGGCATTCTGAACTCTATTGAACAGGCTTTCTCCCGGCCGGAAAATGAGGGCGGGCCGGTCACCGGGTGTGCGCAGAATGTGGGCTGAAAGCATGGGCTGCAGCAACAGGGCCGCGAAAATAGAGACAATCAGACTAATGGTTACTGTCAAGGCCTGGTCGCGGAAAAACTCACCCGCAATGCCGGGCACATAAATCACGGGAAAGAACACAGCAACAGTAGTTAAGGTTGCTGCAATAACCGGAGAGGCCACTTCGCCAGCGGCTTTGGCACAAACGTCGCGCACGCTTTCGCCGGTATCTTTCCTCTTTTTTAAATGACGATTGATGTTTTCCAATACCACAATGGAGTTATCGACCAGCATACCGGCAGCCAGGCTCAACCCTCCAAGTGACATCAGGTTCAGGCCCACTTTGGCAAAGTGCAGGAAGGCGAAAGTGGTCATAATGGAAACAGGAATGGCCAGGCCCACAACGATGGGACTGCGCCAGTCCATGAGAAAGAAAAAGAGCACAAGAAAAGCCAGTCCCGCTCCATAAAGGAGTGACTGATTCATGCCTTCAAAACTCTCTTCAACAAAGTCGGCATCCCGGTAAATGAAGGTGTAATCGAGGTCTGGGTACTGACCACTGAGAATGTCCAGAATTTTGTCCACTTCTTCGGTGGTGCTGATGGTGTTTTCGCCAACCTCTTTATAAAGATGCAGAGAAACCACTTCTTCTTCGGAATTGAGCGTATGCCCTTCCGGTTCTTTGGAAGTATCGATAACTTCAGCCAGATCGCCAATGACAATGCCTGGTCCGGCAGCAGGTATTTCTGTCTGCCTTATTTCATCAAGATTTTCAAATTCACCCAGAATGCGCAGGGGCAAATGTAAGGGGCCTTTGCGAATGCGACCACCGGGGAAACTGATGTTCGCCACGCGCAAAGCCTGGCTCAAGTCGGCCATGGTCAGGCCATACAGGCGCATCTTGCTGAAGTCCGGACGAACCAGGATTTCCCGGTCGGCGCCACCAATAACTTCAGCCTGGCTGATGCCGTCAATCTGCTCGATGGCCGGTTTGACGACCTCGCGGGCAAATTCGGTCATCTGGGCCATGGGGTTGTCTCCATGCAGCACCATAATAACAACGGGGCGGGCGCTGGGATCCCAGCGCAGAATCAGGGGCCGGTCGGCGTCTTCGGGAAAATCGTCTCGATAAGCGCGCCCATCAATGGCTTCCCGCAAATGCAGGTTTGCAAAGTCCATTTCCGTGCCCCATTCGTACTGCACGGTAATGGTCGAGACACCTTCACGAGTTTTGGAAACCACTCGACGCACACCTGCAAGACCGGTGATGACTTCTTCAAGAGGTCGGGTCACCAGACGGGTCAGGTCGTCGGCTGGAGTATCGGAATAATTTGTGATAACCGTCAAATTGGGATAGTTGATGGAAGGCAGAAGGTCGATGGACAGCAACTGCTTGGCCCGATACCCAATAAGTACCAGACCAAGGAAAACCATCAAAATTGCAACGGGTCGCCGAACGGCTGTTCTAATGATCATTTTTGGGCACCTTCACCAAGGTCGGCGAAATCCCAGCGGCTGACCGGAGGAATGGTTTTGCGAACTTTTATTTTTGCCTCGTGAGCCAGAGTCAGGTGGTTGCTGACTACAACTTCGTCGCCAGGAGCCAAGCTGCCACCGCTGTGCACAGCCAGAATTTCAATCCAGTCGTCATTTTGTCGGCCAGTATCCACGTACAGCCACTTGGCCCGGTCGCCGTCTTTTTTGAAGACCAGGGTACGGTTGTCACGAGTCAGTACGGCGTCTTTGGGAACCATCAGAACATTAGGATATACCCAGCCGGCAACGCGTGTGCGCACAAACATTCCCGGGCGGTATTTTCCGTCCGGATTGTCGAAACGAACAATGACTTCGCAGGTGCGGGTAGCCACATCCAAAGTCGGGCTAATGACATCAATTTTTGCTTCCAGAGTTTCCCCTGTAGCCGGAATACTCAACAAGGCAGGACGGCCTTCACTGAGGTTGCCAAGATCTGCTTCCAGAACATTAATAACGGCTTCAAGTTTTTCGTTATTGAAGATGGTGCAAACACTGGTGCCGGTGGTCACGATTTCACCCGCAACCATGGTCAGTCCCTGAACCACACCGGAAAAGGGTGCGCGAATATCGGTGTATTCCAAATTTAGTTTGGCACGCTCTTCTGCCATGCGGGCTTCAGCCAGGCCGGTGCGTTGCTGGAAAACTGCCTCGCGGAAGGCACCTTTATGAAGACTGTCCATTTCCAGTTCCAGAAGCCGGGTCTGGTATTCTTCGCGGCTCAAAGTTCCCCGGCTGTAAAGTTTTTCCAAATCGTCACGGCCCACTTGAAATTCTTCACGAGCAGCGTGGTTAATTGTGAAAGTATCCGCCTCAGCAGCCATCTGGCTCAAAGCCTGAAGGTGACGATAACGACTTTCTTCCAAAGCAATTTCATACTCACGGGAATCAATGCGGGCCAGCACCTGACCTTTGCGCACTTTGTCGCCGTCACGGACCAGAACCGATAACAACTCTCCGCCCACTTTGGTTTTAATAACCAGAGATTTTGGTGTGCGAATGGCACCATCAGCAAAAACAGGCAGGACCAGATTGCTCTGAGCCACCTTACTAATGTTCACCTTAATTGCTTTCTCTTTTTTGGGTTTTTTGGGCTTTTCATCTTCAGTGTCGCCGTTGGTTTTAGCGTCAGCAACGTCGGCAGCCGAACTGCTGGTGGAATCGGCAGCAGTGCCATCTCCACCGGAACCCAAGCACCCTGCCAAAGCTCCCACAAGCAGCAGAGTCAAAACCAGAAAGTAGCGCAGCGTCTTCATTTTGAGCCTTTCAAAAGGTAATCAGTTTGTGTTTACAATTCGTAACAAATGACTTCGAGCAGGACTGCTTCTTCGTCGGCATTTTCGCCGGCAGCACCCATTTGATTCAGGAACGCATCCAAAGCACCGGTGACCACAATCAGACGGCCGTCGGGCAAAATATAGGCAGCATCGCGATTGCGGTTGTACTCACCTTCAAAAGCAACCTGTTTTTCCAGTTTCCCATCTGAGGTGAAAACATCGAACATTATCCAGGTACCCTCAGGAAGCGCACTGTCGTTGTAGTTGGCGGAGACCCAGATGCGGCCGTCGTTGGTCAGGGTGATACCGCCAATGGCGGGTTCAGATTTCTCCACGGAAAGCCCTTGCAAAGGAGCTTGATGGTATTTGGAAATGGCGGTAATGACGTTCTCGGCGTTTTCGGTTTGTTTGGCCGTACGCTTGGGAGCCGTATAATCCCGGTTAATGACTAACGATACTGTGCCGTCAGGATTCATGACGCTGATGGAATATTCATCGCGACTTTCACACACGAAAAGTTGTCCGGAAGAATTGGCTGCCATGCGTCCCCAGATAAAATCCATTTCCTTTTCATCCATACGGAAGTCTGCATAATCAATAACGTGCAGTTTGTGAGCCACTTGCTTGACTTGACTACCGTCTTTTTTACAGTAAGCAAGGAAGTAGTTCTGATTACTTTTTCCACTGGGGTCAAACTGCATGTCGATGCCGCCGAGGTACAAACCGCCAGAAGTTTCCAGACCTCGAATCATGACCACGAAGGGAGATTTGGCACCATCTGCTGAAAAATGGATTGTACCGGCAGGTGTTCCGTCGGCAGCTATGGAAACAATTTTCCCAGGGAAGCCCTGCAGAATATTAACTGTACCGTTTTCGGAAATGTAAAAATCCCCGGGGCCACGAACTTCACCCGGGCCGTCGCCTTCGTTGCCCAGAGAGGTAATAATATCACCATCAGGTGAAATGACATGAACCTGGCAGAGCTGGCCGTCGAGAATGTAAATTTTGTCGGCAGAGTCCTGATGAATACGGGAAATGGTGCCAAAGAAGAAATCTTCATCTTCGCCACCAATGCGCCATTGTTCAGAAAGTTCAACGGTTTGAATGCCACCGGGGGCAGTGGCGGCATTGTCCACTATAGTTTGGGAAATTGCAGGTGTTGCAGCAATAGTAAAAAACAGGACAAAGGATAAAGACGCAATTTGGCGAATCATAGGGTTTCCTCCTGGAAACAAGAATTAAAAAGGCAAGGCAGCTGATTATTTAATCCGGTAACAGATAACTTCCAACGGTTTGCCCTCAATGACTTCGGTTTCTTCTTCATTTTCTTCATTGTTCAGGCCCCGGAAAGATTTCAGGGCGTCAGCATATTGTTTGACCAGCACAACCATTCCATTTTCAGTAAAAAACAGGCGGTCGCGAAGACCAACACCCTCACAGGCAATAGCCACGGTTTTTTCAAACTTACCGTCTGTATCAAATACATCCCAAGTGGAGTGAATGCCTTCGGCTTGTTCCCGTAACCCGCGACTGTTTAAAACCCAAAGGCGACCATCGTCAGCCACCCGCATACGGATGATGTCCTTTTCTGTCGAGTCCACTACGAGGTTCATGCGGTGTCGGTTGCGTCTTCTCCAAGGCATGATGTTATCTTTGGCTGTTTGCATCTCTTCATCGTTGCGTTTCCAGCTTTGAAAGGGCCGTTTTATGGTGCGTTCGAGGGTGCCGTCAGGAGTGTAAACGTTTATGGCATAGTCGTTTCGGTCGGTGTTGATGTATACCCGGCCTTCTGGACCGAGGGTCCAACCCCCTTCATGGGGAAAATATTCCACGGTTTCGTTAAATTCCTGCCCCCGGAACTCTCTGACAGAGGTCTTGTCGTAAAAAAGTTGAGTCCGCTGACCCTCTTCACCATAGGCAGCAACAAAATTGACTGCCGTACGACTTTTCTCGCCCCGGGTAATTCGGGCTCCACTGAAGACCATGCGTCCGTTGCGGGAGGCCGCGCCACGCAGGGCAAAAAAGCCACCTTTGGAAGGATCATCACCACCGGGCCGGAATTCTCCGGCGGGAATCCCCGCAGCATCGATCTGGACAATACGCCCGGGGAAAGATTGAACCAAGCCAATGTTTCCATCGGGCATAAACACAACATCGGCGGCCCGGCGAATTTCACCAGGGCCCTCGCCCTGACTGCCAAGCGATTGTATGTATTGACCTTCTTTGTCAAATACCATCACTTCAACCAGTTGAAAATCGAGCAGGTATATGTTGTCCTGATCGTCAGCCATGACCTGGCCAATAACTCCAAGAAGATTGTCTTCGTCGTCTTCGCCACCAATGCGCCACATTTCTTCCAGGTGAAGGGTGTTTGCGCCTTGAGCTGGTGTTCCGGGATTCTCGATCACCGGTGCAGCTTTCGCAGAAAGGGAGAAAAGGACGATGCAGGTAAACAGAAGAAGAGTCCGTATGGAACGCAAAACAGGTCCTCCAAAGACAGGATTTTTGGGGTTGAAAACACACTCACCCAACGAATGATGATTCAAAAACAAGCGGGCCGAACAGATTATTTTGTGACTTGTTCTGCCCAAAGAACCAGACGGTCAGAAATTTGGGTCATGCTGAGTCCTCCGCGCACTTCCTGAACCGTTACATTGTACTTTGATTCCAACAAAACCGATAGTATCAACTTGGCCTGTCCTTTGGCCCGGGTTTCAAGAATGAAATCGAGCCAGGTAATGGGCACATCTGCAATATTTCCTCCGGAAAAATAATTAGATATCTCCTTTGACGTCTTGAGGTTATCAGCGTTTAGGTTTCCTCCGGCAAAAACAAGCAAACGGGACACCTGGTCAGAGTTGTTTTTTATGAAATCCAGGGCTGCCGGAACGGCTGAATCCACCGCCACGAGGGAAGAGGTTTTGGAATTAAAATATCGGCTCGCCCAAAGCTGAAATTCTTCCAAATAAGAGATCTCTTCAGACAGGGAAAGGGTCCCTTTTAACTCCCGATTGGGCACCAGATAAATAGGAAACGGCGACCGGGAAGGATCCTTTTCACCAACAGGTCCGTCCTTGTGTTCAAAAAGGCGGGCAATTCGACCGGTGAGTCGTGGTTCCATGCCTGCCGCATTGGCCCAGACAATAACCGGTTGCAGATTTTTGCTTTGGTTATGCCCCTCCGGCAAGTACATGCTGCAGGTGTGACTTTTGCCTTGGGAATCAACCCATACAATAGGAAGAGCCCCTTGTACGGGCAGAATGCTCTTCTCTGAAATTCCTGACTGAATTAAGGATTTCATTTGTTGAAAAGTGGTTGTCATAGCCCCCGGGTGGCGGCGTAACGGTAAATCATGGGCACTCTTTTTTACTGTATCAAGATAGAACTGAGCCGTGGGTTGATCCAATGGGGACAGTTTGCCGATTGAATCCTGCCAGGCATTTGCCCACTGGGGGCCCAGATTTAAGAGTTGTGAGCTCCAGGTCAATTGAGTTCCTGAGGGTGTTTCACAATCAATTTTTATTAGGTAGGGTCCTGCCGCCAAGGGGCGGAAATCAGCCGAGCGCGCATAGGAATTCATTCCTGACTGAAGGGAAATACTTGAGTTGGTGGCACCATCTGGCAAAACGGATCGGCCCTGGGTGTCGAGGAAGTTTATTTTCAACTTACCGGTACCGGTACTTCCAGAAACCAATTTCAGGTCAAAATCCAAAGGCTGATTGCTCAACAAACTGTGACTCAGGCGCCCCACAAGGGCCTCTCGGGTCGATGTTGAAGTCGCGAAATGAATAGGGACGTATCGATGAATCTTTGATTGGGGCGAAAAGGCATGGGGGTCGGGAAAAAGTGCCATCGGGTCCGAAGTAGAATCGTACCCGCCTTGAGCCACATTAATTCCAATGGGAGAATCGACTAAGGGATGGAAAGGCAGAAGGCTTTGCCAGCTAATGCTTGCTCTGATCAGGACAGTGGTTTCCTGGGGGTTTTCAATGATTTCGGGGGTCAATTCACCAATGGTTTGCCAGCCCAGTTGGGGTCCCAGAAAGAGGGCACCCATGCCGGAGGTTTTGTTTTTCCCAAAAGCGAAAATGAAAGTATTGCCGCTTTCGAAAGATGAGGTTCCATCGGGTATGGCCAAAGTGACCATAACCCCGGGGCCACCTTGCCAGGGAGGGAAGGGCTTGCTAATTATGGCATTGGCTATCTCTCCGGTAAGCTGTATTTCCATTTCCAGGGATGTGGGTTGCCATTGAAGGCGAATGGATGAGTTGTCGTCGCCCGTGCCAAGATTTTTCCATCCACTCCATTGAAAACTCTGCAGGTTGAATCCCCGTTCACTGCTTAGAAGGGTCATTTTGCTTTGATGGGCAAGGAACAGGTTTTTGAATGCTGTCGTTTGGGTGAAATGATGCAAGTCCGGATCTGACAGGGCAAAGTGGAAATCATCAAAACCGGCATCGAGGGCTTTTTGGAACCAGGAAAGGGCGCTTTCGGAATCCTGGGCCAGGCTGGCTGTGCAGGTTTCATTGTAATAAATGGTGATGGATTCCAGATTAGTGGCCAAGCTAATTTGGGCCCACAAAAACGCAGTAAAAAAGATTAGAGAAAATTGCAGGGGGCAGGGTGATAGCTTTCGAAATAATAAATGCATTTTGGCCTTTCGGTATTTCAGGGTCAATTCAGGTGTCAGATAAAATATAGTGGCCTTCGGCAATTTCTGAAAACATTGTTGAAAAATTGTCGCTGGATCAACAACAGCCTCCCGGGCCTGGAATTCCGTTTTATCTAATTTTTAAACTGGGGTGAAAATTCCTATCTCTTGTGGATACACTTTTTTGGTGCTAATATAATAACAACTTGATGAAGACTGCTTCACACCCTGAAATCGGCCATCGGGTCCCATTCAAGTTTCGCCCTGTGTCGCTGGATAGTTGTATTCAGAAGACCGGTTCCTGCGGGGAATCGGCGACCAGGAAATGATGGAGCGTACCTGTAGGAGCTGAATCCCTGAAAGCAATCGGCCTGGACCGGCATTGCCAGAGCATTCATTTGTTTAAGGCTTTGTCCCAACCAAAGAGGTCGTCATGGCTATTATTCCCTTTCACATTGTCGATGCTTTCGCGGACCGTCCTTTCACGGGAAACCCGGCTGCAATTATTCCCAATGCCAGCAGTTTGACCGAAGCGGAAATGCTGCTGATAACCGATGAGCTTTCCATGGAAGCTGGTTTTGTTCTGCCACCAGCCACACCCGGTGCCGATGTGCGTCTGCGCTTCTTCACCAACCGCCTCGAAGCCAACCTCAGTGGCCATGTCATTATTGCCGCTTTTGTTTCCATGGCTGACCGCGGCTTTTTTAAACCCTCACCCGCCGGTACTATCATTCGTCTGGAAACCGGGGCCGGAATTTTACCTGTTTCATTAAAACTGAACGACGATGGCGATACCGAAATTTCTGTTGAACTGCCCACTCCAAGATTTGGTGAACCTGTTCCCGCAGAAGAAGTGGCAGCCGCCCTGAATGTCGATCCAGTGCACCTGATGCTGGATGATCAGGGCCCCTTGCGGGTTTCCTGTGGCTTCGACCAAATCATTGTTCCGGTTTCCCGCCGGGAAATCATACGGGGAATTTTTAACGATTTTGCGGCCATTGCAGAACTGACCAACCGTCGGGGTGCCGGGGGGCTCACGCTCATTTGTCCCGAAACCAACAACTCACAAATCGATTTCCATTGTCGGTTCTTCCACCCGCAAATGGGTTTCGACGAAGACATCGCCAGCGGTACCAGTCTGGCCGCCGCAGCTGCTTTCGTTGTCGACCGCCAACTTATTCCCATTACGCCTCAAACGATAATAACCACTGAACAGGGGCACAGCCTTGGACGGCCCACAACTGCTCGTATTCTGGTGAACAAGGTTAATGACACCATTGCCAACATTTCACTGATAGCCACCGGGGCGGTTGTTATGAGGGGATCGTTTCACTTTACCAGAAAGGCTCTTTCGGCAAGCTATTAAGTCGGGAGTTTCCTGAAGTGGTGCCTCCTGATGGGGAAGCACCTGAAATGCAGATCTAACTCAAAACCAGCTCGAGCGTATCGCGGGCAATCATGAGTTCCTCGTTGGTTGGAATAATCATGATCTGAACCCGGCTGCTCATTTTGGAAATGATGGCTTCATCGTGTCGCGTAGCATTTTTGAAGGGGTCCAGAATTGCCCCAATGGCCTCCAAACCCTGGCAAGCCCATTCGCGCACCAGTGAGGCATGCTCACCAACACCTGCGGTAAAGACGATGGCGTCGACACGACCCAGTGCCACGGCATAAGCGCCAATATATTTGCGGATATGATAGCCATAAACTTCCAGAGCCAGACGGGCCCGGTCGTTGCCGTTGGAATATTCACGCTCCACATCACGCAGGTCACTGCTGATGCCGCTAATGCCTAACATGCCACTTTCCTTGTTCAGCATTTTTTCAATTTCCGACAACTCTTTGCCCAGTTTACGGCTCAGGAAACCAACCATGGCCGGATCGATGTCACCACTGCGGGTGCCCATCATCAGCCCTTCGAGAGGGGTTAGGCCCATGCTGGTATCGACAGATTCACCACCACTTATAGCTGCAACCGAAGCGCCGTTTCCCAGGTGGCAGGTGATCAGGTTCATATCCGCAGGGGCACATTCCATAATTTCAGCAGCACGCAAAGTTACATAACGGTGGCTGGTACCATGGAAACCGTAACGCCGAATTTGGTGTTCAGCATACAAATAATAAGGGATGGGATAAATGTAAGCGCGGTCGGGCATGGTCTGGTGGAAGGCGGTATCGAAAACGCCCACCATCGGAACATCGGGTATCACTTTCTGGGCAGCTTTTATGCCGGTAATATTGGCTGGATTATGCAACGGGGCCAGGGAGACACATTCTTCCAGGGCTGCCAAAACATCACCATCAATGATCACAGATCCACTGTATTTTTCACCAGCATGGACAACGCGGTGCCCCACAGCCTGCACTTCTGACATGCTTTTAATAACTCCGTGATCGGAATTCACCAGGGCATTCATGACCAGTTCAATACCTTTGGCGTGGTCTTCAATAGGCAAAACTTCTTTGAATTCTTTATGACCGGGACGGTTGAGAGAATGCACACCATCCTGCATACCAATGCGTTCAACCAAGCCAATGGCCAACATGGTCTCATCGACCATGTTCAGCAGTTGGTACTTCAGGGAACTGCTGCCGCAATTTATGACCAGGATGTTTTTCATGATATCCCAGCGAACTCCCGGTTTATTTGCACTGAAGAGCGGTAATGGCCACAACATTAACAATGTCGTCAGCACTGCAGCCACGTGAGAGGTCGTTAACGCCTTTGGCCATTCCCTGCAGAACAGGTCCAACAGCTTCGGCGTTTGCCAGCCTTTGAACAAGTTTATAGCCTATATTGCCTGCGTCAAGATCGGGGAATATTACGACGTTGGCCTGACCGGCCACCGGGCTGTCAGGAGCCTTGGATGAGCCCACGCTGGGCACAAGAGCGGCATCGAGTTGCAAGGGTCCGTCCACCATAAGATTTGGTGCTTTTTCTTTTACCAACCGGGTTGCTTCGATCACTTTATCCACATCGTCACCGGAGCCACTGCCAAGGGTGCTATAACTGAGCATGGCTACTTTTGGCTCAAAACCACAAAGGGCGCGGGCGGTGCTGGCTGTATCAATGGCAATTTCCGCCAATTGCTCGGCGTTGGGTTGTGGATTGACGGCACAGTCGCCAAAAACAATCATGCCATTTTCCCCAAATTCCCACTCGGGTTTGACCATCACAAAGCAGCTTGAAACAATATTGGATCCCGCAGCGGTTCCTACAATTTGAAAGCCCGCGCGCAAGACGTTTCCCGTTGAGTTAACAGCACCGGCAACCATGCCGTCGGCCATTCCTTTTTGTACCAGCATGGCACCAAAAAAGAGAGGATCACCCATAATTTTTTCAGCCTCAGACTCGGTCATGCCTTTATGTTTGCGCGATTCAAAATAATGTCTGGAAAATTCCAGTCGGTAGGTAGATAGCTCGGGGTCAATAACCGTCAAATTTTCAGTTGAAAGGCCCAGTGTTCCAAGGTTTTCACTAATAGTCTCCGCATTACCAAGCAAAATAATGGAAGCGATGCCATTGGCACAAATTTGACCAGCGGCTTTTAACATGCGCTCATCGGCGGCCTCGGGCAAAACGATGGTTTTCATTTTTTTTGCCGCTTTTTCACGTAAATCATCAACAAAACTCATAACATGTGGTCCTCAATTTTGGCGATAGAAGGGAAGGCTCCAAGCTGATAAAGCAAAGGTTGTTCCATCCGGACCGATAGTCAACGATCATTCCAATAAAAAACGCCCCTGCGCATAAATTGCGAGGGGCGTCCTGATTCCGACAAAATCGGATTGTTTTTATCATGATGATCGGAAAGGGCAGGGCCTGACTCAGTCAGCCTCACATTCAAGATCAACCAGTTTCTGCAAATTCACATCTCCGGTGGCGTGCATTGTCTCCAGCAGATCAGAAAGCTTGAAGCTCGACCAGAATTCCTGCATTCGGGTGCTCAGTAAAGTCCAGATGGAACGGGTCAGACAATCATTAGAGCGGTCGCACACGTTTGCGTTTTCGACACAATCAACAAGAGTTGTGTGGCTGTCCAGGGCGGTGATGATTTCCCAAAGGTTGATATCCTGAGGCTCGCGGGCCAGAGAATAACCACCGCGCACCCCTTTGCGGCTGTTGATCAGCCCGGATTTGCGCAAAGTGCCAACCACCTGCTCCAAATATTTGCCACTAATTTCCTGACTCTGGCTGATGGCACTGATAGGCACCGGGTCTTTACCGTATTCTTCGGCAATTTGAAGGATAGCCCTCAAACCATAACGAACCTTGGTATTGACTTTCATTTGGTGGACACTCCTGTGAGATTATCGGATAAAATCCGCCGACAAAAATTCTCTCTGATACAACTAATAGTTACACGAAAAATCCACTTGTGCAAACATCTTCATAACTATTTAACAATTTCGGGAACCGGCTTGACCAAAAGACCTGAAAGATGCAGAGGCAAAGTGGTGGCACGCTTGCGTTCAATGTCTTTAAAAACTCGTTCAACCTGGGCGGTTTCGAGTCCCATTACCACGGCGGCATTTTCTGAACTGACCTGATTGTTTTTGGCCCAGAGCAATAGATCCATCTCCGGATAGGGCAGCACAAAATAGAATTCATCCTGTCCCTGTTCTAGGCTGTAAGTGTCTGTGGTGGGAGTCGAAGTGCAAATGTTGTCAGGCAAGCCCATGTGACGGGCCATATTATAAACCTGGGTCTTGTAAAGATGGGCAATGGGTTTTACATCCGCAGCACCATCACCGTTTTTAACAAAGAAGCCTTGGTCGTATTCCAGGCGGTTGGGAGTACCGGTTACGGCGTAGTTCAATCGATCGGCATGGAAATATTCCAGGGTCTTGCGAATTCTTTGTTTGAAGTTGGTGGCGGCAACAATTTCAAGATAAGCCTGCAAGGGAAGCCTTTCGGTCATCATTTCCCCAGCGGGGTCTTGAACAACAAGACGATAAAAATTCATGCGGTCACTGTTCAAAAGGTCGCCAGGAAGCACGATTTTACTTTTCCAACCTTGACCAAAGTGTGGGAAAACCGATTGCACGGCCGTGTCATACCGCTCATAACAGCCAATGGCCGCCAAAGTGGGCTGAATGTTTTCAATGGTGAATTCTATACCCAGATGCTCGGCCAATTCCTGACCCAGGCTCACACTTGCCGAGCTGCTGTCCCGTTCGGGAAGCAGAAGCCCAAAAACTTTTTTGGGGCCAAAAGTGCGCACGGCCAGGCCGGCACAACAGCTGCTGTCGATGCCACCACTGATGGCAACAACGGCACCACGCCTCATCAATCTCTTGACTACAGTCTGGCGCCAGGCGGCACTTATTTCGGTGGCTTCTTTTTCCAGATCAATGTTCAGAACATCGCGGTTAAACATTCCCGCTCCTATTTTCATTTTGCGGGACGGGTCCCGATTTTGAAGTGGCAACAAAATCTTTCCCACAGAGTCTTCGGAAACCATTCGGAAGTCCAGTGGAAAGAATGGTTTTCGACAATTTTTGATTAAACTGAATTGCAAATATGGACAGCGCCGAAAACCGTGTATATTCTGTATCAAATTTATTTACTAAAAGGAGAGTTGGCCATGACCAACGAACAAAGACATGAATTCCTGCAAAATCTGCCTTTGGCCGACATTCACCGCCACTTTGACGGCTCCATTCGACCGGAAACACTCTGGGAGCTATCGGAAACCTATTACAGTGCTGTTCCCGGCCTGGATTTCGATCAATTCAGACATTATTTGCAGTGGGATGACAGGCTGGACAATTCCTTACTGGACTATTTGGACAAGTTTCATGTTCCTTTGCAATACACCCAGTTTTATGACAACATTCGGCGCATTTCCTATGAACTTGCCGAAGATGCTTATAACGATGGCATTCGCCTGCTGGAACTTCGTATTAATCCTCTAATTCACCGCCGGGCCGGTCTTACCAGCCGCCAGGTTCTGGCTGCCACCCGCAAAGGGTTTAATATTTTTGGCAAAGAACATCCCGACTTTAAAGTCGGAATTATTGTCATTGCCATGCGCAATCATGGTGGGAACATGGCCCGTTTGCTTCTGCGCGAAGTTCTGGGAGAAAAAGAAGAGTTCCACAACGGTTGTGGTGTAGTGGGTTTCGATATTGCCGGGCATGAGGCTCCTTTTCCGCCGCTCCTTTTTAAAGATGCTTACAGTCTGGCTTCGAAAATGGGGCTCATGAAAACCGCACACGCAGGAGAAAGCGAAGGTCCGGAGCGAATTTGGGAAGCTCTTGATTATCTGGGGCCGCATCGCATTGGTCATGGAACCAGTGCGGGAAAGGACCCTGAGCTGATCAAGCGTCTGGCTGCCGACGGTGTTTATCTCGAAGTATGTTTGTCATCGAATTTACAAACCGGGTCTATCGACAAACTGGAAAACCATCCTCTGCCAAAATTCCTCGATGCCGGGGTGAAGGTTGCCCTTTGCACTGACAATCCCACAGTTTCCAATACCTGCCTGTCCAAAGAGTACATTCTGGCCATGGATACTTTTGGCCTGAGCGAAAGCGATGTTCGCGAACTGGCTAAAATGAGCTGTGAAGGTACTTTCCTTGCCGATGGTTGCCATTGCCAAATCGACTCAAATGGTGGTGGAAGGCCCTGATTGTTACTGGGATTTTGCAAATGCGCCTTCGTGTGGCTAGATTATTAATCAGATAAAGTTGTCTTTTTTAACGGGAGTTTGGAAAATGAAAAAACGTATGCGCCGAATTGCCATTCTTACCGGTGGTGGAGATGTCCCCGGTTTGAATTCTGCCATGAAGCAGGTTGTGCATCGGGCCATGAAAGAAGGCCTTGAGGTCTACGGCATCAGGCGCGGCTGGGGTGGACTGGCTAATTTCAAACCCGAGTTGGGTATGGAAGGAAATACCGAATGGGTCCAGCCTTTGAAATACAATGAAGTGCGTACTATTGATCGAACCGGGGGAACTTTTTTGCACACCAGCCGGACCAATCCGGCCAAAGTTCGCGAAAGTGATATGCCCGAGCATCTGAAAAAAGAGGGTCTGGAGTACCCGGTCGATATTACTGACACAGTGGTCGCCAACCTCGAGAGCATGGAAATTGATGCTCTGATTCCCATTGGTGGCGACGATACCCTCAGTTATGCTGCCCGCCTGAATCTGGCCGGCTATCCGCAAATTGCCATTCCCAAAACCATGGATAACGATGTTTTTGGGACCGACTACTGCATTGGTTTTGGCACTGCCATTTCGCGCAGTGTGCAAGCTTTAAACGATTTACGGACTCCTATTGGCAGTCACGAACGTATCGGGCTGGTGGAATTATTCGGACGCAACAGTGGGGAAACCAGCCTCGTGGCCAGCTATCTGGCCAACGTGGATCGGGCTCTAATTTCAGAAGTTCCTTTTGATGTGGAAAAACTGGCCGAAATGATTGACCGTGACAAAAGTCGCAACCCAAGCAACTATGCCATGATGACAATTAGCGAGGGTGCCATGCCCATTGGCGGAGAAATCATACAGTCGGGTGAGAAAGACGCTTACGGTCATCAAAAACTCGGTGGTGTGGGTCAGTGGGTTTCTGAAAAAGTAAAAGAACTGACAGGCCATAATGTGACCTTTCAGCAACTGGGTTATATGATGCGCTGTGGCGCTCCCGATGCCCTGGATCGAATGGTAGCCATGAATTTTGGTAACCTGGCCATGGACATGCTTTTTGACGGAGCCAGCGGACTGATGACTGCCCTTCAGGACGGAAAGTACACCACTGTGGGTTTGAATTCGGTCATTGAAGGTGTAAAACGAGTCGATGTGGAGCGATTCTACGATGAAACCTCCTATCGTCCGGTTATTAGGAGAGTTCAGGCTCTGCCCATGTTTTTGAAGTAACGGAGTCCATTTAAAATGAACCGTGCCCGTATTATCAGACTTTTGTTAGCGGCAACCCTGATGGCTGCCGCTGGTTGGGTTTTACGGGGATACATTACTGACGATACCTACATTCATTTGCGTTACGCTCAGAATCTCATTGACCGGGGTGAGTTTTCTTTTAATCCGGGTCAAGGCAGTTACGGAGCCACCAGCCCTCTTTGGATTTTTGGGCTGGCCATCCTTTTGAAAATTGGTATGCCGCCTTTTGCTGCGGCCTGGGTTCTGGGATGCGTCAGTGGCGTGACCATGATTCTGATCATGGACAGCATTCTCGAAAGAATGACCTTTCATCCGATCTGGAAAGGGGCCTTGTTGGTTCTGGCCACTTCCGATGTCTGGTTTTTGCGATGGTCGTATTCCGGTATGGAAACACCTTTGGCCACTGCTTTTTTATTGTTGCTCCTATGGCCGTTGGTTTCGGGTCGAGACCTGGGCTGGGGAGTGACTCGCGAGGCTTTGTGGATGCGTTATCTGGGGTGGGGAGTTACAGCAGGTTTGGCCGGTTTGATCCGGCCTGAATTCATGATCCTGGCTCCGCTGGCTCTGCCTTGGCTACTTTGGTTCGAGTATTTTCGTGCAGGCAGTGTGGGAGGCCTCAGTGGCCGTCACAAGGCCCGGCCGCATCGTCCTTTGTTAGCTGCCATTTCCGGTTGGTCTCTGGTTGTTGTCCCTTGGCTGGTCTATGCGTGGTTCGCTTTTGGGCGCATTACTCCGGGCACCGCGGCGGCAAAATCGTCTTCCAGCGGTGCGTCTATCACGGACATTCTGCAGTACTTTGGTATGTCGCTTAAGCAATTGGCTGCAACTCAAGGTATTTTGTGGCTGGTTCTACTGGCTCTGGTCGTTCTGGTCCTGATCCGTAACAGCCGTGATCTGGAAACCATTTGGGAAGAAGTTGAAGAGGAAGCCAATTCCTACGATAAACAGGATCGTTTGGCCACCGGACAGGGCCCCTGGTCTGTTTGGGGCCCGGTAACTTTGCTGGGCATTGCGGTTACTTGGTTTTTTGTATTGCTGGGCGGGTATGCGGTAAAACAGGTTTGGATTATTTCCCGCTACGTTAGCCCCTTGGCACCGGTCATTCTTCTTGCAATGGGCGTTCTGGCTGAATGGTTAATTAATGGCCAGCGACTGGGGCCTCGAGGCCTTCGGGTTGGCAACACCGTATTGGCTGTCGGGGTTATTTTTACCCTGGCGGGAAATGCCTGGATTTTCTCAACCATGGTGGTTCCTCATGCCCAAAAATTCCCCGAGGGTGTTCGGGAGTGTTATCTGGGCATGGGAGAATGGCTGAGTGAAAACACCCATGAAGAGGCGGTCATTGCCGCCTTGGATATTGGCGCTGTCGGATATGCCAGCGAGCGGCGGGTCCTTGATCTGATGGGGTTGGTCAGCCCTGAAATTTTAGCCTTGGGCCAGGAAATCGGTTTTCAGGAAATGGTGGCCAGCGGAGCCTGGTTGCAAACTGAAGAATTGGGCAGCGGCCGTCGCCCGGACTATTTCGTGGATCGCAGTGAAGGATTGCCCCGCTGGGAAGGCAAAACAGTTAACGGAGTGCGGTTCGAACTCATCGATACCTGCATTCTGGAAGGTGTGGGCTTGCGTGAGCCTCAGCCTTGGACCGTGGCCCTTTACAAACTGGTTTCGGTGGGCAAAAGCGTCACTGATTCAGCTGGCGGATAAACGTCTTCTGACAGGCGTTTGATCACCATTACGCTGACATCATCTTCAAAAGGTCTTCCCAAACCAAACTTTTTCACATCAGAAAAAATGGCTTCAACAATTTCATCGGCACTATTGTCGATATTGTTTTGAATGGTTTTGATGAGTCCTTCGCGACCAAATTCCACAGGTATTACTTCACTGTCCGGGTCGTTCAGATCGTCGTTGGGTTCATGCCGTTCAGTAACCCCATCGGAAAAAATCACCAGAATTTCGCAGGGGTTCATGGTCAGGTATCCACGGCCATAGGGGGCGTCGGGAAGAGGGCCAAGGACGGGACCGGAAACTTTTAATTCGTAAGTGTCCCCGCCGGGAGTTACCAGAAGCGGTGGACAGTGGCCACCGTTGACATAAGTCATGTTTCCGGCTGCTTCCAGTTCAGCATAAAACAAGGAAATGAAGCGACTGGTCAAACCGCTGCGATGAATGACCCGATTAAGTCGAGACACGGTACCGGTTATTTTTTCACCCTCAGCTTGTCCCATTCGCAAACCAATGACCACGTCGCGGGCTTGCAAAGCAGCCGGCAATCCATGGCCGCTGGCATCGGCGAGCATCAGGCCGATCACATCTTTTTCCACTTCCTGAATGTCGTAAACATCGCCACCCACTTCTTCGGCGGGCACACTTCGGGCAGCAATGTCGTAGCCTTCGAAGGATGGCATATGGGCAGGCAGCAACGACTGCTGAATGGTACGGGCCTGTTCCATCTGACTGGCCAAAGCCTGTTCCCGCAATTTCATTCCGACCGACGCGCGCAGGGTTTCCAGAAGGACTCTTAAATCATCTTCACTGCCATGATGCCGAATACCCAGGCTGAGAATGTAGGATGGATCCCGGCCAATAAGAATGGCAGCAGAATCAACATCAGAAAACTGAGCTTCCAATTCCGGGTCGAAGCCGGGGCTGTCTGGCGAAATAACCCAAAGCCGGTGTTTCAAGATGTCCTGAACTACCTGGTATTCTTTGCTAACGGTTTTTCCGGTAATATCAGGCCCATGACCACTAATGCTTTTGATGAGCTTGTAGTCTTTTTCACGTTCAATATAAAGGCGACCACTGACCACACCCCGGCTGACGGTATCATCACTTTCGACCAGCAAATGCAGGATATCGATGAGGGCTTGTTCGTTCCCGCCGGAATGGTCTATTTGAGCCAAAAGATTTTCAACAGTCCTGAATAATTTTTTCTGCATGCCATTCTTTCGAAACTTTAAAGTCGTTGAGAGAGTACCAGCTATTATGAGTAAAACCCAAGCTGTACTGGACGATAACCATTCTCAGGATTATCCTGATATAAAATATCCTCCCAGATCCCTTATGGAAAGGCAAAAACGTGAGCGAGAAAGCCGGCATCGATCAATTACGCGAGAATTATTTAGCCATGCGGCAGGAACTGGCCAAGGTCATTGTAGGCCAGGAACAAGTCATAGAAGAAATGATGATTGCCCTGTTTTCTGGTGGTCATGTCTTGCTCGAGGGTGTTCCAGGACTGGCCAAAACCCTGCTAATTAGCAGTTTGTCACGGGTAATGGATTTGCAATTTAACCGTATTCAGTTCACTCCCGATCTAATGCCCAGCGACATTGTGGGTTCGGAAATTCTGGAAGAAGACCATGGCACCGGCCATCGGGAATTCAAATTTATAAAGGGTCCTATTTTTGCCAATGTTATCCTGGCCGATGAGATCAACCGGACTCCGCCCAAAACGCAGGCAGCTCTGCTGCAGGCCATGCAGGAAAGAGAAGTCACCGCCGGTGGGCAGACCTTCACGCTCGATGCGCCATTTTTTGTCTTGGCCACTCAAAACCCAATTGAGCAGGAAGGCACCTATCCACTGCCGGAAGCTCAACTTGATCGATTCATGTTTAATGTTCTGATCGATTACCCAAATTTCAGTGATGAAGTTTCTATTATTGAGAGCACCACCGGACCTGAAGATGTGGCCCTTGGGAAAATTATTGATGCCGCGGGAGTTTTGGCCAATCAGGATATTATTCGGCAGGTGCCCGTTGCAGCCAACGTAACGGAGTTCGCTGTTAAGCTGGTTCGGGCCACTCGTGTGGGCAGTGGTGAAGAAGCCAGGGCTGCCAAAGAATTTCTGGCCTGGGGAGCAGGACCCCGAGCGGCTCAGTACCTCATTAAAGGGGCCAAAACCCGGGCTCTTATTGACAATCGTCCGACACCCGATCTTGAAGATATTCGGCGCCTTGCCCTGCCCGTTCTGCGGCATCGTATTGTGGCCAACTTTCATGCCGAAGCCGAAAGCATCGGCAAAGACCAAATTATTGAACAAATTCTGGATGAGGTTTCTTCGTGAGCCAAACCCTGCTCACACCCGACCTGATCAGCCAGCTGGGCCGCATGGATATGGTTGCCCGCCTGGTGGTGGAAGGGTTTTTGACGGGGCTTCATAAGTCTCCTTATCATGGGTTCAGTGCGGAATTTGCTGAATACCGCCAGTACATTCCCGGCGAATCGGTGGCCAATATCGATTGGCGGGTTTATGGGAAAAGCGATCGGCACTATCTGAAGGTTTTTACCGAAGAAACCAATTTGCGCGGCACCATTATGATGGATTGTTCCGCCAGTATGGATTTCACTGGCGACAGTGATCGTTTGACTAAAAAAAGTTACGCAGCATATATGGCTGCCTCTTTAACCTATCTCCTTCTGCGGCAAAACGATGCTGTGGGGCTGATCACATTTGATGAAAAACCGCTGGCCATGGTTCCCACTCGAAGCATGCGCAAGCAATTGTTCCAGGTTCTGAAGGTGCTGGATAATCTGCCTGAAGGCCAGGGAACTGCTCTGGGCAATGTGCTGCACCGGGTGGCAGAAAGGGTTCATCGTCGGGGCCTGATTATTCTCTTCAGTGATCTGATGGATGACCCCGAGACGATCATGACCGGCCTGAAACATTTCCGGCATCAGGGGCATGAGGTCCTGGTTTTTCAAATTCTGGACCCACGGGAAATTGACCTGGACTTCCGGGGTGAAGTTGAATTTGAATCTCTGGAGCAACCCGGTCACAAAGTCCGCATTGAACCGGCTCACATGCGCACAGGTTATAAAGAACGTTTTCTGGCCTGGCAGGATTCCCTGCAACGGGAATGCCGCCGGCAAAAAATTGACCTGGTTCAAATCACCACCGACACACCTTTTGAAAAGGGACTCGGGCTTTACCTGCAAAAAAGACGGCGGATGTACTGATGCCCCTCGGATTTCTCAATCCAGCCCTATTGTTTGGTGGTTTGGCTGCAGCCATGCCCGTGATCATTCATTTTCTCAGTCGTAAAAAAGTACAGAAGCAAAAATTCAGTGATTTACGGTTTTTGGATGAAGTTCAAGCACGACAGGCGCGCAGTCTTGGACTGCGACGATGGCTTTTGCTTCTTTTACGGGTCCTGGCCATTCTGGCCATTGTCATGGCTGTTTCGGGCCCTCGTTGGGGAGGAGTGGCTTCAGGCAATTCCGGCGCTCGCAGCCTGATCTTTGTTATCGATACCAGTGCCAGCATGAGCACTCAGCAGGAATCGGGTACCCGGCTGGAAGATGCCATCAACTCCTGTTCCCATATGCTGCGGGCCCTTCCCGCCGATGCTTCTGTTCAGGTTATTACTGCCGGCAGTCGCACCAATTCTTTATTTGGACAATGGTTACCGGCAGCTACAGGTGTGATATCACAACTTTCTTCCATCAGGCCCACTCATGGGTCCCTGGATTTTCCTGCCGTCATTCGGGAAGCAACCCGTCTGGTGGCCCGGGCTCCCACCCAACCGGTTGATTTGGTAATCATCAGTGATTTTCAGGAAAACCCCTTGCAACCGAACACCTCGCATGGTCTTCAGGCAGCAGCCGACCGGCTCCTGGAAACCGGGTTGGTTCGCATTATCACTCACCAGGTGGGTCAGGCCACCGCTGGTGGTGGAATACATGATGTCATTTTGCCACGCCGGGCCATGCTTCAGGGCGAAAATGTTGATCTAACGGCCATAGTCACCAGTAATCTTGCTGACCAGGTGTTCAGCCTTGAAATTGATGGCAAGCCCATTGCCGAAGCGGTTCTGGAGGTGCCTTCTCAAACACCGGTACCGCTGGTCTTTTCGTTCACCGTACCGACTGCGGGGCTGCACACCGGGTATGTCCGAAAATCGAGTGACTCCTTTGTTCAGGATGATGAGCGCCCTTTTGTAATGGCTGTTCCCAACGAACTGAGTGTTCTTCTGGTTCATGGACCGGACCGACCGGTGGATCCTTTGGCCGGGCGTGGTGGTTGGCGGTATCTTGCTGAAGCGTTGGCTCCAGGTCAGGAGGCCGGTGTTTTTCGTGTCAAAACTATTTCCAGCAACGATTTGACCAGTGGTGATTTGGCTGCTTCATCGGTGGTGGCTTTTGTCGACCCGGAGCCTCTTGGCAGACGTATCAGCGAAAAATTAAGACTTTGGTTAAATTCCGGAGGACGGGCTGTATTTCTGGTGGGAGAACCCACGCTGGCCAATTATCTCGATTCTTCTTTGTTGCCTTTGTTGGGGTTGACTGCCGGAACTCAGGCTGTGTCTTCAAGGCCCGGACAGTTTCAAAGACCCCGGGTGCTGGATGCAGGCCACCCAGTGTTTGCGGGGCTGGGGCCCGAAGCCATTGCCACTTTCGAAGACATCACCTGGCAACGCTGGTTGAAAATTCCTGTGCAGGAAAAAAGCGTTCTGCTGGAGTTGAGCGACCAGTCACCTCTTTTCATCAGTGGAAATCTGGAAGATGGAAAATTTGTATTCCTGCCATTTAACTTGCTGACCGCTTCGGGGAAAATAGCCTCCAGTCCCATGGCGTTGCCTTTTTTCCAACGGTTAATATCATGGCTGGCCACCGGAGGGCTGGAGTCATCGGCTGTAAATGCACTGGTCGGCCAGCAGGCTGTGGTGACTCCCTGGGGCGGCACATCGCCGGAGGCCCTGAGAAATTCAGCAAATTTAATGATTATTGACCACAATGGTCATTCAGGCCAAAATGCGAACCTTACCTGGCAGGGAAATGCTCCCCGCCTCTCGGGAAGTATCATGGACCGTTCCGGGTTCATGGTCTTTGTTTCGGACCGGGACACCCTGGGGTTGGTGGCTGGGCAAATTCCATCCACTGAATCGGTTATCGGTCTTTGGCGGCCTGCGGACTGGGCTCGACAGTTGCAGTTGTTTGGATTGCCGGTTAGCGGGCATTTGGAAAATGGCAAAGGCGATGATCTGGTTTCCACTCTGAATGGGAGGAATTTGGCTCCTTGGTTCTTTGGCCTGGCTTTCCTGTTATTATTAGCAGAGTTATATCTGGGTCGGGGGACTGCTTCCAAAGCAGTCAACTAGATACCGCCTATTTTCTCAGAAATTTACTTCAGCAATTGAAAACGAAAATCCTTGCATTATATTTTCATTGGGTTTCATTGACAGAATTGAAACAAGACTAAATCAGTCGAATAGATGGTGCTTTCGATTAGGCAGATGGTTGACCGACCGTCTCAGCTACCAACAGGAGGTCCCCCATGTGGGATTACTCAGATAAAGTTTTTGACCACTTCATGAACCCGCGCAACGTTGGCGCCGTAGAAAATCCTGACGGTGTGGGGGAAGTGGGTTCCATGGCCTGTGGCGATGCCTTGCGGCTGACTTTCCGGCTCGATGCGGAAGAACGCATTGCTGAAGCAAAATTCCAGACTTTTGGCTGTGGCAGTGCCATTGCTTCGAGCAGTGTTCTGACCGAAATGGTCCACGGTCTGACTTTAAAAGAAGCTTCGGCCATAACCAATGAAGATATTGCCAAAGAGCTCGATGGCTTGCCCCGGGAAAAAATGCACTGTTCGGTTATGGGACGTGAAGCTCTTGAAGCGGCTATGATTGATTACTACAAGAGACTGGGCCGGGATGTACCTTGTGACCTGATCCAACAGGACACCATTATTTGCCAGTGTTTTGATGTAAAAAAAGACACTGTTCGCGAGGCCATATTCAATCATCGTCTTGAGACCATTGAGGATGTGACTAACCACACCAAGGCCGGTGGCGGTTGCAAAGAATGTCATCACGATATTGGTGATTTATTACGCGACTGCTGGGATAAAATTGAAAACGGTGAAGACACAGGTACAGTCAATTCGGAAGCCAATTCTGAAGAAAATGCTGAAGCCAAAACACCGGAGGAGGGCACCGGAGGTCTTCAAGCTCTTGGAACCATGGCTTCGGCAGATTCAGGCCCCCAGCCGGTTGAATTCAAACCGGAAGATGCCGAAATTGTGGGTCGCATTCAGGAATTGCTGGATCAGGACATTGCTCCCAATTTGCACCGCGATGGTGGCGACATTGAATTTGTCAGATTTCACAATAACAATGTCTTTGTGCGCCTGACTGGATCCTGTGCCGCTTGCCGGTCCAGTGAAGTGACTATTAAAACTGTTGTGGAAGCCCAATTGCGCGAATTTGTCAGCGAAGAGCTAACTGTCATCGAGGTGAGCCAATGACCCAGTCATCTGGAAATAGAATGAACCTGATGGACGGCATGCCTGCTATGCCTGAAAAGCCCATCTACCTTGATAACAACGCCACCACCGAAGTGGCCCCGGAAGTTATTGAAACCATGTTGCCTTTGCTGACCAAGCATTATGGCAACCCTTCGAGTATGCACTCTTTTGGTGCCAAAGCTGGCGATGCCATTGCCCAGGCCAGAGAAAAAATCATGGCCTTGGTCGGCGCTTCCATGACCAATGAAATTGTGCTCACCGCCGGTGGCAGTGAAAGTGACAATTTGGCCATTGTGGGAACGTTGCGGGCTTTTCCAGAAAAGAAACACCTGATTACTACAACGGTGGAACATCCGGCGGTACTCGGCTTGTGCCGGGATCTGGAACAACGCCATGGTTACGAAGTGACTTATCTGGCTGTGGACGACAAGGGCCGTTTGGATATGGATGAACTGCGCGACAGTTTGCGCGAAGATACCGCTGTGGTTTCCATCATGATTGCCAATAACGAAACCGGTGTCATTTTTGATGTGGAAGCCATCGGCCAAATCGTCAAGGAAAACGGTTCTGTTTTTCATGTCGACGGGGTTCAAGGGGCTGGGAAAATGGCTATTGATATGCAATCCAGCTGTATTGATCTGTTTTCCATTTCCGGTCATAAATTGCACGCGCCCAAAGGCGTGGGGGCTTTGTATGTTCGCAAGGGTACAAAAATTCGTCCCTTGATTGTTGGTGGGCACCAGGAGCGGGGCCGAAGGGCAGGAACCGAAAATGTGGCATCAGTGGCTGGCTTCGGTGTTGCCTGTGACCTGGCCCGAGAAGGCATTGAACATGAAAATACCGTTGTGCGTGGCATGCGTGACCATCTGGAACATCGCCTTCTGAAGGCCATTCCCGACAGCAAATTGAATGGTGTGGAAAAAGACCGTCTTCCCAATACAACCAACATAAGTTTTAATTACATTGAAGGTGAAGGGATCCTTCTTCTGTTGGATCGTGTGGGAGTTGCTGCCAGCAGTGGTTCGGCCTGCACCAGTGGAAGCCTTGAGCCCAGTCACGTCCTGCGGGCCATGGGCATTCCTTTTACCCAAGCTCATGGTTCCATTCGATTCAGTCTCTCGCGGTACAACTGTCTGGACGAAATGGATTATGTCGCTGAGGTTCTGCCCCCCATTATTGAGCGCCTGCGCATGATTACACCTTTTAACGAGAATCGGGCTACTTTTTAAAACCCGGATTTTTTTTCGGATATTTGTCCCGGAAGGAATATGAGCGAGCCTATGGACAAGCCCAATACCTCTGAAGGGTTGCTGCGGGTCGCATTCGAAAACAACATTAGCGGCGAGGGCCTCCTGGAGGCTGTCTCTTCGCTGGATTCTGCTTTGCTGGGCCATTCTTCTGCTGAAGAAGGCCCATTTTTATTGACCGGTTTGCATGGTGGTTCGGCCGCTGCTTTGCTGGCGGCCTGGCGACAGAAAAACAGTCGCAACATTTTTCTGGTCACTCCGGACCGTGAGTCGGCAGAGCAGCTGTCACTGGATTTGGAAATATGGTTGGGCACTGACCAGGTGGCTCATTTGCCTCAGCAGGAAGTTCTGGCTTTCGACAAAAATTCTCCGGAACCGGGCTTGGTGGGAGATTTCCTTGAGGGTTTGCATCGCCTTCGTTCAGACAGGCCACCTGTTGCGGTGACTTCGGTGTACGGAGCCCGTCAAAAAGTGATGGCTCCCGGCACTCTGGATCGTGCCGTTTTAAATTTGAATGTTGGTGACCGAATTGATCTGGACCAATTGGCGGAAAGTTTAGCCCAAAGGGGATACCGCCCCGCGGGAATGGTGGCCAAAGTTGGCGATTTTGCCCGTCGTGGTGGTGTCTTTGATATTTTCATGCCTGGCGACGAACCCGTGCGGCTGGAATTTTTTGATGACGAAATTATTTCTGTTCGCTGGTTCGAGGTCGACTCCCAGCGCACAACCATGCGTGGGGAAGAGGTTCTAATTCTGCCGGTGAGTCATCTTTTGCTGGATGACGATGCGGTTCTTAATTGCCTGGCTCTGGTGGAAGAGCGTCTGGAGGCAGATGTCGGCAACGCCGATGCTGACTTTATCCACGATCTTGAAGCCCGATTGGAAGACCGGCTGCTGGACAACGGATTGGATAGCTTTCTGCCCTGGTTGGGCGCCAGTGCCACAGTCAGTGATTATCTCCCCGATGGGACTATTGTTCTATGGGTAGATCCGGCCCGGCTGAAAGTTCAGAGTGAATTACTGGACAGTGAGTTGCCCCGGTTGCGTCAAGGCAGGCTGGAAGCTGAGCCCGTATTGCCGGAAATTCATGAGTTGGTGGTCGGTGACGATCAATTGCGCCTGACACGCATGACTCATGTTTTTATTTCCCCATCCTGGATTCAGGGCGATGAAGATTCCCGCTGGCTGGGTTGGCAACCATCAAATCGATTGAATTTTTTGACCAGTGCTCAGACTCTTCGCGGGGGCAACATTGGCCAACTCAAAGAAGATGTGCTGAAAAGAGAGGCATCGGGCCAACGGGTTCTGATTTTGTGTGATAACCAAGGCCAGCGCGACCGTCTTTTTGAACTTCTTGAAGAAACCGAAGGCCCGATTTGCCAGACGGTACCTCAGATTGCCTCCCTGTCTGCCGGTTTTGACTGGCCCGAGGCCCAGCTCTGTATCCTCACAGACCACGAATTTTTTGAAAGATACCGACGGGCCGGCCGGGTGCGCAAACGCAGCAGTGGCCTGGTTAAAGAACGTGCCTCCTTACAACCGGGCGAATTTGTAGTGCATCTGGAATATGGTGTGGGTCATTACAAAGGTCTGCGGGTAATTACGGTTGAAGGAGTTAGCAGGGAATGCCTTCTGGTGGAATACGCCAAAGGCGGCAAAGTGTATGTTCCAGTGGAGAACATCGACCAGGTGGAGCGCTACAGCAGCGATCAGGGTGCCAATCCACCTTTGGCCAAGCTTGGCTCAGGCAGTTGGTTGAAAGTTAAAGGAAAAGCGGCCAAAGCCATCAAGGCAATGGCTGCCGAGCTGATTGATCTTTATGCCACTCGTGAAGCCAGACCCGGATACGCTTTTCCAGGTGACAGCCCCCTGCAGAAAGCCCTGGAAGATTCTTTTCTCTACGACGAAACCCCTGACCAGCTGACGGCCATCGAAGATTCCAAAAAGGATATGGAAAACCCCAAACCCATGGACCGTCTTGTTTGTGGTGATGTGGGTTTTGGTAAAACAGAGGTGGCCATTCGAGCAGCTTTCAAAGCGGCCGATGGGGGCAAACAGGTTGTTATTCTCTGCCCGACTACATTGTTGGCCCATCAACATGGTGAGACATTCGGTGAACGGTTTCGAGATTTCCCTGTGCGTGTGGAAACTATCAGCCGGTTCAAATCGGCTCTGGAACAGAAAGAAATTCTGAAGTCCTTTTCAGCGGGAAAAGTGGATGTACTCATTGGTACCCACCGTTTGCTCTCCAGAGACGTGAAACCGAATGATCTGGGATTGCTGGTCATCGACGAAGAACAGCGGTTTGGGGTGCGCCACAAGGAGCGCATCAAGGAATTAAAAAAAGTGGTCGATGTGATGACTCTCAGCGCCACGCCCATTCCCAGAACTTTGTATCTGGCCCTGATGGGGGCCCGGGACATGAGCCTTATTAATACCCCGCCCCGGGATCGTCTGCCTATTCATACGGAGTTGTGTGCCTTCAGCAAACGAACTCTGGTGGAAGCCATTTTGCGCGAATTGCACCGTGGTGGGCAGGTTTTCTTTGTGCATAACCGTGTGCAGACCATTGAGGGAACGGCTCAGCTCATTAAAAAACTCCTGCCTAATGTGCGGGTGGCCTGGGCCCACGGGCAAATGAATGAAGAGCGCCTTGAAGAAATCATGACTAATTTTCTGGATCATCAGTACGACGTCCTGGTGGCCACGACCATTATTGAGTCTGGATTGGACATGCCGCGAGTCAATACCATTATTATTGATCGGGCCGATCGTTTCGGGTTGGCTCAGTTGTACCAACTGCGCGGAAGGGTGGGGCGCAGCAATCATCGGGCTTTTGCCTATTTGATGACTCCCGATGGCGAACGTCTTACTCCCGAAGCCCGACGGCGTTTGGCCGCGCTGGAGGAATTTCAGGCTTTGGGATCGGGTTATCATATTGCCATGCGGGATTTGGAAATTCGAGGGGCCGGGAACCTGCTGGGAGAGCAACAGCACGGTCATATGGAGGCTATTGGCTTCGATTTATATTGCCGCCTGCTGGAAGAAACAGTTACGGAACTTCAGGGCGGCGGCGGTGTAGCACCGCTGGATGTGAAGGTTGAGCTTCGCCTGTCGGCATATTTACCAGATGATTATGTGGGCGACCCTCAGCAAAAGATGGATTTATACCGCCGGCTGGCCCGAATTCGCAATCCGGAAGCCTGTTATCGGTTACGGGACGAATTTAAGGATCGTTACGGCCCATTACCCAAACCAGTGGAAACTCTGGTGGCTCTGCAACGGCTGCGTATTATGGCCGGAGCCCTGGGAATTGAAGAAATTATTGGCACACGGCAGGGATTGGATTTCTTTTTCGCTGGCGGACAGGAGCCCCAACCCATTATAATTCAGGGCTTGATGGCCACAGGGCCCAAGGGCTTGCAATTTAAGGCTGTCGACCAATTCATAATGAAAGTGCCTGCGACCAGGGAAGACTTCCTGGTCGTGGCTTCGGTAATGCTGGAAAAACTGGCCGAATTGAAGGTTCAGTCCAGCGATAATCTGAATAAGTTGGATCAGAATAATCTGAACCAGAACAAGGAGTGATCATGTTTTCGAGCCTCACCAAAATTTCTTCCGTTTCGGCTGACTGGAACAGCTATTACCGGGAATACCAGTGGAAAGCCGCTTCAATACTTACCATGCTCCTTCTGGGAGTTGTTTCCATGGCACTGTTGGTTGCCGGTTGTGGTGGAGAGGATACCGAATCGCAAGACTTCTCCAAATATGAAGACAACTCTGCGGTTCTGGCCCAGGTCGGCAAAGGGCAAATTACTGCCAACTACTACGAAGACCGCCTGAAGAAAATGGAGGCTGGGGAACTTCCTCTCGAAAACGGATCAACCGTCGATACAGCGACCGATTTGGGTAAACAAGCGTTTTTACAGATCCTTATCAATAAAGAACTCATGCATCAGAAAGCCTTGCAATTGGGCTACGGTCTGGAACCTCAAATGCAGGATGCCCGGAAAAGCATGTTGGAGTATGACGGTGGAATGGCTTTGTGGAATGACAAGGTTATGGATGTCTCGGCCACCGTTTCCGAAGAAGAACTGCAAGACTTTTATTCAAAAATGGGTTTGGAATACGTTTGTAATTACGTCATTACCGACCTTGAAGAAAGCGCTCTGGCTGCTCGTGATTTTGCCCGCACAGGTGCCGATTGGGAAGATGTGATTGACCAGTATCACGATGGTGCCAAAGCTGTGACCAATAAATTTATTATTCGTATTCCTTACGGTCAGTACTCTTCAAGCTTTGAAGACAAGGTTTTTGCCGTCAAAGAAGGCGAAATCACTGAGCCCATTTTTTCTTCAAACGGCTACTGGGTAATGCGTGTTGTTGAAGTTGTGCAAAATGACAAGCCCAGCCTTGAAAAGGCAAAACCCCGGGTGCTGGATGTTACCAGGAACAGGAAAATCGGAAAAATCAGGGAAGAATATAAAGAAACCGTTAAGAACAAATACTCATTTGTAATCAACAATGACGCCTTGTGGACTGTTTACCAGGGACTTCCTGCAAACGGCCTGATGGATCCTGAAACAAAGCAGCCCTGGAAAAAAGAACAGCTGGAAGACCTGGATATTAAATCAGCTGATCTGGGAAAAGTCTTTTATTCCTACAGAAACATTGATGATGAATTGATCGAAACTCAAATTGCCGATTATAAAATTGTTTTCGACAAAATGAGTGTTTTCCAACGGCCCAAAAAAGATGAAATGCTGGGTGGGTTGCGCCGCAAAATTGAAGATGAAATCAATAAAGGTTTGTTGAATATTGAAGCTGAAAAAAATGGTTATTTCGAACGTCCCGATATTATTGCTCAGGTTGACAAAAAACTGGAAAAAATGATGGTCGAGCGTTTGTACAAAGAAGCCCTGACTTTTAATGAAACAGTAACGCCCGAAGAATTGGACGCCTTTTGGGCCGAACACCAGGGTGATTATTTCTCTCCTGAATCACGCAGTGGCCATCTTGTTGTTTGCCTGACTCGCCAAAAAGCCGAACTGGCTCACAAAGCCATTCTTGATGGCACTTCATGGAAGAAAGTTCTGATAGATTACGGGAGCGAAGCAGCCAATAAAAAGCGTGGCGGAAAAACTGAATTCATTCCTAAAGATGTGGGCAATCCTTTGTCCGGACCTCTGTTCGAACTTGAGGTTGGTGGAGTGAGTCAGCCTATTGTCATTGGTGATCGATATGGCATTGTTCAGCTGGATAGCATTAAAGAGCCCAAGACTTACCAGCTGCATGAAGTGAGTGAAGCCATTGGCGGACGAATTCTTGGACAGCGTCAGGAAGTTGCTTTCCAGACAGCCCTGGCTCAATGGAAAGAAGAATTGGGTGTTGAAATCTTTGCTGACCAACTGCCAGCTCTGAAATCCTGGGAAGAATTGACCACTTACGTTACTCCGGAAAACCTGATTCCGCGCAACTAGAGGATCATTCAGACAACCGAATTTTTTTGCACAATCTTTTGAAGACCCTTGGGAGGGTTCATGTTCGAAAATGAAAACGAAATGTGGTTGGGAAATTCCAGAATGAACCGGAGTTTCGGAATTTGGATTGCCTTGCTGGTGGTGGCTGTCTTGAATCTGACTCCGCTTACCATCTGTGCCCAGGATACAATTCTTGTGGATCGCATTGTTGCCATTGTCGACGAAGAGGCCATTCTGCAGAGCGACGTGGATCGTGAAGTGGAACTCTACAAAATGGAAAAAGAATACGCGGGTGAAACTGTTACATCCTCAAATAGTGAGGTGCGTCAGGAAATGCTCGAACGGCTCATGGAAAGCAAACTGATTATTGCTGCTGCCAAACAGGCGGACATGACGGTAGATGAAGAAGCCATTCTAGCCAGTGTTCAGCAGAAAATTGATCAGTTTGTGGAGCACTTTGGGTCCATGGAAACACTGCAGGCTGAATTAAACCGCAGCGGAATGACCCTGGGCGATTATCGGGCACGCATGAGCACTCAATTGCGGGATCAACAGTACCTGCGGCTGGTAGTCGGGAAGTTTATTCGACCCAATGTTGAAGTGCTGGAAAATGAAGTTCGCGATTATTACCTGGCCCATCTGGAGGAAATGCCCAGTGATTCGGACAGTTTGAGCATCAATAACATTCTGGTGCCTGTTCAACCCAGCCTGGAAATTCGTCAGGCTGTCCAGAATGAGGTTAAAAAAGTTCAGGATGAGCTGGCCTTCGGTGGAAGTTTTGATCATTTGGCCCGGCAATTCAGTAAAGGGCCGAATGCCAGTCGTGGTGGTGCGGTAGGCGTGGTGGGCCCTGGTGATCTTTTCGATACTACTCTTGACCAGGCTGTTTTTGCTTTGCCCGTGGGGCAGGTCAGTGATCCGGTCATCAGTTCCCGGGGTGTTCATCTTCTATTGATAAATTCAGTGCAACCGGATGGGAAACGGGCCTTGAGCCAGATTTTCTTCCCCATTGAAATTACCGATGAAGACATGAAACAGGCCGAGGCTGAAATCACTACGGCACGTGAACGTGTTCTTAATGGGGAGAGTTTTGCCAGGGTTGCTGCAGAAGTCAGCTCTGATCCTGGTTCGGCGGGCAAAGGTGGCCGTCTTGGTACTTTCAGTCTGGAAGATCTTTCCACCCAGTTCCAGGAAGCACTGAAAGACTCACCTATTGGAGAAGTAACTGAGCCTTTGTTGACACCTGCGGGTTGGTATGTGTTTCAGGTGACAAAACGTGTCTCCGGTCACATGTATACTTTTGAAGAGTTGAAAGACAATCTGCATCAGGCTGTGGAAGCTGAAAAAATAGAAAAGGCATTGGCTGCCTATGTGGAAGGGCTTCGTGATCGGTTTTTTATTGATCAGAAAATTTAAACCTTCTTGAGATTATTTAAAAAAAGGTGCTCCCCGGGGAGCACCTTTTT
>JAAEOA010000288.1 GCA_024223715.1 bacterium | reverse complement strand
CTGACAACAATCAGAATTTACAAATGGGTCTGGACGATGGTTCTGAAGACGACCTTTTCCCTGGTGCGTTGGATGTGCCATGGCTAACTCCCGGTACTCTGCCTTCTTCTGCTGGTTACTATGAGACAACAGAAGTTTCCCTGGGACCATTTGTCCGAGAAAATTCCGGAGTGACTTTTGATGTTTTTGATACTTTTGATCCTTTCAGTATCCATTTGGATTTTGAAGTATTGAACAACAGCAGCCCCCTGGATATTAGAGTAAATTCCCTTGCCCAGGATTTTGAAAATCTTTCCTGCACTCTCACTCTTGGTGGTGAAGCCGGGGGAGAGTTTCCCGGTGGCCTGCAGTCTGTGATTTTTGATTTGCAATTCAACGGCGATCAATGGACACCTGTCGACCCTTTGGTTTTTACCCCACCGGTAGATCCGGTCCCAGGATCCAATACTGTTTTTCTTTTTGATCTTATTGCTGATGGGTTTGCCCTGCCCCGGGAGATAAAACCCTGGGTATGGAATACCGACCCTTCGATTTTTGATTTCACGGATGAACAATGGGTTCCCTGGCTGGAAATTTTTCCCGACGGGGTTCAGCACACCCAATGGCACTTGTGGGATTCTGCTCCCTTCCTGACCGAAGATTCCCAACCGGTTTTAGCCTGCACCGGGTCCAGTCATCAGACCAGCGAAGACTGGCCGAATGTGCAGTATGGAAATTCAAGTAGAACGGCTTTGGTAAGTCCAGCACTCAATCCGGATATTCAATACATTCAAATGATACATGCTCAGGAAGTGGAGTTTTTAAAAGCTGGAACCGTTATGGATGGTGGCTTGGCTCTTTGGGAATATGCCGATGGTACTGTAATTCCCGCCGAGCCTGTTGACGGTTGGCAAAATCTTATTCTGCCTGGCTCCAACAATTCACTTGGCGGTCTCAACACTGTTGCGGACAGCCTTATGATTTTGCATGACAACCAACAACCCCAATGGCGATGTGATCTTTATCGCCTTCCCCAGGACTCTTTACAACCAGTGAAACTAAGGCTTGAATTTGCCAGCAACAGTTTGTGGCGGGCCAAGGGATGGTTCATCGCATCGATGGAAGTTTTTACCCAAGAGCAAAGTTCCGCCTTCCCTGTCCTGTGGCAGGATGATCATGAATCCTGCACTAAAGGATTCTATTGGCAATACCCTCAACCTTCCTCAAATTTCAGTAATCCTGTTGTTGAATATTTTGATGCTCGTGAAGGTGTTTTTGTTTCGTTACCAAACCAGGAAAATAGAGTTGCCTCATGTGGTCAAGGTTGGCTTATGCCGGGAGATTTTATTCTGGATGAACTTTCTCCTTCCGGTTTGACGCGCCATCAGTTAAGAGTGGTGGCTGATGGTCCCAAGGGAAAAGTGGCTTCGCGTTCCATTGTTGTTTACCCTGATGGTGGTGCCGAACCGGTGGCTTATCTGCAAAGACCTTTTCCCAACCCTTCCCATGGTGGTGTAAAATTTTTGGCTGTCATCCCCACGGAAGAACAAATAACTCTGGGGATTTATGATTTGCGGGGACACCGGATAGACAAAAAATTGATATACGGTGGAACCCAGCAGATTTTTTGGGATGGAACAGACACAAGCGGGCGCCGGGTGGCCTCCGGGACTTATTATCTCAAGTTGGAAGGATCCGACTTTTCTTCAATGCACAAGGTGGTGCTTCTCAAGTGACAACCAGGTTATTTCCTATTCGCTACCAACTTCGTTTGATTTTGGTTTGTTTGAGTCTTATACCAACAATGGCCATTGCTCAGATCGTTCATGATCCGTACCTCCAGGAATTTCAAGTGGGAAAGGTGAGTGATCCTGACGAAATCATCCTGATTTGGGGATACCCTGAGGGACTGCTCGAAGAAGGTTTTTTGGATTCAACATGGATCGACCACGCCCTTGAGCTTCTTGGCCAGGATGTGACATCCGAATCCACCGCTATGACTTTGAAGTTATTGGCAGCCATGAACAATCTGGAAGAGGCCAACTCCTGGGTAAAATGGCATCGGCTCAGGGTTGAAAATCTGAAAAACTGGAAAACCATATCGGACAGCCAAGGCAAGTACCTTCTTGCTGAAAGATTGACCATGAGTTTTTTCAAAGCTCTTAAAGACAAAAACAAAACTCAGGCTTTGGAAATTGCTGAAAGACTTCAATCTGAAGGCCGGCTGCTGGGGCTACCGACGCGCGATCGTTTTATTTGGGACTTAAGAGTGCGGTTGCTGAAAAAAATGGTTTCCCATGAGACAACCTCACCGCCTTTGTTTTTTCAATCCATACACGCACTGGGAACTTATGATACAGGCAATGCATGGAAGATATGGACGGCTCATAGGAAATTAAACGGTTACCCGGCTTTTCCCCCTTCCATGAAATCGAAAGAACACGCTCGTGATTTTGCAGGATTACGTCGGGCCTGGATCAAAGAAGAAGATATTTCAGCCTCGTCATTTTCCCACGATGTTAAAGCGGGTCTTGGTGCGAAAATTCTCAAAAAAGAAGCCCTTAACAATCATTTGGCTTCGTACCCCAACCCTCCGGCGGATTTCACTCTGCAGGGGTGGTGGGTTTCCGGTCAACGACAGGCCAAAAGGGGGCAGACGGAATTCTATGAACAGCTGGGACATCGTACGGACCTGAGTTCGGGCTGGCGCATGGATGTTCTCAGGAGGGCGTCTGAAGTGCACTTGCTGAACGGGCGATGGGATCCTGGTCTGGAGGACCTTGGCCTGGCTTTGGAGTTGGCCTCGCAAAAGTCCGGTACTCAAAGCTTGAGGCGCCGGTTACGTCAATGGGTGGAACAGGCTTTGGTTTTGGCTTTGGCTCAAAATAAAGTGGAGAAAGCTAAGCAAATTCATACCCTTGCTTTAAATACTTTTGAAGGTGATGAGTTAGCTGTTTATGAAAAAGAAACAGCGCACTGGAGAGTTGAAATGGGACTGGAGGAGGTTGCCTTTTCTTTCAATGGCATGAAAGAAAGTAGCCGGGCTCAGGTGACTGCAGGCCAGGCCCCTACCCTCATTCCTTGCAGTGATTCGGAAAGAAGGCAGTTCCTGACCACCGCTGCCACACCCTTGTGGGCGTTGTGGGCCCGCTGGGGAGAAGCTCTAATTTCCGAAAATTCTTCCCGGAATATTGAACTGATATACCGTGAAGAACTGAAACGATGTCAAAATGAAACAGATCCCAACCTCCAAATGCTGTCTGTTATTCAGGCAGTGGCTCCAGTTTTAAACCAGCGACTGGATAAGGATATATTGCTAAGATGGATACTCGACAAAGATGTTCATCACCACAGCCAGGGGTTTTCTCTTACAGGCATTAGTCCCTTTTCAGATTTTGCCAAAAAACACCTTAAAGACGATTTGGCCCTGCATGCCCTGCTGGGGCTGGCTCTGTTGGCCGATGATATGCGGGGAATTGTGGGCGTTGCCACTCCCATGAAGAAGACAGGTTTGACAAAAGAGGAAAAACTATGTTTCCTATATCCGGTTCCTCAAAAAGGAGCTATTCATGAGGCTCTTGCTGGTGCAGACAACTCTCCGGCACTATTATTGGCCGTTGCCCGGAATGAATCGCTCTTTGAGACTTCAGTGCGGTCACATGCAGGGGCTTTGGGCTGGATGCAGATAATGCCTTTTCATTACCCGGACAAAGGCAGCCGCAGCGGCCAGGGAAATTGGAGTTACGCAGGAACGTCCATCGCTAAAGGCGATGCCCTGCTGAAGGAAAACAGACAGCGCTACGAAGGTAATCCCTATAAAGTTCTGGCAGGGTATAATGCCGGGCCCGGAGCCTGCAATCGCTGGCAAAAACAGCTGGGGGAAAGTACCCGGCGGGATGTGTTTCTGGCTTGGATCGGATATCCGGAAACCAGACATTATGTTGAGAAGGTCCTGGTCGATCAGATGATTTACCAGTGGATCATAAACGACAGCCGTAAGGCACACTGATTTTTTTAACGGAGGAGTGTCCCCATGGCCAACGGGCTTCTGGGTTTTATTGAAAAGATTTTTGGCAAAAAGAACCGCGACATGGCCCAAATGCAGCCTTTGCTGGATAAGGTCAAAGAAGTGCGGGGACAATATAAAAGTCTTTCTGACGAAGAATTAAGGGATAAGCGCCTCGAATTCAAACAACGTTTTGAAGGCGGCGAAAGCCTTGACGATATGTTGCCCGAAGCCTTTGGCGTTGTCTGGGAGGCTTGCCGTCGTTTGACCGAGAGAAAAGCCAGCTGGGTCGTTTGGGGCCAGGATAAAGTCTGGGATATGATCCCTTACGATGTACAAATTGTGGGCGGAATTGTCCTTCATAAAGGAAGAATTGCTGAAATGGCCACCGGTGAGGGTAAAACCCTGGTAGCCATTTTGCCGCTTTATCTTAATTCCATACCCGACAAGGGCGCTCACCTGGTTACTGTAAATGATTACCTTGCTCAGCGTGATGCCCAGTGGATGGGCGGTGTCCTGGGATTTCTGGGTTGCAGCGTAGGTTATATTCTGGGTCAGATGACTCCCGAAGAAAGACGGGAAGCTTACGGTTGTGACGTCACTTACGGGACTAATAATGAATTTGGGTTCGATTATTTGCGGGACAATATGGTTGTCCAGTCGGAACACCTTGTTCATCGCGATTTCCACTATGCAATTGTTGATGAGGTGGATTCTGTGCTTGTTGATGAAGCCAGAACTCCGTTGATTATCAGTGGTGCTGTGGATAAAAGTACCCATCAATTTGAATCTCTTGCTCCTATGGTGGGGAAGGTTGTTCGCCAACAGGCTAAAATGGTTAACGACTGGGTCAGCCAGGTCGAGCGCGCTACCCGTACCAATGGCCCTGACGAAGATATTAAAATTGATGAAGAAACAGCATTGACCCTTCTGCGCATCAGCCATGGTGGGCCAAAAAATCCGCGATTCCGAAAACTTTGTCAAATTCCCGGGGTCCTTGAAACTATCCATCGAACTGAAGAACGTTTTATGCGTGACAAGGCCATGTGGGAAGCAGATAAAGACCTTCTTTATACTGTGGAAGAAAAAAACAACCATGTCGATTTGACCGAGAAGGGCCAGGAGCTGATGGCTCGGGAGGAACCCGAATTTTTTGTTCTTCCAGATTTGGCCGAACAAGCAGGAGCCATCCAGGATAATGAGGAACTCGATGCTGAAACCAAAGCCAAAGCCCTGGGTAAGGTGGAACAGGAATATGCTCTAAAAAATGAACGGCTCAGTAATGTTAACCAGCTATTACGTGCCCACAGCCTTTTTGCCAAGGACGTTGAATACGTCATTCAAGAAGGTAAAATTCTTATTGTAGATACTTTTACGGGTCGTCTGCAACCGGGCCGTCGATTTAGTGAAGGTCTGCATCAGGCTTTGGAGGCAAAGGAAGGTCTTCAAGTCCAGAAAGAAACTCAAACTCTGGCCACCGTTACGGTCCAGAACTTTTTCCGGATGTATTCAAAACTATCCGGTATGACCGGTACGGCCGAAACAGAAGAAGCTGAATTTAACGGTATTTACGACCTCGATGTTGTGGTGATCCCCACTCATCGTCCTATTCAGAGAAATGATATGGACGATGTTATCTACAAGACCAAAAAAGAAAAATACAAAGCCATTGTGGATGAAGTGGATCGCTTGCATAAGTTGCAGTTACCGGTCCTCGTAGGTACCACCACTGTGGAAGTCAGTGAGCTTTTAAGTCGCCTGATGAAGCTGCGGGGCATTAACCACAATGTTCTGAATGCTAAACAACATAAAGCTGAGGCTGAAATCGTAACTGAAGCCGGTCAGTATGGTGCAGTAACAATTGCCACGAACATGGCGGGCCGTGGAACTGATATTAAGCTTGAAAACGGTATTTTGGACCTTCCGGAAAAATGGGTCAATGACAGCAACCTGACCCCGGAGATGTACGAAAACCAGGATACGGGCTTGCAAATTATTGGTACTGAAAGGCATGAAAGCCGCAGGATTGATCGTCAGCTTCGCGGACGTGCCGGCCGGCAAGGCGATCCTGGAGCCGCCATTTTCTTTCTCAGTCTTGAAGACGACCTGATGAGGCTTTTCTCCCCCGATAGAATTATCAAAGTAATGGACAAGCTGGGCGTTGAGGAAGGCGAAGTGATCACCCACAGCATGGTGACCAAAGCCATCGAGAAAGCCCAGGTAAGGGTAGAGACTCAAAATTATGAAATTCGTAAACACCTCCTGGAATACGATGATGTAGTCAACAAGCAGCGTGAGGTTATTTATGGTCTGCGCAAAAGCGCGGTCCTGGGTGAGGACTTGAGTGAAGATTTTGATGAATTCTTTGAAGGTTCCCTGGAAAACATCTTTCAGGACAACGCCAATCAAGATGATGCCCCGGATTTCTGGGACATGAACAAAATGGCATTGGATTACCAATCCACCTTCCTTACGCCTCTGCCGTTGGAAAACGATGAGCACCTGAATTCCGGGTATGACGCCGTGTTCGAATTGCTCTCCAAGGAAGCTACGGGTAAGTATTCAGCTAAAAAAGAGCGTCTGGGACCGGAAGTGACCGGACAGCTTCAAAAATATGTGCTGTTGCAAATACTCGATGAAAAATGGCGCGATCATCTCAATGAACTGATTCTATTGCGCAGCGGTATTGGATTGCGATCCTATGGCCAGCGTGACCCCTTGATTGAGTACAAAAAAGAAGCCTTTACTATGTTCCAGGACATGATGTTCAATCTTGGCCGTCAAGCGGTCAGTCTGTTCATGAGGGCTGAAATTGTGCGGCAGGAACCCATCCCAGAGCAAAAAGTTGATCATGTTCAGACTTCTCATCAGGAAGCATCGGCTTATCAGCAGAATACCAGCAGTGCCACCAGTAAAGGTGGAGCCCAGGACCCTGCTGCAAATCGGCCAGTTCAAAGGGATATGGACAAAGTGGGGCGAAATGATGACTGTCCCTGCGGCAGCGGCAAGAAGTACAAAAAATGCTGTGGCAGTTAAATACAGGTGGGGAAAAATAACCCCATTTTGCGGAATTACTGGACAAGAGAGAAAGTCTGTCATTGTATAGACTGAAAATTAAGCCAGCTCAACTGTGAGGAAATGCACCCAATGGATCCGGAACGTGACCGTCTGAAACATCTTTTGATCATCCTTTTAGAGGCGCTTTCTGTGCCTCCGGAAGATGGTCCACCCAGCCGAAACCGCATTCAGGAGAGGGTTGCTGATGCAGGCCTGGATGAGGCGGATGTTCACGGCCTGTTGGATTGGATTGAATCTCATTGGGGATACAGCCGCCAGAATACACCCGATCAGGAACCTTTGCCCGAAGATCCATCGGATCTGGCTTTTCGGATTTTTGGAGAATCGGATCAGGACTACATTTCTCCTGAAGGAATGGGTTTTTTGATCCAGCTGGTTGAAAATGAGCAAATCAGCAGGGCCCAGATGGAAGCCCTGTTGCAGTATTCTTCGTTTATTGCCATCAAACCCATGACTACTTATGATCTGGAAACGGTCATTGAGCAGGTCCTTTTTCGAGCCGAAAAACCCGGAATGACCGGTGGTGCCTCGGAAGGCCTTGAGAGCAGTCATTAGCTGGTCTCAAAAATAGTTTTTGGCCGGGCTCGCCCGGCTTTTTAATGAAAATGTACCTCAGGGAAGGACGACTTCTTGAAGCTGATTATTGTAGAATCTCCCGCCAAAGCCCGCACCATTACCCGTTTTTTGGGTAAGGAGTATCAGGTATCTTCCAGTTATGGTCACATTCGTGACCTGCCAGGCAGTGCCAGTGAAATTCCCGCCAAATTCAAAAAAGAGCCCTGGG
>JAAEOA010000287.1 GCA_024223715.1 bacterium | reverse complement strand
ATAATGTTTTGCTTAATATTCCTTCTTTCCTTTGTCATTCATCCCGTGGGAAACACTCGGGCTTCCGAGGCTTCCAGCGAAGATCCTTCCAAAGAAATTGAAAATCAGATTTCCAACGATGATGTGCCTTATGGAGTTGCTTCCAGCTGGCTTTATGGCCGTCATATGCTTGAGGAGGGCAATATTGAAGAGGCTCTCCGAAACCTTCATTTTGCTTACCGTGCGCACCCTGATGTTCCAGACGTTGCCTGGGACTTTCAGGCCGCCCTTTTTGCTGGCAACTATTTCAAAGATGCTCTCGAAGTCCTTAATACTTTGGTCACTGAATTTCCGGAAAAAACCGCCTACCGTCTTCAGCGGTCACAAGTGTATATGCAACTTGGGGATAACAAAAAAGCGCTTGCCGATCTCCGTGAGTTGAGAAACCAAGGATATGTGGATCTCGATGTGATCGTGGGAGAAGCTACCATTCTGGCAAATATGGGAAAAATTCACTCTGCCCTCGATGTTTGCCGGGGTGCCTTGGCGAGCCTGCCGGACCAGGGCCCAAGGTTATATCTGACCATGTCTGTAATTCTCGATGAGAACGGGCGTCAGGATGAAATACCAGATCTATTGCGAGAAGGTTTGATTACTTACCCTGACTCTCCTCAATTGCATGATATTCTTATCCGCAGTCTGGTTTCCGTTGGATTAACGGATGACGCATTGAAAGCTGCTCAAGAAGCCGATCTTCATTTCCGGGCTTTGCTGGGTGAAGCGTCTCCTGTTGAGGAAGAGGGTCCTATTCATCCGTCACCCCCATCTTTTGTAGTGGAACTGGCTGATATTTACACTCAAAAGGGTGTTCCCCAAATGGCTATCGATCTCTTGCAGCCTTTGTGGGATGAGGGCACTCTTGCCGTTGAGCCCAGCTTGTGGCTGGCCCGGCTTTATTTGGGAACCGGACAAACCATTGAGGGAATTAACCTGGTAGATGACATTCTCGACCGTTACCCGGAATCGGGTGAAGCTTGGTTCATTCGTGGACGGGGACTGGAGAGCCAGGGTGAAATGAATCAGGCCCTGGAACATTTTGCTCAAGGTGCTCAGTTTGCCCCAAATGATCCTCAAGTCCGGTTGGGATATTTGCGAGGAATGCTGGTCGCCTGGGAATCCGATTTCCAAGCCAAAATGAAAAGTCAGGAACAACAGGACAAAGTCGAAATCCTCAAAGAACAGGTTCTGCAAACAAAAAGCCTGGTTTCGGCTGCAGATACAGAAGGGCAGTTGGTTCTTGGTTATGCTTTCCGTAGCTGCGATCAATTGACCGAAGCTGTCGATGCTTTTTCCAAAGCTGCCTATGGGCCAGGGCTGGAAGTCCCAGCCACCCTGCAATTGAGTGTCTGTTATGATGAATTAGACAAACCAGATCAGGCTCTTCAGGTTCTGGAGCAGTTGCAGAACAAGTATCCTGACGATGCCGAGGTGGCTAATTCGCTGGGATATTATCTGGCCGAAAAGGGGCTGGAGTTGGACAAGGCTTTTAAATTAATCAGCCAGGCACTGGAAGCCGGGCCGGGAACCGGTGCCTATCTTGATTCCATGGGATGGGTGCTGTATCAACAGGGTAAAACCGACAAAGCTTTCGATTATATGATCCAGGCTGTGAATGTGCTTCCCGATGATCCCATCATTCTTGAACATCTGGGTGTGGTACTCTTAAAAATGGGACAAGGGTCTGAAGCTGAAGAAATGTTCAAACGGGCTCTGCTTCTGGGAGGCGATAAGGAACGTCTTGAGGACCTTCTGGATGATGCCATCGGCTCAGGTGGTGGCCATTGAAGTTGCAGAAGATCCTTTTCGGCGGGATTATTCTGCTCTTGAGCTGGACCACTCTTTCTGCCTTTGCTGACTCAGCATCAGCCGATACCGCACAACCTGAAATTCAACAGAAAATCCATTTTTTACAGTGGTCCGGACAGGTTTTTTCCTGGAACCGAAAAGGGGCTGCTTGTTGGATTCACGATCAAAAAGGCAACCTGAGATTTGAAGTGCTTGCCGATGCAGCTGGTCCCTCAGACCTCCTTCTGGAAAAAATTCTCCAATGGGAAGGTTTTGAAGGCTGGACCGTCATTTCAATTGCCCAAGAGGCTGGAACTTTTAGTCGGTGGAACGAATCCTGGAATGATTTGCCATCTTCAATTCACACCTGGTTACGGGTGGTGGCCTATTTGGCCATGGATGAACAGGATACACCAGTAGAGCTGCCCAGGGAAATAATAGACATTTCCCCGGGTGGTCGGCCTTTATGTCGGCCTGTCTTTCCCCAATGGAAAAATAGATCCCGAATCCGACGCCTGCAATTACCCAAGCCCAATTTCGAGGACCATTTTCCTGGAACACCCAACCGGGGCTTGAGACACCAGTTGACTCATCGCGGAATGGGAAATGCTGGAGAGCAGACCGTTCTAAACATTTCCGGTCAGGTCTCCGGTCCTGAAGGCATGAAATTGAGTTCAACTCACAACCCGGGAATCCTTCATTTAGACCAATATTTGGAAATACCTGTGACTTATGACTTCACTGAGGCCTTTTTACCATGGTGGCCTCTTGGAAATATTATTTCCCTTTCCCCATAATTTTTTGGGAACTTGGGAAGCATACTCCTGTTAACAAAACCTGCGGTTCCGTCCGTCAGGAAACAAAAAGGAGAATCCGGTGAACCTATCGCGAGATGAACAATTCCCCGTCAGCCCGGCAGCAGCCCGTGCTGATCTTAAGGATGTTCGCGATGAAGACCTCATCGTACAAGTTCAACAAGGCCAAAGAAAGGCCTACGATGAACTGGTGGCCCGTTATAAGGGCCGTCTTTTCAGTTTTATTCTGCGGATGGTCAAAAATCCGGATCTGGCTGAAGAGCTGACTCAGGAAACTCTGATCCGGGTTTACATTCATGCGGCCAAATATCGTGAAATCGCCAGATTTTCCACTTGGGTTTTCACCATTGCCACGAACCTGGTACGCAATAAAATGCGTCAACGTTCCCGACGTCCCTGGACCATCAGTCTGAATCCGGCTCCTGACGAGGATGAAATGCCCGTCGACCCTGCCGATGAACAAGCTGATGCATCAGAAGATATTCAAAGGGCCGAATTGGCCGATTTAATAAACGAAGCGACCAGCAAAATTCCTGAGAAATACAGGGTTCCTTTTTTGCTGAGAGAAGTTGACCAGCTTAGTTATGAAGAAATTCAACAGGTTACAGGGCTTAAACTGGGGACCGTCCGGTCTCGAATCAATAGAGCAAGGAATCGCTTTCGTCAGGCCATCAAGCCCATGCTGGCCAACGAAACCCTGCTTGCCGAATTGGAACAAATAGAAGCCCGTTCCGCCGAAAAAAACTGATTGTGAGTTGAGAGGAAAACCATGCGTTGCAACAAAGCCCAGGAAAATTTGAGTCTTGAACTGGATGGCGTGCTGCCACCAGATCGGACTGGAGCCTTAACCAGCCATCTGGATGGCTGTGGCGATTGCCGCAAATACCGCGACGATTTGCTGATGGGAACGCGAATCCTGCAGGCCACTGAACCGGAATTACCCGATAATTTTGACTGGAAACTGCAATTGAAACTTAACCAGGCCTTGAAGGAAACTGCTGGTGAAGTGGCTTATCCGTGGGAAGACAAACCCAGGGACCGGTGGAGTTGGTTAAGGAATTTTGGCAGCGCTGCTGCTGTGGGTATGGCCGCGGTCCTTGCTTTGGCCATCTTCTTTGGACCGTTGAATGAACCTGTGCCCTCGGGTGGCGGACAATACTCATCTCCCATAGTTCAAGGCAATGATCGTTTGCCCCTGAACCAGAAATACAATTTTGGAACCGGCATGGGCAGACCCGTCAGCAGTGGAAGTTCTTTTGATCAGAGGGTTAATCAGTTCAAAATATCCCCTGAGATGAATCAGGGATGGTCTGGCGACTCGGCCCGGGACCTGCGTACTATTCAGGCTCTGCGAAAACAAAACCGTCAACTGAACCAATCTCTGTATCAGATTCAACGACAAAATATTTGGATGCGGGCTCAGCTTGACACAAGCCTGCAAAAGCCCGAAGGTCTAAAGGAGAAATAAATCGTGGGTACCCAATCCCACAATGCAATCTTCGGGAGTTTTGGTGTGAAATTTGTTGTCCGTCTTGCAACTCTTTTAATTTTGCCTGTTCTATTTCTTTCTTCAGGCTGCGGTTTAAATAATGAAAAAGGTATTCTCATGGCCGCCGGATCTTATTCAGATCTGGCGGTTGTTGTTTCTTCACCGAACATTGAACCATTGGCCCGAAAATTCCTACAGGGCCTGAATACGAAAAAAACTTTTGTTATTAAAGAGGAAGGGCTGTTTAACCCCGATGTCTTGCCTGCCAATAAGCTAGATATTGCCAAGGGTTATAAAAATGCCATCCTTATTCTGCGCATTGGTGATGGGGGGAAATTGGAAAAATCAGTTCGCAAACAGGTTTCCGATGAAACCTGGAATCGGTTGCGATCCGGTTCCGGCGGTCTGGTTCAATTGAATGATCCTTGGGCCACTTACCAGACAGTTCTTGTGGTTGCCTCAAGGGATCGAAACAGCCTGAGCAGTTTGTTGGGGCAAAAAACTGAAAAAATCAGGTCTTTGTTCGAAAAAAGCAGCCGGAAACGTCTGCAGAGAAGAAATCGTTACAATGGTTTGAATACTGCTCTGATGAATGCATACCGGGACCGATTTGGCTTCTCTTTGGAAATCCCGAAAGATTTTTCACAGAATCAGCTTGAGCCGGATGGTTTCCCGGGACTGGAACTCTTGCAATCAGCCCCCTCAAGGGGGGTGAGCATCAGCTGGCTGGCAACTGAAGACGTATCCTGGCTAATGACCCAGAGGGCAGCTCTGGCAGTCATGAGGCAAAATATGGGAGAGAAGCTACATACTGAAGACGTCATTGCAGAAACTTTTCAATGGTCCGAAGAAAAATTGGGCGAACATGATGTTTTGAAGTTGGAAGGCGCCTGGACCAGTCAGCGATTTGCCGGTGGTGGAGCTTTTTGGTGCTATTTTATTCCTGACCCTAAAAATAATCGTGTCATTTGTCTTGATTTGCTCGTTTATGCCCCTGGAATGGATAAGCTGGCCATGTTCCGCGCCTTGGATGCCATTGCCGGAACCTTTTCCCTGGCGGATCGTTAATAGGAAAATCTGACTCAATTATTTTGTATTTTTAATTGCAAAGATACAAAAAATATGATAAAATACACAACTGGGTGGCTGAAAATTGATCATTTTAAGCTGTTTTCCTGAATTTTCTTCCGAATTTGGACCCTTTTTACTATATTACACAGTCTTGTTTTCAGAAGAATCGTCCATTTTGGTTTTCTGGGGGAGATTTCCCAGGAATCCCCAGAATCCACGGAATTTAGTCTCAAAAACACAGGGGTGTTATTCATGAGTAATGTCATTGCAGTAGTCAATCATAAAGGTGGAACCGGAAAAACCACAACAGCCATCAATCTGGCGGCTGGGTTGACGCGTTACAGCGACATCACTTCTTCCTGTCTTATCATCGACATGGACCCTCATGGCAGTGCCACAAGTACTTTGTTGGGCAAAATGGATGGTGCACCTCCTGCACGCAGTATCTTTGATGTTCTGCGCAGGGCGATCACTCCTCAAGATGGAATCACTTCAACTATTTACGATGAAAACATCGACATCCTGCCTTCGAATCCTTCCTTGGAAAGCATGGCCAAAACGCAGATCAATGATCGGCTGGCCAAAGTTGTTCAGAGTCTGTCAACTTCCTATGGCTGGATTATCATCGACACTCCGCCTAATTTGGGAGTGTTGACTCAAAATGCTCTGGTTGCAGCGGATTATGCTCTAATTCCCACTCAATGCAGTGGCTTGGCTATTCCCACTCTGCATCAGATGAAAGAAGTCATTGAAAAAATTCAGGAACGTCAGAATGTATGGTTGCAAGTCCTAGGTGTATTACTGACCCAAAAAGATGGCCGTACGGACCTTTTGAAGCCCATTCGTCGCGAATTAAGCCATGTTTACAAAGCTGATGATGTTTTCAAAACAGTCATCACCAACAACATTAAAATTGAAGAAGCTCCGGCCAACAGCCAGAGCATTTATGCTTACGATAGCGGATGCCTCGGAGCATCGTTATATCGTGACTGGATCAAAAAAGAATTCCTGAAAAAACACGCCAAGCTGGAAAAAGCCAAAGTTGAAAAGCGTGAGGCTCTGGAATTGCAGAAGGAGATGGAAGGGTAAGCTCCTTCTATACGTGGAACCTCAACCCTGAACAAAGGGGTTGGAGGTTTTTTCCCGGCCTACAGTAGTATTTGGGCCGTGACCGCAAATAATAACTGTTTCATCCGCGAGTGTGTATATGCGCTCGCGGATGCTTTTTTCCAGGGTGGGAAAATCGCCGCCAGGCAGGTCGGTTCTGCCAATACTGCCCGCAAAAATACAATCTCCCACAATGGCATGACCTTCGAAGGTAAACATCAGCTGCCCGGGGGAATGACCAGGTACATGGCTGACTTCAATTTTCACACCGGCAAAATCAATGCTATCTCCATGGGCTAAATTAGGCTGAAATCGGGGAACCGGATAGGTCGGTAAGCCATAAGCGGTTTGAGATTGATTCATGTTTTCAATAAGAAAAACATCGTCTGTGTGGCATTGCAGAGGCAAATCGTGAACATCTTGAATGGCTGCAGCGCCTTCAACGTGATCAAAATGCCCATGGGTAGCCAAAATTGCCTGCAGCTTGCATCCTGATTCATCAAGAGTTTCCAGAATTCTTGCGGGATCAGCTCCAGGATCAATGAGGAGGGCATCCTGATGATCAGGGTCGTCGCTGGTAAGGAGAACGGAATTCATTTGCAGAGGGCCCACTGGGATGACTGTAATTTTGATGCTCATGTTATCTTTCCTTGGGTTCCCGTTAAAAAAATTGAAATCTGTTGAAAACAATGGCCAGCTTCGCAAATGCAAAGCCGGCCATAATAATCACCTGGGCATTTGATGCCAACAGGCCTTTTCGGCTTACTCTTCGTAATACTCACGACCCAGGTGGGTGATGACTTCCTCGCCCATCATCCAACGCAGGGTGTTTTTCAGCTTGGTTTGCTGAATGAACAAATCGTGCTCGGCTTCCAGGCCTTCGGGCATAACTGGGCTTTTAAAGTAGAAGCTCAGCCATTCCTGAATCCCACCGGGCAGACCGGCACGTTTGCCAAGATCCAGCAAAAGGGCCATGTCCAGAACCAAAGGAGCCGCCAGAATGGAGTCGCGGCACAGGAAATCGACTTTGATTTGCATGGGACGTCCGCACCAGCCGAAAATGTCGATATTGTCCCAGCCCTCTTTATTGTCGCCCCGGGGTGGGTAATAATTGATACGTACTTTATGGTACAAATCTCCATAAAGGTCGGGGTAGAGGTCTGGTTGCAAAATGGTGTCCAGAACACTCAGTTTAGACTCTTCCTTGGTTTTGAATGATTCCGGATCATCAAGCACTTCACCATCGCGGTTACCCAGGATGTTAGTGCTGAACCAACCGGCAATACCCAATTGGCGGGCTTTAAAGCCAGGAGCCAAGATGGTCTTCATGAGGGTTTGGCCGGTTTTGAAATCTTTACCGCACAAGCCGGATTGGGTTTCTTTGGCCAATTGTTCCAAAGCAGGAACATCACCACTGAGGTTAGGAGCACCATTGGCATAAGGAATACCCATTTTGATGGCTGCATAAGCGTAGATCATGCTGGGTGGAATGTCCCGACTGTCTTCACGCAGACCTTTTTCAAAGGCTTCAATGGTCATGTGGGTAGCGGTTTTTTCCATGAAAATTTCCGTGGAACCACACCAGACCATAACCAGACGGTCACATCCGTTTTCATTTTTGAAATTTTCCATGTCTTGCATAACTTGCTCGGCCAGTTCCATTTTGGTACCGGTCTTGACATGAGTTCCTTCAAGCTTTTTTACGTAATATTGATCAAATACGGCCGTCATGGGCTTGATTTGGTCCAACTCGGGTTTAAGTTGGTCCAGCAGTTCTTTTTCCAGGACGCCACAGTTGACAGCTGCTTCGTAGACTGAATCTTCGAAAATATCCCAACCGCCAAAGGCAATGTCGTTTAATTCGGCCAGGGGAAGAAAGTTTTTCACCAATGGCTGGCGTTCATCGGTGCGTTTGCCCAGACGAATGTGGCCCATTTGGGTGAAACTGCCAATAGGCAGACGCAAGCCTTGACGAATGGCATGGACGCCGGCAATGAAAGTTGAAGAAACCGCACCCATACCTGGGGTTAAAATACCCAGTTTACCGTTAGTGGGTTGGATGGTAATTTTATCTGACATCTTTTAAGCTCCTCTCAAAATGAACAGCTGATTGAATGGTAATCCTGCTGACAGGATAGTTTTTCCCAGTCATAAAGGCAAAAGAAATCTGCAGGCCCATGAATCCCAGAACCCACTTAAACTGTGGTGATTTCTGATTTTGATTCTGATTTTTACTACACTATACCAAACAAGAGTGGACAAGTCCCATATGATATGTTAAAATATCGTCCTGCTTCGGGTTGGGGGAGTTAATAATCCATGCAGGAAATGTCCGGTTGTGCCTTCTGATTCCTCATGAATTCGTCTTTCGAAAATTCATGAAAAAATCGGAAATTAAGGGTAGACGTGATTGTTGGTCATGTGCTATAATACTACATCAACAAGTCAGAAGAGAATATTGTTCTCGCCCAAAACTTGTTATCGCTCAACCACTTTTATAGCCTGCCACAGTATTATACTTCTGTTCAAGGCTCCTGCTCTAAGGAAATGAATGACCCAAAGCTAACGCGTTCATTATGTCTGTTCTCTCAAACACCCACACTTTGCTTTAGCAAGGGGAGATCTCGCACCATGAAGGAAGACGCGACAGCCTATGCGGTCGGAGGTAATTTTGCCTCCACGTCACCAAGATTGTTCATACCTGCTGATACGACCAACTACTACGGTCAAACCGGGTGGATGAAGAGAGCTTTCGATTTATTCGTTGCTTCTCTAATGCTCCTGATTGCTGGCCCTGCGATGTTGGTTATTGCTTTATTGGTTAAAAAATCCAGTTCGGGACCTGTTCTTTTTGTTCAGGAACGCCTCGGACGGGATGGAACCCCATTCAACTTCTACAAATTCCGCTCCATGAAGCACAATAGCGATGATGCCATTCATCGTGAGTTTGCTGCCATGTTTATCAGCGGTGATGATGATGGTTGTTCTGCTAATAACAGCGGAGAAAAAGTCTTCAAAATGAAACGTGACCCCAGAATTACTGCGATTGGTGCTTTCCTGAGGAAAACCTCCCTGGATGAATTGCCTCAGCTGCTGAATATTCTCAGAGGTGACATGAGCCTTGTGGGTCCTCGTCCTCCCATTGCTTATGAAATTGAAAACTACCAGCCTTGGCACATGGAAAGACTGAAAGCCATCCCAGGCTTGACAGGTTTGTGGCAAGTTAGTGGCCGCAGCACTGTCTCTTTCGACGACATGGTCCGCCTGGACATCCGTTATATCAATGAGTGGTCCATCTGGAAAGACATTGTCATAATGGCCAAAACCCTTCCTGTTGTCTTGAAAGGCACTGGCGGGTACTAAAAATAATTGGAAACAGGCCCGGGTTTTTTGCCCGGGCCTTTTCTATTTACTTGACCCCCGAGTCCAGGGAAGCCATCCTCCAATAAGTTTCAAATTCAAGTGTTCGGCTAAAGTGTAAAGCTAATGTGCCGATGTTTGGCCGGTGGCAAGATTGTATGTGCTTGTCATTAATTTAATTCCAACAACGGAAGAGAGTGGAAAAATGATCAAAGTGGGCGTGATCGGATGTGGCTATTGGGGCCCAAACCTGATTCGGAATTTCAATGCTCAACCCGATTGCGAACTGAGCGTGATCGCCGATCTGGACGAGAAACGGTTGCATCAAGTGGGCCTTCTCTATCCGAACACCAAAAAAACCACCAACTACAAGGAAATTCTGGAAGACCCGGAAATTGATGCCGTTGTGGTGGCAACTCCCATGAGTACTCACTTCCCTCTGGGAACAGAAGTTCTGGAAGCCGGTAAACACCTGTTTCTGGAAAAACCCATGGCAACCAACAGTGCTGACTGCAAAGCCCTGAATGCCCTGGCTGACAGTAAAAATCTACAAATCATGGTGGGGCATACTTTTGTATACACTGCCGCTGTCCGCAAAATCAAATCCTTGATGGAAAGTGGTGAGATGGGAGACATCCACTACGTGAACATCGAACGGGTTAATCTTGGCCTTTTCCAAAAAGATGCCAATGTGGTTTGGGACCTCGCACCTCACGATGTGGCAATGCTGAACTATTTATTCGACGCCAATCCTGTGCGGGTAAATACTACAGGTCACTGCTATGTGCAAAAAGACCTGGGCATTGAGGATGTGGCTTTTGTCACTTTGGAATACCCTGATGGACGTTTGGCTAACATTCATGTCAGTTGGCTGGATCCCAACAAAATTCGCAAATGCACCTTTGTTGGCAGTCGCAAAATGCTGGTTTACGATGATGTGCATCCTTCTGAAAAAATTAGAGTCTTTGATAAAGGTGTCGATGTGGCTCCGCATTACGAAGGATTTGGTGAATTCCAGCTTTCGTACCGTTCAGGAGACATTTTTGTACCCCAAATCGCTTCTGCTGAACCGTTGAAGGCTGAAACCGGACATTTCCTTGATGTGATTGCCGGTAAAGAAAAAGGCCTGAGTACAGGTCATCATGGTCTGCGCGTGGTGCAAGTCCTCGAGAAAGCCTGTGAGAGTCTTAAAAACGGTGGAAGCCCCATAGATCTGGTCTTTGATGACTAGAGGTAAAGGGAACCATGTCTGAAAGACCTGTGCGCGTGGCAATGATTGGCCAGAAAGGATATCCTCCCATTCACGGAGGTATTGAGAAACATGTGGCCGAACTGGCTGCGCGTCTGGGACCGATGAATATTGGGGTCGACATTTATAGTCGGCCCCATTACAGCTCAGAATCGGGCCCTTGTGATCTGCAGAGGGTAAAAATTATTAAATTGCCGAGTCTACCCACCAAACATTTTGATGCCATAAGTCATACCATTGCCTGCACCACTGATGCTCTTTTTCGAAAAGTGGATGTGGTTCATTATCATGCCCTTGGACCTGGCTTGTTATCAGGTATTCCGCGCTGGTTGGCAGGAAAGAAAACAGTAGTTACGGTACACGGGCTGGACTGGCAACGCGACAAATGGGGAAGCTTTGCGACTCAGGTTCTTCAATTGGGTGAAAGTGCCAGTGTTAATTTACCTGACCGCACCATCGTTGTGAGCAAAGCCTTGCGCAAACATTACCTGGATGCTCACAAACGCCCAACCGATTATATTCCCAATGGTATTGTCCCGCCTGTTTACCGAACGCCGGAATTACTATTAAAACAGGGGATCGATGGTCCCTTTGTGCTCTTTGTTGGACGATTGGTTCCCGAAAAGGGTTGTCACCTTTTGCTGGATGCCTGGGGGAATTTGCCTGGAACCATCCGCAATCGATTCAAATTAGTTATTGCCGGAGATGCTGGTTTCACACCGGGTTATGTCGATAAGTTGAAGGCCATGGCCCCGGCGGGAGTGGAATTTCTAGGGTACATTCATGGTCCTTTACTGGATGAATTGTACACCAACGCAGAAATGCTTGTTTTGCCAAGTACACTTGAAGGTTTGTCGATCACTCTTCTTGAAGGCCTGAGTTATGCGCGCTGCTGTCTTGTCAGCGATATCCCCCCAAATGTGGAAGCTGCCGGTGGAAACGCCGTCTTGTTCAAAAGTGGGGACCATAATGACCTGACCGCCAAACTGACAAGCCTGTTGAATGACCCGGAAAAAAGGGAAACATTGGGTGCAGCGGGGCAAATTCATGCTATCGAGCATTACTCTTGGGATCGGGTAACCAAGCTTACAGCGGAGTTGTACCGGGAAATTGTCGACTGACATTTTTTGACGCCATGTTTTTTCTTCCCCGATACAAAAATATTCCCAAAATGAATTTGACAAATGACCGGTTACTTATTATCTCTCCTTAACCTTCGGAGCGGGCATAGCTCAGCTGGTAGAGCACTACCTTGCCAAGGTAGCTGTCGCGAGTTCGAGTCTCGTTGCCCGCTCCATTTTTTTATTTCCCACCTGTATTCTATCTCCACCGCTTTTCAGTATTTGTTTCCCGCTAGTCTTTTTGTACACGTCTGTTCAGGATTACCGTTGGGTTTGTTTCGCTTCATTTGCATGTTTTGGTCTTGGGGAATTTTGGTAAAGTAATCTTTATTTGCAGTTGACAGATCCATTATCTCCAGTATGATTATTCCAACAGAAGGGCTTGCAGAGCCTTCTTTCGACATAGATGCAAGCGCAGAATCCATCCAGACACCACCTTTCAGGAAGTAGGTGGTTATTCCAAAGATCATTCCGATCCTTTGGAGATGTAGATAGCGCAAAAGACTTTTGGTCGAAAGGAATCGAGATGAGAGTCATTGCCATTGCCAACCAAAAAGGCGGATGCGGAAAGACCACTTCCGCAACTAATCTTGCTGCGACACTTTCCCGGTTGGATAAAAAAGTTCTCTTGATTGACAACGATCCACAGGGACATGCTTCCCTGGCCTTTGGTTTCCGGGAACGAGATTTCAGTCTCAGCACCTATGATCTTTATTTAACCAGTGATATTTTGGTTGAAGACGCCTACCTGGACATCACTCCCAATTTACACTTGGTTCCCGCAGCCATTGAGTTGAGTGCCGTGGAACAAACTCTTGCCCGAGAGCAGGAAAAAGAGTATCGCCTGCGAAACAATCTTCGACGCAGCGCAATGCATTATGACTACGTCCTGATCGATTGTCCACCCAGTGTGAGCCTGCTGACTTTCAATGCGCTTCTGGCATCCAGTGAAATCATCATCCCCGTTGACCCCAGTTATTACAGTTTGCAGGCTGTTCGAAAAATGCGTGAAACACTTTCAGTTTTAAGAGAAAAAAAGGGCCACGACATTGTCCCGCATATCCTCATGTCTGATTTCGATACCCGCCCGCTATTTGTTCGCAAAATAATGGAAGAGCTGGACGACCTTTATGATGGTGAGCTCTTTGATACCATCATTCACCATACTGTTCGTTTTAAAGAGGCTGCCGGATCTGGTGTTCCCATTGTTCAATATGACTCGGAATCCCGGGGAGCCCTTGATTTTCGAAACTTGGCTCTGGAAGTTTCGGAGCAGGAAATTGATGTCTCGGTAGCAGCTCTCGACCATTGGGTTGCTCTTTTGCATGGCCCTCAGGTTACTCAGGCTGGTGTTGTCTTTGAGGCAGATTTTCCACGAGCCAAAACGGTGCGCATTACGGGCAGTTTCTGCAACTGGTCTGCCAAAGGCCT